>JALWYQ010000011.1 GCA_027078365.1 Phycisphaerae bacterium
TCTATGCCAAAAATTCACGTATATAACTACATACTAGTAACTTAGGTCAATACTTGAAACTCTCGCCTATTCAAGGAATCAGTGAGAAACACAAATGTTATTGACCTAAAATTCCCCATTTTGTAGTATTCCTATTTTCGTAAATACCGGACTGGTATAGGTATTAACACAGAGGTCGAGTGATGTATCTTAGGTTTTTATTTATGATGGGGGTTTAAAATGAAAGCCAAATTAACCAAAAACGATAACATATGGAGAACTATCAACGCAGAAAAAAAGGAGGATCTAGCCGAATGGTTAGCTGAGAGTTGGATAGAGAGCTGCGACTGCCGTGATATAGAATATTGCTACGGTTCAAGCGAATCCTATCGTATCAAAGATTCAGCGAGAAATATCGATTTCACAATCGAATCGCCATCACAAGAAGAGCTAATAGAAAGGCTCTCCAGCCAAGACTGGGGCGAATACACTCTAGAAATCGAGATTGGTTCATAAAGCTTTTATTCAATTCTAATCTAAGGGCAATAGGGATACCTACGTCCGGCCTCCGGCCAGTTGTAGGTGTCCCTGCTTTACGAGGAGCCACACCTAACGGAGCTAATCGGTTTTTGAGAACCAGCGAGGGTTCTGACACCTTAAGTTGTTCATTTGCGTTATTAGCGTTAAATATTTAGGAGCTTAAAGTGGAATTTCAAAATTTCATCCATACTCTTTGGTAATTGTTCGTGTCCAAAATCGTGATAGAGAATCATTTCCTTTTTGCAGGTTAGATTGTTGTATATGGCAAACTGTGTTGATGGAGGGCAGTGGATATCTTTTAAGCCCGTTAGCATCAATACGTCCGCTTTAATTCTTGCGCCAAGGTGTGAGAGATCTATATAGCCGAGCGTTTCAAATATTTTGTCTTTGTTGATATGGTGTGGGTCGTAGCGCCTAAAATGTTCTTTGAGTTCTCCATACGACGAGCCATCAATATCTAGTTCGAACACTCCTTTAAAATCGCCCAAAAATGGGTACAATGCGGCGCATTGTTTAATCTTTGGCTCAAGTGCTGCGCAGGCAAGTGCGAGCGCACCGCCTTGAGAGATTCCAAACGATGCTACTCTATTCTCATCTACCCAGTCAAACGCCATCATAACCCTTGCTAGCTGCGCGGTATCCAAGAAGAGTTCTTTGAACATTAGAGTCTCAGGAGAGTCGCCAAGACCTCTAACTAGATGACCTTTGAATGTACTGCCGTCAAACTGGCCAACATCTTGTGATTTTCCATCTTGACCTCTACAGTCCATCGCAGCCACAACGAAACCGTTTGCGGCTCTATCTAGCAGGCCTGAGAAGTCACGGCTTTGACCTGCGTAGCCGTGAAATTCTAATATTGCAGGTAGTGGTTTTGAGAAGTTCTTAGCTCTAGCTACTTTGGCAAATATTCTAGCCCCACGAGAGCTGGTAAATCTCATCTCAAAGCATTCAACATTTGGAGCTTGAAAATCTGCCTCTGCAAGCTCGACATTTGCATCTATCAAAGAGAGCTCGGCGAGTTGCTTATCCCAGAACTCATTAAGATCGCTTGGTAAGGGGCTAATCCCCTTATACTTCTTCAATTCTTCAAGTGGCATATCTACTACAGGCATAACAGGCCTCCATTACGTTTATTCATACTAATCATTAATTCTTAATTTACAATTTACGCTTTTCAATAAAACAAGTTGTTTAAATCCGTTTCGTTTGCGCCTTCTGCGTCTCTTGCGTTAAAGCAGTTAAGGTTTTGCAGTTGTTTTTAAATTTATTTCTTCTGCGCCTCTAGCGTTAAATATTTTTCTGTTAGACTAGAGAAGTTTAAAATGGAATTTTAAAATCTCATCTATACTCTTTGGTAAAGCTTCATGTCCAAAATCGTGATAGATAATCATCTCCTTATTGCAGGTTAGCTTATTGTATGCGGCAAACTGTGTTGATGGTGGGCATACATCGTCTTTTAGAGTTGTCAGCATCAATACATCTGCCTTAATTCTTGTCGCCATGTTTGAAACGTCTATATAGCCGAGCGTTTCGAATATCTTGTCTTCATTTACATGGTGAGGATCGCAGCGTCTAAAATGTTGTTTAAGCTCGATATACGCCTCGGCGCCAAGGTCGAGTTCGCAGACCCTCTTGAAATCGCTTAGGAATGGATACATCGCTGCGCATTGTTTGATTTTTGGCTCAAGTGCCGCGCAGACAAGTGATAATGCGCCGCCTTGGGAACCGCCATACGTTGCTATCCTATTTTCGTCCACCCAGTCAAACGCCATCATAACTCTAGCTAGCTGCGCGGTATCTAAAAAGATATCTTTGAATAGCAGAGTCTCAGGTGAATCGCCAAGGCCTCTAACTATATGACCGTTAAACGTGCAACCATCGACCTGACCGACATCTTGCGATTTTCCATTTTGCCCCCTACAGTCCATCGCTGCCACAGCAAAACCGTTTGCGGCTCTATCTAGTAGGGCTGAGAAGTCGCGGCTCTGGCTCGTGTATCCATGAAACTCTAATATTGTAGGCAGAGGTTTTGAAATATCCTTAGCTCTAGCTACCTTGGCAAATATTCTAGCTCCGCGCGAGCTGGTAAATCTCATCTCAAAACACTCAACGTTTGGAGCTTGAAAATCTGCCTTTACAAGCTCGACATTTGCATCTATCAAAGAGAGCTCGGCGAGTTGCTTATCCCAGAATTCATTAAAATCGCTAGGGAAAGGGCTAATCCCCTTATACTTTTTCAATTCTTCAAGTGGCATATCGATTACAGCCATAATTAGCCTCCATTATGATTAGGAATATTAATTGGGGGATTTTATCGTTATAGCTATTGTGATGAAAGAATAAAGTTGCAGTTTTAGAGTAAAGGGTGGTCCTAAAGTTGCATTATGCAAAGATGTCGCTATAATAAGGCGTTTTACACTCGGTTATGTTAATTAAGATAAAGGCTTATGGGCACTGAACATATAAGAAATTTCTCTATTGTAGCACATATTGACCATGGTAAAAGTACTGTGGCAGATAGACTGATGTTGCTTACAGGTACTGTAACTCAAAGAGAGTTTCACCAGCAACTCCTCGACAGTATGGATCTTGAGCGTGAGAGGGGAATTACCATCAAGGCGTCTGCAGTTACTATGGAATATGAGTCGCAGGGCAAGAAGTATATGCTTAATTTGATTGATACGCCCGGCCACGTCGATTTCCACTATGAAGTCTCAAGGGCTCTAGCCGCCTGTGAAGGTGCCGTTCTTGTGGTTGATGCGGCTCAAGGCGTTGAAGCGCAGACGGTTGCAAATGCGTATCTAGCCGTCGCTGCCGATCTTGAAATTGTGCCGGTATTGAATAAAGTAGATTTGCCGGCCGCCCAACCTGAGGTTGTAGCTGAAGAGATTGAGAGTGTTCTTGGTATCAACAAAAACGAATGTTTTCATGTTAGTGCCAAAAGCGGTGTTGGCATGGAAGAGCTTCTCGATGCTATCGTAACTTTAATTCCACCACCAGAAGACAACAGCGACAAACCGACTGCGGCGTTAATATTTGATAGTCATTTCGATGGCTACCGAGGCGTTATCTGTTATGTACGTATGTTTGCAGGTTCATTAAGGCCTGGCCAGAAGATTAGGCTCATGGGTACAAATCGTAGCTATACGATTACAGAAGTAGGAAAATTCACACCTCGTATGACGTCTCGTGATAAGCTTGATTGCGGTGAGGTTGGATACTTCATTGGTAATATTAAGAGTCTTGCAGACGTTAATGTTGGCGATACTGTTACAGATGAGCATCACCCAACCGACAAACCACTACCGGGATACGAACCGCCGATGCAGATGGTGTTCTCTGATTTCTATCCGGCAGACACTGGCGATTATCCAAAGATGAAGATTGCGTTTGAGAAACTCTCTCTTAACGACTCTAGCTTCACATTTACCCCTCAAAGCTCGCCGGCGCTTGGTTTTGGGTTTAGATGCGGTTTTCTTGGCCTCTTGCACATGGAGATTATCCAAGAGCGTATTGAACGAGAGAATGATATAGCAGTCGTCCAGACAGCACCAACGGTTAGCTACGAGGTTTTGATGACCGATGGAACGGTACTAAAAATTGATTCGCCAAGCCAGCTTCCAGATATGAGTCTTATCGAAGAGCTGCGCGAGCCTATAGCCAAACTCGAAATTATTATGCCAAAAGACAGTATTGGCCCAGTAATGAAACTTGCCGACCAGAGAAGATGCGTCTTGGTGAAAACGGACTACATCTCTAGTACTAGAGTTCTGATGGAGTTTAGAGCTCCTCTTGGCGAGATTGTTTATGATTTCTACGACCAGCTAAAAGGCATGACACGCGGATATGCAACTATGGATTATGAGTTGCTTGGCTATGAAAAGAGCAATCTTGTGAAGATGGATATTCTTGTTAACAAGGTTGCAGTCGATGCGTTGTCTATTATCGTACACCGTTCCAACGCTGAAGCTCGCGGGCGCAAACTAATCCAGCGTCTGCGCAAAGCGATACCGAGGCACCAATTTGAGATTCCTCTCCAAGCTGCGATTGGTGGAAAGATTATTGCTCGTGAAACTATAAAAGGCTATCGCAAAGATGTTACCGCAAAGCTATACGGTGGTGATGTTACAAGAAAAATGAAGCTACTCAAAAAACAAAAAGAAGGTAAAAAACGCATGAAGAGCGTTGGCTCTGTAAACATCCCTCAAGAAGCGTTTATGACAGTCTTAAAGAATGATGAAGAGTAGTCTTCTTGTCGTGTTTGACTCGGCAAAAGACTGCTCGTTTATTTTTTTACTACAACTATAACGCTAGACAAAGAAATCGGATCAATGCTTGCATTTTGGCTATCACAGCCCAAGCAACTGCCGCAGTTGCCTTGACATGTTGAGTTCTCGATTCGAATTTGATTTCTCTTTTCCATTTCAAACATCATTGGCTCTATATCACTGAGGCCAAGATTAAAATGTGAGCATATTTCGCTGACAGTTATAGCCTCTTGTTTATGCAAGAATTTTAATATCTCGTCGCAACCTAGTTTTGCCATCTTACTCTTCTGAAAAACTCTAAGTGGTTAATAATACTACATAAGTAGAATTGCTACTCGCTTCAATGTCAAACGAAAAAGACTTGTATCAGGGCTGCGCAGCTGTTAAACTGCTCCCAAAGGCTTTAGGCTTCTAAGAGGTAATTGCTTAAGGGAAATAATTCCGGTTGCATAGTTCTCTTTTTAAGGCGAAATTAAAAATCTCCTGTGTGGATCAATGACAAAATGAACAAAGACTTAAAATCTTGTAACCTAAAAGAATTGCAAGAGATTATACTCTCAGTTGGTGGCAAGAAATTTCATGCCAAATATATTTTCAACTTCATTCATTCTAAACTTATAGATTCTATTGACGATATCAGCCCGCTTAGCAAGCAAACCAGAGAAAATCTCAAAGAGGCAGGCTACTACATATCTTCAGTTACGCTCGTAGAGAAATTTATCGATCCAGATTCGACTCTCAAGTATCTATTCGCTTTGCAATCAGGCAAGCGGTTTGAGACGGTCCTGCTCAGCGATAACAAACGCAAAACCCTGTGCATATCATCTCAGGTTGGTTGCAAGATGGGCTGCGCCTTTTGTGCGACTGCAAAAATGAAATTCTCACAAAATCTCAGCGCTGGAGAAATTCTCTCGCAAGTATATGAGGTTACTAAAGATATTGGCCGCTTGGATAATATTGTTTTTATGGGGATGGGCGAGCCGTTTGATAACTACGATGAAGTAATGCGGGCAGTCTATACACTAAACAATGCTGATGGGCAAAATATCGGTGCTAGGCACATAACCGTAAGCACCTGCGGCTTGCCAGAGAGAATATTAGATTTCGCGCAGGAGAAAATCCAAGCAAGGCTTGCGATTAGTATCCACGCTGGAATAGACAAGAATCGCGAAAAGATAATGCCAATAAGCTCAAGATACCCGCTCAAAGAATTAACCCAAGCGATAAGAACTTATCAAACCATCACAAATCGTAGAGTTACATTTGAGTATTGCCTAATCAAAGGCGTAAATGATACAAAAAACGAATGCGACGCTTTGATAGGGCGCATAAGAGGAATCAAGTGCAATATCAACATCATAGAATACAACGAACACTCTGGTAGCGATCTTAGCTCTAGTTCAAAAGAAAGAATAACCGAGTTTCACAAATGGCTAACCGATGCAGGATTTGAAACTCATATTAGATTCAAACGCGGAGAGAAAATCAAAGCAGCTTGTGGTCAACTAGGCGCAAATCTTTTGGAAGGGGAATGAAAGGTAAAACTGTTGACCGCAGATTAACACAGATGAGGGAATTAACAATCGATATGGTTGTGCTTGAACAAAGGGAGAAAAGATTATGAAGAAAATATTTATGGGGTTGGGCATTGTCTTTGCTATTATTATTGTCGCATCAGTTATATTGCTATCTATTGTATTCGTGAAGGGTTCTGCGTTAGACAAAGAAGCAAATGCTTATGTTGATAAGGTTGTCCCTATTATTCTGGCAGACCTAAAAAAAGAGACATTGTTTGAATATTCCAGCGACCAATTGAAGACTTTTGTGCCCGACGAACAGATGGATAAAACTTTTGCTTTGTTTAAGAAGTTAGGTACGTTTGTGAAATACAATGGATCTGAAGGCGGTACTACAATGTCTGTAACATCAGAGTATGGCAAGCGAATTACCGGTTATTATGAAGCCACGGCAGATTTCTCAAATGGACCTGCAACTATAAAGGTAACATTGATAAAAAATGGAGATAAATGGGAGATACTTGGCTTCTATATTAATTCGAAGGGGGAATTAAAGGGGTCAGGAACAATATCGTTCGGCACTACATTTGCTCCCTGAGTTTATCGCAAGAGTTTTACTATCTCAAGAGATTTGTTTGACGGTAGGATGCTTATAGTTTTATTTTTGCGCAGCATTGACGCTCAGCTTGATTA
>JALWYQ010000012.1 GCA_027078365.1 Phycisphaerae bacterium
CCTGCAATGCGATCAATCTCAGCTGCCATTTGGCCAAATTCATTATTCATAATTGTACGCTGCGCACTTGAATAAGAACCTGTGGCGGCTTGTTCTGCAAGCTCTTTCATACGGATAAGGTTGTCGTCAATTACGGCCATAGCACCTTCCATTGTCTGAAGCATGCTAATACCATCTTGCGCATTACGATTGCCCTGCTCAAGAACAGAGATATCTGCTCTCATAAGCTCACGAACTGCCAAGCCAGCAGCATCGTCTTTGGCACTATTAATGCGCAAGCCAGAAGAGAGTCTCTCGACTGAACTAGCTAGGGAGTCATAACTATTCCCTAAGTGCCTAGCAGCGTTAACTGCCATTATGTTACTCTTGATTGCTAACATCTTTTAAACTCCTTAGTAAGAATTATCAAATTCGAGCTGTTCATCAGCCTCAAACTCAATTATCGCTTCATATAAGATAAACTTTACTCAATGCAAACACGAGAAATAGCCGCAAATGAGCATTCAATTGCGTTTCTCTGTTTTCTTTAATCAGCGTTTATTCTTATAGGACAAAAGATGTTTATTTTTTTGATTTTTTTATATTTTTTTTCTATTTTACTGCTAATAAGCTATTTCTCTCCAACCAGAAAGTAGTCCTGAAAGTATCTTCACAACTTCGCCAAGTTTGACGGTACTTAGCTCTATATTAGCTTCTTTAGTGTGCTTTATACAGAATAAGTATAGGGATCGTAGATTAGTTGCTATCTCTGGAGCAACATCTATATCAAGACTGGCATTAAGCTCAAATAGAATATCTATGGCCCTATTTATGTGATTAGCTTTTGACTCATAATCAGCATTCTCAATATCACTAATTGCAAGCTTTAGGAATTTAATACAACCCTCATAGAGCTTTACAACTAAGCTAATGCCGTTTGCTGTCATTATATCGTTAGTTTTGTAGAGATCTGAGGTTACCATCAGAAAAATACCCTATCAAAAATGTAATTGTCTATACACTAATTCCACACAGAGTGTTGCCAGCTCTTACAAGACTGGCAACACCTATGTAGCACATTTATAAGTTGCTCAATACTATTTGAGCAATGAGAGAGCCATTTGAGGCATACTATTAGCCTGAGAAAGCATAGACACGCCCGCTTGAGCAAGAACTTGATTCTTTGTCATGTTTGCCATCTCTGTTGCAACATCAACATCTGAAATACGTGATTCTGACGCTTGAAGGTTTTCAATCTGGATACCAAGAATAGCGTTGGTACTTTCTAGACGGTTCATTTTATAACCAAAAGTTGCTCGAGCCGCATCCTTTGTAGTTATAGCCGTAGTAAGTGCCGTAAGGGCCGCTTGAGCGTTTGTTGGTGTAGTAATATCTATTGTACCACTATCCACACCTAGCGTCGTAGTCCTCAAATCCTTACCTGGGACATCTATAGTTGTAGCAGAACCAACGTGAATCGATATCGTCGTTGTATTATTAAGCATAGAAATGCCGTTGAATTTTGTATCGTTCGCAACGCGATCAATCTCTGCTGCCATTTCTTCAAATTCAGAGTTCATAATAGCACGTTGAGCAGAGGAATAAGAGCCTGTAGCAGCTTGTTCTGCCAATTCTTTCATACGAATAAGGTTGTCATCGATTACGGCCATAGCACCTTCCATTGTCTGGAGCATACTAATACCATCTGATGCATTTCGACTACCCTGCTCAAGAACAGCAATGTCCGCTCTCATAAGCTCACGAACCGCCATGCCTGCTGCGTCGTCCTTGGCACTGTTGATACGCAAACCTGAAGACAGTCTCTCAACGGAACTAGACAACTCATTGTAGTTCCTGCTGAGGTGCCGGGCAGCGTTAAATGCCATCAAGTTGTTTCTAATCGCTAACATTTTAAACTCTCCTTACAAATATGCTTTGATTACCTAAGTCGTTGGTCGGATAATCTCTCTCATTATCACCATCTGACAAGGACATTATCGGAGGTAGTTTTAAAGACTTGAGGCTCTTATTTTAAAAAAAATAAAAAAAGTGGAGTTTTTTCGCATTATATCGTTTTTTTATCGGAAGCAACAGGTTGTCAGGGCTCAATGCAAATTAGTAGCCTCTAAAGATGGTTGGTGAAGGTAAAGATGTGGTTTTAGAAACTCAACATCTTGAGATTCTAGACAAGGACTACCACATAGCGCTACAAAATTATAGAGAACCGAGAGCAATCCACTTCGATTGATAACAGCTAAGTTATTACTTCTGAGCCGGGTTCTTTGTTGGAACTGGTAGATTAAGATACTTAAGTACCGATTGCATGTCTTGCCAGACACGCTTTCGACTCTCGTAGTTGTAATTGCGCAGAAGATAAGAAGGATGGTATGTTGGCATCAGCTTAATTGGCTCTGCATCCTGATGCATATAAAAATCATGCAACTTGCCTCTAAGTTGCCCAATAGGCTTATCAACATCGAGAAGACTCTTAGCTGCATGAGACCCCAATGCAACGATTATCTCTGGCTTGATTATCTCCAATTGCCTATTTAGGAAATGACGACAAGCTTTTTTTTCCTGCGGCTTTGGGTCTCTATTCTCTGGAGGCCTACATTTTATGGTATTACATATGTAAACTTCTTGGCGAGATAAGTTCATAGCCTCTATTATTTTTGTCAACAACTGCCCGCTTCTACCCACAAAAGGTTTACCTGTCTCATCTTCCTTAGCACCAGGAGCCTCACCAACAAAAACGATTCTAGCTGATACACTCCCTTCCCCTATAACGGGGTTTATTCGGGTGTTGCCAAGCTGGCACGCTCTACATTTTTCTATCTCTACCGAAAGCTCTTTTAATAGAGCAACTGCATCTTTTTTATTCATGTTGGCATCTATCTTTTTATATGTGTATTCTACTTGCACCTGCTCTAAATTTTGACTGGCTACTTCTGTGCTATTTGTTGATAAGGCATCTTCAACAGGTAAGCCTTCTCCGCGCAAGGCAAAATCTCCTGTTAGAAATGAATCGATTTCTAGGTGTTGCTTTAACGACTTTATTATATCAATGCTCTGATCCATAGCTAGTATGAGTTTATTCTCACAAAGCCTTTATATCAAGTCAATAATCACATGCGGTGATCATAGAAATGTAAAAACCTCTATTAAATTACTTTTATAGATGCAAATTATGTTTATAATTCAGTTTCACTTGCTAGGCTTATATCCAAGAAAAATCTTTACACAAGATAAGGATGTTGATTCAAATATGAATACAATCAAATCAATCATAATCGCATTATTGCTCTTTAGTCCAACTGGCTATGCATTGAGCAAACAACCGATAGACCACTCAGATAAACTGGAGCCTCTGCTCTCTAAAATGTCAGAAGCGGCTAAAAAACTCACATCTTTCAACGCAGATATCATCTACAAAATCATTCAAGACCCAGAGCTGTTTGAATCCACAACAATCAATAAAGGCAAGATATGGTACTTCAAAGACGCAGCGCGTTCATATGTAAGGTTGAGCTTTACAAGTAGGCAAGAAGATGATTTTGCACCTGAAAAATACCATGAAGAGTACATATTTGATGGTTATTCAGTGACTAGAATTAATTACCAACTCAAACAAATTAGCATAGACCAACTTGTCAAAAAAGAAGATAAACCTATAGACGCTCTAGAATTACTATCATCGAATATGCCAATTGTTGGTTTTACCTCTACAGCTAACCTAAGTAAGGATTTTGCTATTGAATTATTACCAACTCAGAATACAAAACCAATAGAGCTGAAATTAACGGTAAAAGAAAAGTCTAAGTACTACGACAAATACGTTAAACTCAAGCTCTATATTGACAGAACACTGTATTTACCTATCCGAATAATAGCGACTACCAGAGAAGGCGACACCTACGATATAGAGCTAGATTTTAATCGTAACGAGCTTGATAAACCTGTCAAACTCGATATCTTTAAAGTAGAACAACCAAGTTCATTTGAAAAAATAAAAACAAATCTTTAAAGGATAACTCAACACTGAAAAGAAAGGGTTAGTGTGGCAACAGGGCTAGTTATATATTATAGCAGAAGCGGAAACACAAAAAAGATGGCGCAAATAATAGCCAAATCTATGAATGATGCAGATTTACCGACAGTAGTAAAAGATGTTGCTGACGTAACCATAGACGACATCATGGAAGCAGATGCAATAGTCATTGGCTCCCCGTGCTACTACGCAGAGATGGCAAGTGAAATCAAGGCCCTAATCGATGAATCGGTATCAAAACACAGCAAACTTGACGGCAAGATTGGTGCTGCCTTTAGTAGCTCTGCAAATGTGGGCGGCGGCAACGAAACTGTAATAATGGGAATACTCCATGCAATGCTAGTGCACGGGATGATTATTCAAGGAGATCCAAGAGGTGACCATTTTGGACCTGTGTCTATAGGTGCACCGGATGATAGAGCAACTGCGCAGTGCCAAAGAAGAGGTAAACGCATAGCCGAACTAACCAAGAAAATACATGAATAGTCTGTTTAATACGCATTTTTGAGCTAGTAATGGGCTTTTAACTTTGACAAAAACCAATGTTACTGATAGAATCCCGGTGAATTGGAATTAACATATGATTTTACCGTAAAGGAGCATCTAATGCAGCAATACGAAGCACTTAAGAAACTAGTAGAAGAAATCGAGGTTGATGTTAATAAGGCAGAGGGTGGCAACAAAGCTGCTGGAACACGTGTACGTAAACAAATGCAAGAGATTAAACAAATGGCTCAAAATGTTAGAGCTGCTATTCTTGAGCTTCGTAGCTCTGAGTAATTTCTACGATTACGAAATCACCGCCCTCTTAGCCTTGTCGACTAAGAGGGTTTTTTCTGTTTACATCAACAATTTTTGAGGGAAGTTTAGTTATGCCTCCACAACAGCTTATTAATATGGACAACATTGACTTAAATAATGTCCTTTTTAACAAAGAAGATATCTTAAAGCACAACCCACAAAACTATGAGATGCAACAACTAGATGGTATCTTGTGGTACGATAAGGAGAAATTTCTAATCCTCGGCTACAAAGATATTACGGAAAATGAATTCTGGGTGCGTGGGCATATCCCTGGTCGCCCGATTATGCCTGGCGTAATTATGATAGAAGCATCTGCGCAGTTATCGAGCTTCTTCGTAAAGGAAATCTACGAACTTAAAGGATTTATTGGCTTTGCCAGTATAGAGGGAGCAAAATTCCGTAGCACGGTAGAGCCCGGCTCAAGACTTTACATGCAATGCCATATCTCTAAATTTAAGAGACGCAAGTATACCGCTGTCGTTCAGGGTTACGTTGACGGAAAAATGGTTTATGATTGTGTTATTTCAGGCCTTAACGTGTAATGAACTCTGGATTTGAGACTCTTTTTACCAATTGCGTAGAATTTTCTCTTAATTCACAGGATACAATACTCACACACCTTCCAACTGCGAAGGGTGTGAGTTTTTTTGTGGATAGAGATGACAATCCTATTCAACTCCTCTTATGTAGCAACATCCGCTCTACAGTTAGGGCAAAACTTTTGGGCAAGCAAAAATCAGAAAACTGCACAAAAAAAATTGAGCTTTCGAAAATAACATCAAAGATTTACTTTATCCCCTGCTACAACAATTTTCGCTCATATTTGTACATGCAAAAACTAGCAAGAAAGATACATCCAGAGAACCCATCACAAGCCATAGAACTAGCAAAACTAAATATTGTACGGATTGACACCAGAAGCAAATGGCCTACTTTTAAGATATATCAGACTATAAAATCAAACTCTGCAGTTATTAATATTGCACCATTTCCATCTCGCAAGGCTGCAAATATGTATATAGACGCTCTCATTGAAGTCTTTGACCTATGCAGAAACTATTCTGCAATAAGCTCTCCAGAGAAAGCGAGAAGTTGTCCGTATCTGCAAATGAAATCCTGTACTGGTGTTTGTATTAATAGCAATCTCTATCAAGACTATATCAAGTCGATCCATATTGCCATTGAGACGGCAACAGGCAATAGGGAAATCGGCAAAAACTATCTAACTGAGAAGATGCGCATCGCCGCAAAATCACTAGATTTTGAATCTGCAAATAAGTTTAAACAACGCCAAGAAAAGCTCTCACTACTAGATCGCAACGATTACAAGTGGACAAACAATCTATCTAGACTAGAGCTGATACATATAGATCGCTCAGCAAAGATAAAAACAGAAGGCAAGAATAAGAAAATTCAAAGCTACAGCTGTTTCTATTTTAAAGATATGCAAATATTTGAACTTAAGGATTTCACTATAGACTCTACAGATTCGACATTGGAATCCATTCAGAAAATACACAATACTAGCCACGATCCGGGTAACGAGGCACAAGAATCCCTCCAATTAATCTCATACTTTCTCAACAAATCAAAAAGAAGTGGAGTATGGATTGATGCAACACAAATAGATTTTAGAAGCCTTGATTTGGCTAAGATTATAGAAACACTAGAGGCGTAATTTAACGCAAGAATCGTAAAAGAAACAGAAAATCCTGTTGAGATGGGTTATTTGCAACTACGAATGCACAGGCTCTCCTGCTAGCTCTAGGGAAGCAAGGCCTTTGTGAGAAGCTAAGGCTTGGCTGCGCGGGGCGATAAGACGTTTGCTACTGTCTCATGTTACAGCACACAAAAAAAGCCTTACCAGTGCTAAGACCGGTAAGGCTTGAATTTCAAGAACAGAGTATCCGAACATCACGAAAGTGACTGACTATTCGAGGAAATAATTTATTTCCAAGTTCTAGTTATCCCTAGAAAGGAGGTGATCCAGCCGCAGGTTCCCCTACGGCTACCTTGT
>JALWYQ010000013.1 GCA_027078365.1 Phycisphaerae bacterium
TTCGTAAAGATGCAAAGTCTCGTTGGATTTGTAGAAATTGTGGTTATGTTCATGAAGGTCTTGAGGCTCCTAACGTTTGCCCAGCGTGCCTTCATGCTCAAGCGTATTTTGAATTAGAATCATTTAATTATTAGATTTAATCATTTTATAAAGGAAAAGAGATATGAAGAAGTTTGTATGTACAGTTTGCGGCTATGTTCATGAGGGAGATTCTGCACCAGATGTTTGTCCACAATGTAAGGCTCCAAAAGACAAATTCAAAGAGCAATCTCAAGGATCTGAACTTGCATGGGCTGATGAGCATGTAATTGGAGTGGCTAAGGGCGTTGATCCAGAAGTTATTAAAGGTCTTGAGGCAAACTTTAACGGCGAATGTTGCGAAGTTGGAATGTATCTAGCTATGAGCAGACAGGCCGATAGAGAAGGTTATCCTGAAATCGCTGCGGCGTATAAGAGGATTGCATTTGAAGAAGCAGAGCATGCTGCAAAATTTGCAGAGCTTCTAGGCGATGTTGTTGTTGCTAGTACAGAAGAGAATCTAAAGGCAAGAGTTGCTGCTGAAAATGGTGCTTGTCAGGGTAAGAAAGATCTAGCTACATTGGCAAAGAAACTCAACCTAGATGCAATTCACGATACAGTACATGAGATGTGCAAGGATGAAGCACGCCACGGTAAGGCATTTGAAGGTCTTCTAAAGCGCTATTTTGGGTAAGAGTACTTAAATTAGTTTAAATGTTTAGTTATATTTAGTGCTTGGTTTGATTGTTAGAATGTTGCAATCAAACCAAGCATATTTTTAATACATCATTTAGGTAGGGGAATTATTATGAGCGAGAGAGAAGCTGCTGTAACATTTCAGGGCAACCCTTTAACTTTGGTTGGAAATGAAGTAGAGCTAAATTCAGTTGCTCCAGATTTTGAAGTTTTAAACAATGAACTTGGCAAGGTGAGCTTTCCTGCAGATTTTAAGGGCAAGGTTTGTTTGATTTGTTCTGTCCCATCTCTTGATACTCCAGTTTGCGATATTGAGATGCAGAGATTTAACAAAGAAGCGGCCAAGCTTGGTGATGAGGTTGCTGTGATATTGATAAGTATGGATTTGCCATTCGCGCAGGCTAGATGGTGTGGGGCAAATTCAGCAAATAATATAGTTGCCTTATCTGACCATTTCAGTAAGGATTTTGGGCTAGGCTATGGTGTTTTAATAAAAGAGCTCCGTCTTCTTAGTAGGGCAGTGTTTGTTATAGACAGAAACGCTACAATCAGGTATAAAGAAGTTGTTAGCGAGATAACAAACGAACCAGATTATGAAGCTGCTCTAGCTGCTGTAAAATCATTGCTTTAAATTGACTTGAGCAGTAGAGGATAGAGCTAGATACAGACGCAAGGATTTTGTGAAATGAGAGTAATTAAGCCTAATATTTACAGTGTTGGTGTTATTGATTGGGACCGTCGTTTATTTGATGAGCTAATTCCACTGCCAGATGGAACAAGTTATAACTCTTATATTGTCAAGGGAAGTGAGAAAACAGCAATTCTTGACACATCGGACCCAGCAACCAGCGCCCAATTTATCGACCATGTTTTGAGAACAGGGGTTGAAAGAATAGATTATATCGTTGCGCATCACTGCGAACAGGACCACTCAGGTTGCATTGGCGATCTTCTCTTACTCTATCCAGACGCTAAGGTTGTAACCAACCCAAAATGCAAGAGTTTGCTGATTGACCATATTGGGCTGGATGAAGAGTGCTTTATTGAAGTTGAAGACAACGAAGAGCTCTCACTTGGCGATAAGACGCTTAGATTTATCTATACTCCATGGGTGCATTGGCCAGAGACAATGTGTAGTTATCTTGTAGAAGATAAGATACTCTTCTCTTGCGACTTCTTTGGTGCGCATTTGGCAACAAGTCAGATGTATGCGAATAACGATGCGTTGCAATATCAAGATGCCAAGAGGTACTACGCAGAGATTATGATGCCGTTTAGGCCTGCGATTAGAAAGAATATCGAGAAGATTAGTGCTCTTGAGTTAGATATGATTGCTCCAAGCCATGGACCAATATACGATAATCCTGCATTTATCGTGGATGCCTATAAGGATTGGGTAAGTGATAATGTGCAAAATCTTGTTCTTATTCCTTACGTGTCAATGCACAATAGTACCAAAGAGATGGTGAACTATCTAGTCGATGCGTTGATTGATAGAGGGATTTCTGTTGTTCCGTTTAATATTTCTGGTGGAGATATCGGAGAACTTGCGGTTGAACTAGTTGATGCGGCTACAGTTGTCCTTGCCTCGCCTTATGTATTGACTACCGCGCATCCAGATGTAGGATACGTTGCCTTTGTTGCAAATATGCTCAGACCTAAAACAAAATTTGCATCAATCATAGGTAGCTACGGCTGGGGCGGTAAGATGGTTGATAATCTCATTGGTATGCTCTCAAACTTAAAAGCCGAATTTATTGAGCCTGTAACTTGTAAAGGACGTCCAAATGAAGAGGCTTTTGAGAGGTTAGAAAAGCTAGCCGACGAGATTCTTGCAAAACACAAAGAGATTGGTGTTGCATAAAGAGAGGCTCTATTTTAGTGAGAGGGATTAATCATGGCAAAGAAATTGGGATTTTACAAGTGTTTGATTTGCGGTAATATTGTAGAGGTTTATGTCGGCGCAAAGGGCGAACTTAACTGTTGCAATCAGCCGATGGAGTTGATGCAAGAACTCGAAGCTGATTCTTCAACAGAGAAGCATGTTCCTGTAATCGAGAAGATTGATGGCGGATACAAGGTTGTTGTAGGCTCTACCTTGCACCCAATGCAAGAAGACCATTATATCGAGTGGATTGAACTTGTTGTGGATAATAAGGCCTATACAAAATTTCTCTCTCCAGAGGATGCTCCAGAAGCTATTTTTATGGTCGAGGGAGAAAGTGTGTATGCACGCGAACACTGCAATAAACATGGGCTTTGGAAAAGTTGAAAAAATGATTCTTAGAATTGAGGTTTGATATGTTAAGTAAAAAAATGCAAGATGCTTTGAATAAACAGTTGAGAGCTGAGTTTTATTCTGGATATTTGTATCTCTCAATGAGTGCTTGCGCTGATTCGCTTGGTTATCAGGGAGTTGCAAATTGGTTAAAGATTCAATCGCTTGAAGAGTTTGCCCATGCAGACAAGTTCTTTAACTATATCAGCGAACGCGGTGGTAGAGTGCTTCTCGCTCAAATCAGCGAACCGCCGCAGCAATGGGATGATATTCCTGCGATATTTGATGCAGTTCTCGAACATGAGCAAAAGGTTACATCGATGATTAACGAACTCTTTGAAGTTGCTATTGAAGAAAGAGACCATGCGGCTAAAATCTTCTTACAGTGGTTCGTTGAGGAGCAAGTGGAAGAAGAGAATACTGTTGGCGCAATCATCGATAGAATTAAGCTAGCTGGAAATCATCCTGGTAGCATGTTAATGATGGATAAAGAACTTGGTCAGAGAGTTTTTACTCCTCCTGCCGAATAATCAAAAGAGACTTTGGAGTTTAAATGAATAAACAATTTAGTGCAGAAGAGATATTAGATATTGCTGTTAGAATGGAAGTTGAAGGCGAAAAGTTCTACAAGGCGGCAGCTGAGATTGTAGATGAACCTTCAACTAAGAAGTTTCTTCTTGATTTGGCGAATTGGGAAGATTCTCACAGACAGCTATTTACTAAGATGCGCGAAGAGATTTCTCGTGGTAGCAAGGATTATCTTTGCGATCTTGACGGTGACGCAATGAAGTATCTTGTTGCGATTGTCAAAAATGATATCTTTGAGTTTGAGCATAGATTGCCAACCTTAAAGAGTACAACTACGCCAATGGAAATCTTGCAATTGGCATTTGGATTTGAAAAGGACACTATAGCGTATTTCACCGGCCTTGGAGAATTGGTTGTTAGTGAACTTGCAAAATCAAAGATAGATATTATTATCAGGGAAGAAATGTCTCACGTAAGAATGATCTCAGAACATATTGAAGAATTGAAGAAGAATAAATAGAAAGGTACTATGATGCAAAAATATGAATGCATAGTTTGTTCTTATGTTTATGACCCAGCAATTGGCGACCCAGATAATGGCATAGAGCCAGGTACTGCATGGGAAGATTTGCCTGAAGATTGGCTTTGCCCAGATTGCGGAGTTGGTAAAGATCAGTTCGAAGCAATAGACTAAACAATCAAGAGCATCTCACTTTGCTGTGGGATGCTTTTTTATTGTCGTAGAAAATGACAGATTCCATTCTATAGAGAGGTTATCTTGCACAACATTGAACCAACAGTAGATTACAATGATATCATTTGCGCAGACCCTGTTGCCCAACCGAGTGCGATGGTTGTCTTTGGGGCATCTGGTGATCTTGCGCAGAGAAAATTAGTTGCATCGCTTTATGGGCTTTATGAGAAGAAGCTTTTAAATGAGAAATTTTTCCTTCTTGGTTGTTCTAGAACTAAGCTTAGCGACGATGAATTTCGTACGCGTTGCAAGGACTCCATAATTTCGGTGCATCCAGATTCAAATCATGACGAACTAGATAACTTCCTATCAAAGTTTTACTATCTATCTGGCCAATACGATGATCAAAATTTTTACCACGAGATTTCGGAAAAATTGAATACACTCTCGCGAGAGTATGAGCTTTGCGGTTGTTTTATTTATTATCTTTCGACCCCTCCAACTCTTTTTCCAATTATCACAAGCGAACTTGGCAAGAGCGGTCTCTCTTATGGCGGCTGCGCTGATTCTTGTAAGAAGAGCAGGATTGTTATCGAGAAGCCTTTTGGCCGTGATACTTCTAGTAGCCGCGAGTTGAATTCTAAGATTAGAGAATACTTTGATGAGCATCAGATTTATCGTATAGATCATTATCTTGGCAAAGAGACGGTTCAAAATATCTTGATGCTACGATTTGCAAACTCAATCTTCGAGCCCCTCTGGAATCGCAACTACATAGACCATATACAAATAACAATAGCAGAATCTTTAGGGGTAGAGGGTCGCTATGGCTATTACGACAATTCTGGTGTGCTGCGCGATATGTTCCAGAATCATATGATACAATTGCTTAGTTTGGTTGCAATGGAACCACCAGTTGCATTTGAAGCCGAATCTATCAGGGATGAGAAGGCTAGAGTTGTAAGTGCTCTAAGAGAGTTTAGAGAAGATCAAATTGATGAATTATTTGTCAGAGGTCAATATAGCTCAGGAACAATTGATGGTAAAGCGGTATGTGGTTACAGAGAAGAGGATGAACTGCTTGCCAATTCAAATACAGAGACATTTCTTGCCTGCAAGCTAATGATAGATAATTGGCGTTGGAAGGATGTGCCGTTTTATCTGCGCAGCGGCAAGAGGCTCAAAAGAAAGACTACAGAGATAGCAATAACATTCAAAGAAGTTCCGCATTCAATGTTTAGCTCTGTGGGAATTGATAGGCTCGCTCCAAATACTCTAGTTCTTAAAATTCAACCATGCGAGGGTACTAGCCTGAGTTTTCAAGCCAAACGTCCTGGCTCTAAAGCATGTATGGCAACCTTGACAATGGATTATGACTATCAAGAGATTTTCGGTACCCAGATGCCAGAGGCTTACGAGAGATTGCTTTTAGATTGTATGCTTGGAGACCAAACTCTCTTCTCAAGGTTTGATTGTGTTGATAAGTCTTGGCAGTATTTCGATAAAGTCCTCGAATACTGGGCAAAGAGCGGCAAATCTCCATATCTATACAGCGCAGGTAGTGATAGTTTCGAAGAGGCAGATGCTCTTATCAAAGCGGACTCACGGGAGTGGCGCAAACTCTAGTTGTTTTCCTTTTAATTCAACACAAACAACGCAGAAGGCGCAAATGGAGAGGGCTCTTCTATAGTTTTATTTGTTTTGATTTAGAATTGAAATAGTATCTTTTTAGATATCTTTCTTGATATATCATACCAAAGTACTATACTAAAGATAAACAATTAACTAAATGAAAGGGAAGTTATGAGTAGTAGAAATTTTAATCGTGTCTTTGCGACTGGGCTTTTGGTTTTTGCAGTGATATTTGCCGGAGCTATTCTTGTTGGTTGCGATGATAATGAAATGAACAGTAGCAATACGGCTATGACAAATTCTAGCACTAGCGAGGCAAAGGCTTGTTCAAATAAACAAGGCTGTAATATACAAAAGGCTAGTGTATCACGCGATATGAAGGTATGCCCTAAAGGTTGCAAGTGCGGCGCATGTATGACAAAGATGTCAAATGATGCAAAGGCTTGCCCGAATAAACAGGGTTGCATGATGAATAAAGCTAACATATCTGACAATACAAAGGCATGCCCTAAAGGCTGTAAGTGTGGCGCATGTATGGCAAAGATGTCAAATGATGCAAAGGCTTGCCCTAATAAACAAGGTTGCATGATGAATAAAGCTAGCATGTCTGACAATACAAAGGCATGCCCTGAAGGTTGTAAGTGTAATGCTTGTATCACCAAGAAAGCCGCAGCGGCAGTATCTGATCAGGCATCAAAAGAATCTACTGATAAATAGTAGGTTATCGCAACAGACAAAAAAAGACCGCTGGTTGTGCAGCGGTCTTTTTTTATTGAACAAAAGCAATTAAAGGTTGTCAGACACAATAACGTCACGAATAGGGGCTATGCCAAGCATGCTTTAATGCAAAAGATTATGTCTGCGCAGAGTAGCTTCATAGTTAGAATCAGAGACAACAGTGTATTTGAGGTTGTTGAAGAAAAAGAGCTTAGTAAGAAAGCTCT
>JALWYQ010000014.1 GCA_027078365.1 Phycisphaerae bacterium
TGACATTCTGTTTATGCCTCATGTAACATGCTGTTTGGAGTGGCCTATCCCTGGTTCTGGTCTTGTATCGAAAGAGCTGTGGCATAACAGAGAAAAAGATCCAATTTCGTTAAGACAGGAGTTTATGAGCCCTAAGGGACGCGAATGGCTGATGAAATGGGTGCCTGCACGTGCCTACGATAACGGTTTCTATGCAGTCTTCACAAACCCCGTGGGCATTGATGACGACCAAGTTCGCAACGGCAACGCTATGATTGTTGACCCTAACGGCGATGCCATTGCCGAGTGCAATACGCTTGGTGACGATGTCGTGGTCGGGCTATGTACGACTAGCAAACTCGACACAGCCATGGGAAGAAAACACCTAGCTGCGCGTCGCCCTGACTTGTACCGAGATATTATTGGTGCGCCAAATGACAACCCAGTTATTGACCCAAGCTGGGATTTGGAGAAATAAAACAGGTTTTACCACAAAGAACGTGAAGAAATTCATTTTGTGCATTAGATAATGAAGCTATAAATATCTACCATAAAAGTATTGTACTTGACATCATGTGCAAGATCACCCTATTATGATTGCGTGAATGCCATTGGCGTTTTGGACAAGAGGGTATAGTAGGATAGTGGAATAAAAATCAAGGTCACAAGTGAGGGTCTTTTTTCATTAATTAATTATTGGAGGATAAATCATGAATGGTAGCGAAAAGGCTTCAGCCATAACTCGCGCTGGGGTTGTGGTAATGGGGGTAGCAGCCATTGTTGCAGGTATTTATATGTTGCGACCGTTGATTATGCAAATATCACTACTACACTCTCCTGGTTCGATGGATAAAGGAGCCTTAATATTTCTATTTACGTGTTTATTAGGTCCTGCTATTTTGATATCAACAGGTATAGTGTTCCTACAAAAGGCGGATCATATTGCAGCCAAATACTTTTCTGTTTATTGTTCCGACATTGAGAGAACTATTTATAGGATAGCATTCTTCGTAATTGGATTATTCCTTTTTATCTCTGCCATTACTCACGGGTTGCAACTTATCGTCAACCTATCTTGCATATATCTTAAGTCTGGTTTTCCTCTAGAAGGCAGAACCGGTTCGATGATATGGCCGCACTTGGTTCGATCTCTTATTGATTTAATATTTGGAATTTATTTAGTTTTAGGAGCTCCTAGTCTATTTGGCTGGCATTTGAAAAGATGTGCCAAAATCGACGAAAAGTAATTTTCGCCACGAGAAACATAAAAATCTTGAAGGTGGCAATGGTGTTTAGATTACAGATGGATGTTAAGTAACGCTTGGGGCTTGGAATCGTATGCCCTTTTAACTGCCTTAACACTAGAGTACATAAGAGGGAATGAAGATAGAATTTCAAACAACTACTGAAGAGGCAATAAAATCGTTTAAGTCTTTTATGGCAACAAAAAAGGTTGTAAGAAGATTTTCAAGGTATGGTGTTATTGTCTTATCTATTTGTTTCTTTCTGTTTTTCCTTAAACTCAACTATCCATTCACAGGCAAGTTCACGATTAATGGAAAATCTTACCCTCTAGCTAACGCTACAATAGCAATCCTTACAATCATTCCATTTAGCGTATTGTTTGGATGGCTTGTTTACATTTATTTAAAATCAATGGTAAAAAGAATAGTTGAGAAGACTATAAGAAGATTGCATAAGCAAACCTTCGGAAAGAAAATTATTGAAGTTAACGATGAATGGTTTTCAGTAGAATCACCGATTAGTCTGGTCAAGTATAGATGGGCGGTTGTAGATCCTATTATAGAGACGCAGGAATTCATTTTTGTTGCTTCGAGAAAACAACTTATAACATCAATTCCCATACGGGCTTTTAAACGATCCAAAGAAAAAATAGCTCTTGTAGAGTTTTGCAATAAATCAATCCGCCTTAATAAGAATAAAAACAACTAACAAAGTTGCTTCAGCGAATTGGACAAACGTGCTACGATTTAATTGTTTTAGGAAATTGAAAATTTCGAGCTTATAGCAAGAAAGAGAAAAAATGAAAAACAAACTCAAACTTATTGCGGTGATTACAATAATCGCCCTTTTAACCCCTTCTCTTCTTTGCGCAAAGACGACCAGCGATTTGAAGACGCTAGTAGAAAGCAACAACGCTTTTGGCTTTGATCTGTATCAAGAGCTCAAAGCCAAAGATGGGAATTTGTTCTTTTCACCTTACAGCATTTCTACGGCACTTGCGATGACTTACGCTGGCGCATGCGGCGAAACGGAAAAAGAGATGGCGCAGGTTCTACATTTTTCTTTAGCTCAACAACCATTACATTCGTCCTTTTCAAAGCTTCAATCAGAATTCAATGACATTCAAAACAAAGGCCACATTCAATTGAG
Source organism: Phycisphaerae bacterium (assembly GCA_027078365.1). Taxonomy (GTDB): domain Bacteria; phylum Planctomycetota; class Phycisphaerae; order Sedimentisphaerales; family Sedimentisphaeraceae; genus S145-28. The sequence goes on from JALWYQ010000014.1 coordinate 2,374, forward strand.
TATAGCTAACGCATTGTGGGCGCAGAGAGACTATCATTTTTTGGAGAGTTTCCTCAAGCTAAACAAAGAATACTATGGTGCAGGATTAAACCTCGTTGATTTTGCCAGAGAAACTGAAACTGCGCGCAAAGCTATCAATCTCTGGGTTGAGAATAAAACACAGCAAAAGATTAAAGATTTAATCAAATCAGGCTCGCTCGATTCTTTAACTAGATTGGTTCTCTCTAACGCAATCTATTTTAAAGGCGACTGGTCAAGCCAATTCGATAAGAAAAGAACTGTGGACGCTGATTTTCATATCACTCCTGACAAGACTGTCAAAACGAGTATGATGAGCCAAAAGTCAGAATTTAGATTGAAGGATTTTGGTAGCTTTAGCGCTATAGAATTGCCGTATGAAGGTGATGATTTATCTATGATTATCTTTTTGCCAAAGAGCATAGATGGTCTGGCAGGATTAGAAGCGCAGCTGACAAGTGTGAATGTGGAAAAATGGCTTAATGAATTAGGTAGTGTTCGCAAAAGGGAAGTCTCGATTTCCATTCCTAAATTTAAAACTACCAGCGAATTTGAACTCTCCGACATCCTTGGGGCTATGGGAATGCAAGACGCTTTTTCAGAACGGCTCGCAGATTTCTCTGGGATGACCGGCAAGAAAGATCTCTTTATAAGTAAGGTTATCCATAAAGCTTTTGTGGATGTCAATGAAGAAGGCACAGAAGCAGCCGCGGCAACGGCGGTGGTCGTTACGTTAAAAGCAATTAGCAGACCTCTAACATTTCAGGCAGACCACCCTTTCATTTTCTTGATACGCGCAAATAAAACAGGAAGCATTCTATTTATTGGTAGAATTGTTGATCCAAGATAGATTAGAGACAAAAGATTTTTACCACGAAGATCATCAAGAACATGAATTCCTGGGATCGCGGAGCCCCAGCTCCGCATATCATGTCGCTACAAAAGCTTTGCTCCGATGGAGCAAGATCTGCAACATAGCCTTGCTATAATCCCAGCGGGATGGTATCTTTGTAGCCCCGAAAGGGATAATTCTATTGAGGATAGTTTTTGTCTGCAGTTAGAGCCGCAAAACTATATCAATATTCTGTTAAAAAAAACATTAAGAAAGCTCACATTATGGATAAAAGTATCATAAAAGAATTTGCATGGATTGGTAAGGATTATGTTAAGGGCAAGACCAAAGGGGTTGTCCTTGTTTTTCATGGCTTGGGCGGAGGCACCAAGACTGAACCTAGCACGGAAGAGCTTGAATGGGCCAATAGCGGTGGTCTTGTCGTTTTCCCCTACTACGGACCGTGGTCTTGGATGAATAGACAGGCCAGAGCGATGATAGATGAATTGGTGGATGCCGTTTATGATGCATACGAGTTAGATGAGAGTATTCCGTTAATCTGCACAGGCGCTAGTATGGGAGGATTGGGCAGTCTTCTCTACACTCGATATGCCAAACGTAGCGTAAGTGCGTGCTTAGCCAACTGCCCCGTATGCGATCTAAAGTTTCACTTCAACGAGCGAGAGGATCTTCCCCAAACCATTCGCAATGCATTCCTAGGTTACCCAGAGAGTCTCGATACTCTCTTGGAAGAACATTCACCGCTAGAGCAAGTGGCCAACCTGCCAGATATTCCGTATCGGATCATCCATGGCGAAAAGGATCCAGCAGTATCTAAACAAAATCATAGCGATAAGATAATACCTGCAATGCGCGAGCGTAAGCTCAATGTCGAATATGTAGAGGTGCCAAAGATGGGCCATTGCGGGCCGCTGCCACTGAAGGTGCTCGAAGACAATACTTCTTTCGTCGCTGCGGCGATGAGCGAGTGAGAGTTACAATAGAGAATTGAAAATTATCATCCAGGAGATGATTATATTAATAGGATTGGAGTTAGTGTATATGCGTTCCTAGAGTAAGACGAAGAACCTCTTGGGTTTTCGGAGAAATTAGACAAATCTTATCAACGTATAACAAAATTTACGGACAAGCCTATAGCTATTTTGTAATTGGACACAATAGAATAAAACCTAAGCCTACCAAATACTGATAAAGATCGCTTTTGCAGGGACAGCTACCTAAATATTATTGACACATATATATTTCGCATTTAAAATTGCAAGATTGTACTTTAAAACTAATGTAAATAAAATCTATTTTTTGGGGGGAAGGATATGTTTGATACTGGTTCCACTGGTTTCATGTTGCTTGCTACAAGCCTTGTAATGTTAATGACGCCGGCATTGGCTTTTTTCTACGGAGGCTTGGCCAACAGAAAGAATATTCTGGGTATAATGATTCAGAGTTTTGTTTCTCTTGGGATTACGACTGTGCTTTGGTTTATTCTAGGTTATTCACTCTGCTTTAGCGGGACTGGTGCAATTATAGGAAACTTAGATAAAGCCTTTTTTATGGGAATAAATTCCACCACACCATTTACCAATGGACAAATTCCTGAATTTGTCTTTATCGCATACCAGATGATGTTTGCTATTATCACACCCGCACTTATTACTGGCGCCTTTACAGGTAGAGTAACCTTTAAATCCTATTTGATTTTCCTTGTTTTGTGGCAAATTTTTGTTTATTACCCATTTGTCCATATGATATGGGGTGGAGGAATACTACAGCAGTGGGGAATCCTTGATTTTGCTGGTGGAATTGTAGTCCATATTACAGCAGGTTTTGCAGCCTTGGCATCAGTATTTTTTGTTGGAAAAAGGAAGAATACCAAGCTTCAGCCAAATAACATACCTCTTGTCGCAATAGGAACAGGGCTTCTTTGGTTTGGATGGTATGGTTTCAATGCAGGAAGTGAATTGAACGTTGATCATATAACAGTTACTGCATTTTTAAATACCGATATAGCTGCTTCTTTTGCAACAGTTACCTGGCTTATTATAGAAACAATTAAAACGGGAAAACCAAAATTTATAGGCCTAATGACTGGTGCGGTTGCAGGTCTGGCAACAATAACTCCTGCAGCAGGATACGTCCCTGTCTGGGCAGCAGCAGTTATTGGAATAATTGCTTCCATAGTAAGCTATATTGCTGTGGAATGGAAAAACAAAAGAGGCTGGGATGATGCTCTTGATGTTTGGGGAGTACACGGTATAGGAGGATTTACAGGAACAGTCCTTCTTGGTGTTTTTGCAAGCAAGACATTGAATAGTGCTGGAGCAGATGGTCTGATATTGGGTGGTACATCATTCTTCTTTAAACAGGTTTTCATATCTGTAATAGCTGCCATCTATGCTTTTGCTTTTACATATATCATGTTATGGCTTATAAATAAAATAACCCGTGTAAGGGTTACAAAAGAAGAAGAAGAAATAGGACTGGACAGTTCTATTCACGATGAAGAAGCATATGCATAATTAGAAAATATTTAAAAGCTGCATCCTGTACAGGATGCAGCTTTTTTTAAAATCCATACGTAAGTTTTTTCTATTTTAGCTGCCAGTTGTCAGGGCAATAATCAAACCAGTAACTAGAGAAGACTCCAAGATCTCGGTTATCTACGTTGCCAGAAGAATCTAGATCGGCTGCAGGGTTTGAGGTTAGCCAGTACTCGGCTAGATTGTTTAAATCTTCAAGGCCAACCATACATGTGCGCACTGTAGAGGTGTTTCCACTGGCAAATCTAATCCAACCAATATTCTCGCCCCAAGCATAACCGCTTAGATTGCCTGCGCCATCGTTTAGGACTCCACCGTAATTAGCTGGAGAGAGATTTATCCAGTCAATATTCTCAGCCCATAGAAACCCTTCAACCTTGGAAGAGCTAACATGCACATCGCACCACTGGGCTTTTAGCCAACCACAGTTCTCACTCCAAGCATATTGCTCTCGAGTAGAGTAGGGATCAATATTTTCAGCAAGAGCCATACTGCAACATGTAAGAGGTAAAATTATAAGGGTAATCGTTTTCATCTGCTGTTTTTCCATATCAACAAACATTATTCATTATTGATTCATCGACATAAACGAGCGATAAGTTCCCTTAAAACCATAAAAACGCAGTTTTTATCACTTACTACCAGAAAAGGCTACGTAAGAAAAAGAACAACTACTAATTTTGCAGAAATTAGTAGTTAGTAGTATTTGAATGTCCATCAGTAGCTGATAATTTGTTTCCTAGATTATCAACCGGCTTGAAATTCCACGCTTTACCTACTTTAAAAGCAGTCAGAAACTCTCTATTTTCTAAATCCCACAAATCACGCCGGGCAGTTTCATACACAATCCCATGACTGGTTTTGTGCGATCTAACAGTATATCTATGATATGGATGCCTCAAGGCATGACTCAACAAAGCTTGCTGTCTATGATTTAAATACTGCATTTGCTCAAGTTGACCACCAAGCCGTTCCAGCTCTGCTGACTTTCTATCTATATAGTCATGTAATTGAGACACTGCCTTATCGATAACATCAAGATGGTAGATTATAAAATAGGTCAAGTCGTTATCATCTGTCTCAGTGTACAAAAAGGCTCTTGCATATTTTACTGGAGCGTTTAATAAAATTTGGGATATTGAGATATATTCAAATAACCAATACCCCTGCTTCAGCATTGCCCAATAAAATAAAGCCCTAGCAGTCCGTCCATTACCGTCCACAAATGGATGGTCGTAAGCTAACCAAAAATGGATAATAATCGCCCTGATAACAGGGTGAATAAAATAATCGCATCCCCCTCCATTAGCGAATTCACAAAGCAAATCAAGCCTTCTGGGCAAACTTTCTGCGCTTGGAGGATCATGGAGGACTGTATTATATTGATCCTCAATTCTGACATTATCGCTATCTGAACGAAAGCAACCTGCATTATCGGGATCGTCTAATGTACCATCAGTTACAATTCGGTGTATTTTAAAAACAATTTCGGGAGTGAGAGGTTCGTTTTTAAGCTCTTGAATACGTTTCATTGTTTTGAAATTATTGAGAATCATTTGCTCATGCTTATCTTTGGGAGCCCTGCCTGACCTAAGCATATCTTTGGCAACCTTCCTAGTTGTAGCTGCTCCTTCAAGTTGACTCGAAGTAATCGCCTCCTGTATAAGCGAACTGATGCAATATCGATCTCTATCGCTACTATTGATTTCCTGATTGCTAGAAAGAATTTCTCCTGCAGAACCTTTATCAGTTTTGTGCAAATGCTCCTGAATATAATCGGTAATTGCAAACTTAAAGCCATGTCCATCTTTATCATAAAATGGCAGCATTTTATATAATTTTTCCCTTGCAGATTTTATGCAATACCACCATTGCTCATGATTTAGCCTCTTTGGTGTAGTATAGTAACGCAATTTGTCCCAGTGAATATATTTTCCGTCAACTGTGGGTTCGGTTCTACGAGTAAGGATTTCTATCCATAAAGATCGTTCTTCCGACTTAAGCATTTCACAGATATCTCTCTTCACAGGAGGCTTTTGGGGAATTCTCATTACATCTCTCCTTACGTAAAATACGAATATACTAAAAAAGAAATATTAGTAGTAAATAGTATTAGAACACTTAATTTCAAGAAATCAAGCACTTAACTACTAATTTTGTGAAAATTAGTAGTTAATAGTATTTGGGGCAATATGTTGAGCGAACCATTCACCGTTATTTAAAAAGTCCGCTTTTTAGCTAGATCTATACCCTATTCGCTGTTTTAATAAATTTATAGCTAAAAAGGAGAGGGAATCTTCATTGATCAAGGACGCAGAAGTCCTAAAGCCTATTATCAAGCAATTCAAGTAGCCTAGCCAGTGCCGAGAGATTGTTAGATTGGATTTAACAAAAAACATTCTCAAAAATAGCTAAAATTGTGTCTTGACATGCAAAAAGGCGGTGCTATAATGTGGCACTTTATGTATGAAAGAAAATTACCGACAGGAGTATGTCTATAATGAAGAGTTTCATGGCGAACAAAGAGTTGGTTGACCCAAAGTGGCTTCTAGTTGACGCAGAAGATGCTATTTTAGGTAGGCTAGCATCTAAAGTAGCGACCGTGCTTATGGGTAAACACAAACCTACATACACACCACATGTTGATACTGGTGATTATGTGGTTGTAGTTAACGCCTCTAAAGTTAAAGTTTCAGGCACTAAGTCTGACTACAAGTTCTACGATTACTACACCCACTATCCAAGTGGTCGTAAAATCGTTTCTTATAACACAATGATGGAAAAACATCCTGAGCGCATTGTAGAATTGGCGGTCAAGAGAATGCTTCCTAAGACTAAGCTTGGTAGAGCAATGCTCAAGAAGCTCAAAGTTTATGCAGGAGCGGATCACAATCACATCGCTCAACAACCAGAAAAGATGGAAATATAAATATAAGGTAGTGAATAAATGGCAGATACAGAAGCAAACAGCCCACTTATTGATGCAAGCGTAGCAGCGGCAGTATCTTCAACCGTTACAGCTGTACCGCAAGCTAAAACAAAAAAACAGACTCCCGATGCAGGCGGTTTTATCTGGGGCGTTGGCAGACGTAAAAGTTCTGTTGCACGCGTTAGAATCAAACCTGGTAGCGGCAAACTGTTAATAAACAAGAAAGAGCTTAAAGACTATTTCCGTCTTCCACAAGACCAAGATGCAGTCATATCTCCACTTGTAGCTTGCGATGCTAAAGATAGGTTTGATGTATTCATCAATGTTAAAGGTGGTGGCACTACAGGACAAGCTGGTGCTTCTCTGCTTGGTATCGCTAGAGCTCTTACTAACTTTGACGAGTCTTTCCTTGCTCCACTTCGTGCGGCAAATATGATGACTCGTGACGGTAGAATGAAAGAGCGTAAAAAACCTGGTCAAAGAGGTGCAAGAAGAAGGTTCCAGTTCTCAAAACGTTAATCTGGAATTTATCTGTTACAGATGTTACAATGGCCGCCAAGATTTATTTTGGTGGCCATTTTTTTTGGCTCACCTAAACAGAACTGATTCTTTCAAAAAGGATTATTATATGATACGTGTTGCAATAATCGGCGCTACTGGCTATACGGGTAGCGAATCTATCAATTTGCTTTTGCGCCATAGCGAAGCGAAACTTACATATCTAAGCGCATCACGCAAAGAGACGCTTTCGCTAGCAAGCGTACATCCGCAACTTACCGGTAGATGCGAGTTAGACATAGAACCCCTTGATTTCGACAAGCTAGCCGAATGCGCAGACGTAGCCCTCTGTTGTTTACCCCATAAAGTCTCTATGGAGTTTGTACCTAAGATGCTTGCTCTTGGGCTAAAGGTAGTTGATTTTAGCGCTGATTACAGGCTTAAAGATATCGCTGTGTATGAAGAATTTTACGTCAAACATACTGATATTGACAATATTGCAAAGGCTGTATATGGCTTGCCTGAGCTAAACCGTGAGAAGATTAAGAATGCCCAGCTCGTGGCAAATCCAGGTTGCTTCCCTACATCCTCGACTCTTGCGCTCGCACCGGCAGTAAAGGCTGGATTAATAAACACAGAAACCATAATAGTAAATTCGGTGAGCGGCACAACTGGAGCTGGCAAGAAACTTGCAGATGGAATGCATCATCCAAATATGAACGAGAATCTGCGCAGCTACGCAATCGGCTCACACAGACATACACCAGAGATGCAACAGCTCGTAAATGATATTTCTGGAAAGCAAGATGCCAAAGTTCTATTCCAGCCACATATCGGCCCATACGACAGAGGTATTCTCTCTAGTATTTATTGCGATATGTCAAAAGATATCTCTGGCGATGCGCTTGTAGAGCTATACCATGAGTTTTACAAAGACGAGCCATTTGTGAAGATTGTGGCAGAACCACCTTCAGTCAAGAATGTCGCCTATACAAACTATTGCCATATCATGCCAGCAATCGTTAAAGGTAGAATTGTTCTCTTCTCTGCAATAGACAACATGGGCAAGGGCGCAAGTTCTCAGGCAATACAGAATATGAATATTATGTTTGGCCTAGAGGAGACGCTTGGACTTTTATAAGGCATTTGTGCCTAGAGATGGGATTAAATAGGGAGAAAAAGCAGTGGCTAAACAAGGCGTGCTAAAAATTGCAACCTGCCAGTTCGATGTCAGCGAGAGTATTCTAGAGAATGCTCAGTGGATTACTAATCTGATGACCAAGGCAAAAGAAGCTGGTGCCACCGTCGCGCATTTCTCTGAATGCGCCCTTAGCGGATATGCAAGTGTTGATTTCTTTACTTTTGAAAACTACAACTGGCATGCGCTCGCCTCAAATCTAAACAGAATTAAAAAGCTCGCCGGAGAACTTGGAATTTGGGTAGTTCTAGGAAGTAATCATCTCGAAAAAAACCAAGATAAGCCGTTTAATAGCCTCTACCTAATCAGTCCTGAGGGAGAAATCGTTGATAGATACGATAAGAGATTTTGTACTCCAGCTGGAATAGAATACTACACTCCGGGTGAGCATTTTACAGTATTTGAGATTAATGGGGTTAAATGCAGTCTATTAATCTGCTATGATTTGCGGTTTCCGGAGTTATATCGTGAGCTCAAAAAGCTTGGTGTCGATTGTATATTTCAATCCTTCTACAATGCAAGGCAGACAAAACCAAGCGTGCATACCCATATCATGCAGCAAACTATGCAGTGTAGAGCTGCGACAAACTATTTTTGGGTGAGTATGACAAATTCTTCTGCGCCAATAAGCCCCTATTCAAGCTGTTTTATACAACCAGACGGCTATATCCTAGATAGTATAGAGCCGGAAACTGCTGGTTTTATTGTAAATGAAGTGGATCTTAGCAAAGACTTCTACGACGCATCTGGACCATACAGAGACTTAGCTATGGCAGGCATACTTAGTAACAGAGAAAGAGCCTAATTAAAACGGTTTTTCTACGCAAAAACAATATTGAGGATACAAATATATGAATCAAACTCTAACTTCACCAAAAGGTTTTTTGGCCGCTGGAGTTAAATGCGGAATTAAAGCAAGCAAACAACATGACCTAGGGTTAATAGTTTGCCCTACCGGCGCAAAGGCTGCCGGAGTGTTTACGACAAACAAGATTGTCTCTGCTTCGGTTGTTATCTGCAAAGAGCATATAAAGAGCCGCTCAATTGAGGCGGTTGTTGTAAACTCTGGAAACGCAAATACCTGCACAGGTAAGCAGGGAATCAAAGATGCTATTGCAATGTGTAAAACGGTGGCAAGTGAAATTGAATCCGACCCACACTCTGTATTGATTGCATCAACTGGTATCATAGGCGAGAAACTTCCAATATCCAAGGTATTAAGTGGCATTACCAATGCCGCAGAAACTCTCGGCGCAGATGAAAAGAGTGGTTTTGACTTTGCTCAATCAATTTTAACTACGGATACCAAGGTTAAACAAGCCGCTACAGAATTCAAGATTGGCAATAAGAGAGTTACCATAGCTGGGACAAGTAAAGGTGCGGGGATGATTGGCCCAAATATGGCCACTACCCTTTGCTTTTTGACAACAGATGTTAACATCTCAAAACCACTTCTACAAAAAGCAATATCACGCGCCATAGGCGAAAGCCTTAACAAACTCACCGTCGATGGACACCAAAGCACCAACGATACAGCATTGATTTTAACAAGCTCTATGGCAGGAAATAAGATTATTAAATCACAGGATGCTAACTACAAGAAGTTTGAAAAGGCACTATGTGCAATATGTAATAGCTTAGCAAGAGAGATGGCACTAGACGCTGAGGGTGCAACCAAGATGTTTAAAGTTCTTGTAAAGGGTGCAAAGACTCAAACTGATGCAGAAAAGGCTGCCAGAGCTGTCGCTGATTATGATTTGGTCAAATGCGCCGTCAATGGCTCAGATCCTAACTGGGGAAGGATAATCTGCGCAGTTGGTTCTTGCGGGGTGGAGCTAAATCCCGACAAACTAAGTTGCAAACTAGACAACATTGCCGTCTTTAGAAATGGCACTCCCGTAAACTTCGATAGGGACGCTGCCCAAAGAGTTCTCGAGCAAAAAGAGCATACAATAACAATAGATTTGGGTATTGGCAAAAAAAGCGACTTCTGCTATGGATGCGACCTAAGTCACGGATATATAACGATTAACGCCGACTATCACACCTGAGTAAGCGCCTAATTTGCAATATTAAGCTTTTTTTATATCGTTTGAGCTTGAAAAATTACTCATTATCCTTAGACTATGGACGTTTTTGCGTCAAAATAAAAGAACAGTAATATTAACCTGTCTTAAAAGAAGGAGTTGCCATTGAATTCGTTACTTAAGAAAGCTCTTTTACTAGCTACGTTAGCACCTGGGTCAGTTGCTTTAGCTGGTGATGGAGTACAAAAAGCCGCAGGGCTATCTTGGGTTCCACTTGCTTGCGTTGGAGCATCAGTATTAGCTTTGATCTTTGCGTTTTATTTTTACAAAAAGATGATGAGTGCATCTGAGGGTAATGAAACTATGATCACCATCGCCGGTCACGTCCGCGAGGGTGCATATGCATATCTATACAGCCAGTATAGAGTTGTAACGGTAGTTTTCATTGTTCTTTTAGCAATCTTCGCTGCCCTATCATATTTTGGTGCACAGAATCCATTTGTGCCTGTCGCATTCTTGACCGGAGGATTCTTCAGCGGTCTCTGCGGTTTCCTCGGAATGAAAACTGCAACAAACGCTTCTGCTAGAACTGCACAAGGCGCAAGCGAGGGATTAAACCGAGGCTTACAGGTTGCATTCCGCTCTGGTGCGGTAATGGGACTCGTAGTGGTTGGTTTTGGCCTTTTAGATATTTCACTTTGGTACATCTTGCTTGATAAGGTGTTCTTTGTTATGCAAGATGGCGTAACTAAAGGCTACAGCATATTGGGTTTCCAACTTGTTCCAGCTGGTTTGAATGAGCATCATAAACTCGTTGAAATCACAACAACAATGATTACTTTCGGTATGGGTGCTTCAACTCAGGCTCTATTCGCTCGTGTTGGTGGCGGTATCTATACTAAAGCAGCTGACGTTGGAGCAGACCTTGTTGGTAAGGTTGAAGCTGGCATCCCTGAAGATGACCCACGTAACCCTGCAACAATCGCTGACAACGTTGGTGACAACGTTGGTGATGTTGCTGGTATGGGTGCAGACCTCTACGAGAGCTATTGCGGCTCTATCCTAGCAACTGCTGCTCTTGGTGCAGCAATCCCTCTAGAAGCTATGCCAAAAGGCATGAACCACTTAAACGCTGTAATGAGCCCAATGCTTATTGCCGGTATCGGTACAATTCTCAGCATTATTGGTATCTTTATGGTTAAGTGTAAAGAAGGTGCTACTCAGAAAAACCTTCTAAAATCACTTCTAATCGGTACACTTGGAAGCTCTATATTAATCCTCATCGCACTTGTTATATTGGCTCACTTGGGCTGGATTACATGGGGTGTATTCTACGCAGTAGTAACTGGTCTAATCGCTGGTGTGCTTATTGGTCAGATTACAGAATACTACACATCTGACGAATACAAGCCAACTAAGGGTATTGCAGCCCAAGCTCAGATGGGGCCAGCTACAACAATCATCGATGGTATGGCTACTGGTATGTACTCATCAGGTCTTCCTGTTGTTGTTATCGTTATTGGAATTCTCTGTGCATTTGGTTTTGCCGGTGGATTCGAAAATATGAGTATGGGTCTATACGGAATCGGTTTTGCCGCTGTTGGTATGCTCTCAACACTTGGTATCACATTAGCAACTGATGCCTACGGCCCTATCGCTGATAATGCTGGTGGTAACGCTGAAATGAGTGGTCTTGGCAAAGAAGTTCGCGAAAGAACTGACGCTCTTGACTCGCTTGGAAATACAACAGCCGCAACTGGTAAAGGCTTTGCTATTGGTTCTGCAGCTCTAACTGCTATGGCGCTTTTAGCTGCTTATATCGGTGAAGTCCGCGCTTGGGTTGGAAAACTTGCAGAGAACGCACCTGATAAGATTTATCAAGTCGGAGATATTTTATTCTCTAAAGACGGTAGTATTCCAAACACAATCTCAGCACAAACAGCATCTGTTAGTGATTTCGTACAAGCCTACGATATGACAATTATGAATCCAAAGCTTATCTGCGGATTATTTATTGGTGCGATGATGGCATTTGTATTCTGTGCTATGACTATGAAGGCTGTTGGTCGCGCTGCGGGGTCAATGGTTAACGAAGTTCGTCGTCAGTTCCGTGAAATCAAGGGCATCCTTGATGGAAGTGGAACCCCAGACTACGCTCGTTGTGTAGCAATCTCAACAGTTGGAGCTCAAAAAGAGATGGTTGTTCCTTCTCTTCTAGCTATCATTGTTCCAGTTCTTACAGGACTGCTGCTAGGAGTAGCTGGCGTTCTAGGTCTTCTTGCTGGTGGTCTTACAGCTGGATTTGTTTTGGCTATTACATTAAATAACGCTGGTGGTGCTTGGGACAACGCTAAGAAGTACATTGAGAAAGGTGCTTTTGGTGGCAAAGGCTCTGACACTCACAAGGCAGCGGTTGTTGGCGATACAGTCGGCGATCCATTCAAAGACACATCTGGACCTAGCTTGAACATCCTTATCAAGCTCATGACAATGGTTTCTGTTGTGTTTAGTGGTGTTGTAGTCAAGTTTGGACCAGCAATAACAGACTTCTTGCACTTGAAGTAAGTCAGTAGTTGACTTGCTGAGCATCAAACGGTATCCTATCGGGGTTGTCTGGTTGTCAGGCAACCCCGTTTTTTTAAGAAGAATTGAGAAATGATTGATAGCAAAATTAAAAAACAGAAACAACAGGCAAAAGAACTAGCCCTAGTCGCAGCCAATATCGCTAGAGATAGGAATGGCTCTGATATTGTTGCAATGGACTTGATGGGAAAAAGCCCCGCTACTGACTTCTTTGTAATTGCCACCGGAACAAGCGGTCGCCAATTGCGCACCATCGCAGACGAGATAACAGTAGAAGCAAAAAAGATGGGCTTGCCTCTATTTGGTCAAGCTGGATACGATGAAGCAAGGTGGATCCTATTAGACTTTGTAACGGTGGTTGTTCATCTCTTTGACCAAGAATATCGCGAGTTCTACGACCTCGAAATGTTGTGGGGAGATGGAGAAAAACTTGAACTTGAAGACGAGGAATCAAAGCAGTAATGAAACCTATTATCGAAATTCTGGAAGATAGAGTCTCGCAGGCACTAAGCAGTGTCTGCAACTTAGAGGAAAAACAACCCGCACATGTGCGAGCTTCGGCAAATCCAAAGTTTGGTGATTATCAGGCAAACGGAGTTATGGGGCTCGCAAAGAAGCTCGGCAAAAATCCAAGAGAGCTTGCCGCTGAGGTTGTTGAAGCCCTCGATGTCTCAGATATTTGTGAGTCTGTTGAGATTGCAGGTGCTGGCTTTATCAATCTAAGGATTAGCGAAGATTACCTTTCCGATTCACTTTTAAAGATTAATTCTGATGAATCTGGAAGACTTGCCATAGACGAAGTTGAAGATAAAGAAAAAATCGTTGTAGATTACTCTGGTCCCAACATTGCAAAAGAGATGCACGTCGGACATCTGCGCAGCACGATAATTGGTGATTGCATTAGCGAGTTGTATAGTTTTCTTGGTCATGATGTAATCCGTCAAAACCATATTGGAGACTGGGGCACGCAGTTTGGAATGCTCTGCGCGTTGTACGAGAGAAAGAGATCGCAAGATGGTTTAAATCAAGACTCTCAGGTAAACCTCTCAGACCTTGAAGCATTCTACAAAGAGGCAAAAGAGCTTTACGACAGCGATGAGGAGTTCGCAAAAACAGCCCGTGCAGCTATCGCAGGTTTGCATAGCGGTGACGAGTATTGGAAAAAAGACTGGCAAGCAATAGTCGATGAATCGCGCAAGCACTATAGCGAAATATACAAGAGATTAAACGTTAGCCTCTCTCAAGAAGATGAATGCGGAGAAAGCGCATATAAAGATAGTCTTCAAGAAATAGTTGACCAACTAAAGGCTTCTGGGAAGGCAGTTATCTCAGATGGAGCAGTCTGTGTCTTTCCTGATGGATTTAAAAATAAAGAAGGCAAGCCTCTACCGTTTATAATACAAAAATCAGATTCTGCGTTTCTTTATGCAACAACTGATCTAGCTGCGATGAAATATAGGGTTGAAAAACTCGGCGCAGATAGAATTATCTACGTTACTGATGCAAGGCAAATGCTCCACTTTAAGATGCTCTTTGCCGTCTCAAAAGATGCTGGCATTGCAAAAGAATCAACCAAACTTGCACATGTCACCTTTGGCACGATGCTTGGCGACGACGGAAAACCTTTCAAAACTCGTAGCGGCGAGAATGTAAAACTCAAAGATTTATTAAACGAAGCAGTTGATAAGGCCCGTAGCGTCGTAGAAACTAAAAACCCTCAGCTAGGTGAAGAAGAAAAAAATCTTATCGCTGAATATGTAGGTATTGGCGCAGTTAAATACTCAGATTACTCAAACAACAGAACAACCGATTATGTATTCAGCTTCGACAAGATGCTGGCAATGGATGGCAACACTGCACCATATATGCAGTACGCCTGCGCTAGAGTTAACTCTATTGAGCAGAAGGCTAAAGAAAAAGGTATTGATGTAAAAGCTGAGATTGATTCTATCAAAAAGGTTAATCTGCTTGAAACCTATGAGAAGGATCTTGCTAAACAACTTCTAAAATACAGCGAAGCCATAAAGACAGCTGCCGTAGATTATAGGCCAAACTATCTAACGAACTATCTATACGAGTTAGCTCAAAAGTTTAGCAGCTTCTACACCAACTGCCCTGTTCTAATCGCAGATAAAAATAGTAGGCCAACAAGACTTTTGCTATGCAAACTAACTGCAAAGACTCTCTTACACGGGCTTGAGACAATCCTGAGAATAAAAGTTCCTAAGCAGATGTAATAGATTTTGGAATTAACTATGCAAGTGTTTAAAAAGACAATAAGTGTAAGTTCAAGTCGCCACTGCGAGATGATTGATATCTCTCAAGAAGTTAAGCGATTTGTAAGTGCGCATAATGTTAAAGATGGACATGTACACATATTTTGCCCACATACCACTGCCGCTATAACAATTAACGAAAACGCAGATCCAGACGTCCAAGATGACATTCTTTTAACACTTAGAAGAGTCTTTCCCAAAAATGCAGATGGCTATAAGCACTGTGAAGGAAATTCCGATTCACATGTAAAAAGCTCGTTAGTTGGTGCATCTGAGAGTATTCTTATAAGTGACGGCGAACTCGTTTTGGGTGTATGGCAAGGCATTTATTTTTGTGAGTTTGACGGGCCAAGATCTCGCAAAGTAATAATGCATATACACGCTATCAGCTAAGCTAGATATAGATATAACTTAGACGAAAATGCTACTTGCCAATCTTCATATTTTTGTCTAATATATCGTGGATTGCACATGGATGTGAAGTCAAAAAAACTCTCACACTAATCCATACTTAAAATATTTATTAAATCTACCCTACTCGATTCTCGGAGATAGAGATGGTTGTTAAAGATACGGAAGTTTCAAAAAAACTTGAAGAGTCGGCAAGAAGCATTCACAACAAGATACTAAAATCACAAAAGCCGACAATGACCACTCCTATTCGCTCTTTGAGTAACGTGAAATATCACGAGAAAAAGGGTTACTTCGAAATGCTTGGCAAAAACAAACTCCGTACATTAACTGTCAGTACGGTAAAGACGTTTGCGCAAACACTCAAGATGATGGCACTCTCCAAAGAGCTTATCGACACGGACGATATGGCAACCAAAAGGGAGGCGTACTACATATCAAAGAACTGGGGTAAAGCTGGCTTTGCAGAACAAACCGAATCAGACACGATTATGGATGATGTCGAAGCGACATTTGGAATCAATCGTGAACAGCTGAAGTTTGTACCTGAAGAAAAGGGTGGCGATATTGCAGGTCATCTAATCGTAATCGACAAAGATGGCAAGGGAAACAAACTAAGGATTGACTGCACTAAATTTGGTTCTGGTGCCTATTCTATCCCTGTTGATGTTGAGGGCTTGGAATTTCAGAGCAAAGCAAAATACATTCTAGCGATTGAAACTGCTGGTATGTTTCAAAGGCTTGTAAAGTACGATTTCTGGGACAAAAATAACTGTATCCTAGTTAGTATGGGTGGCGTTCCTACAAGAGCGTGCAGGCGATTTATAAGAAGACTCTCTGATAGCCTTAAGATTCCTGTGTACGCATTTGTTGATGGCGACCCGTATGGATACTTCAATATTTACCGCACGCTTAAGGTAGGTTCTGGTAATGCTGCGCATATGAACAAGTATTTTTGCGTACCAAAAGCAAGCTTTCTTGGCGTAACTCCTCAAGATGTCATTGATTACAAGCTTCCAACCCACCCATTAAAAGAGGTGGATATTAAAAGAGCCAAGGATGCCCTCAAAAATGATCCTTTCGTGAAATACCACAAGAGATGGCAAGCCGCAATTAACCAAATGTTAAAGATGGGAGTTCGTGTTGAGCAACAGGCTTTTGCCAAACACGGTCTTGATTTTGTTGTTAATGAGTATCTACCAGAGAAACTTGCGAATACGAAGAAATTCCTTCCTTAATTAGGACTTGATACTAGTATGTCAAATATTGCTGAAAATCTAAAGATTGTCGAAGAGAAGATTGAAAACGCCTGTAAAAGAGCTGGGCGATCTAGAGAATCTGTTAATATGATTATAGTCACCAAGACCGCTACCGTAGAAGAGATTTGCGAAGTAGTGAAGCTAGGCTATAGCAATTTTGGCGAAAATAGAATTCAACATCTAAAACAGGTCTCTCAAGAAGTCGCTAAGTTTGTATTAGAGAACAACGCAGAAGAAATCAACCCGACTCTGCCTAGCCGCATAAACTGGCATATGATTGGTCATCTCCAGAGAAATAAGGTCAAGCAGATTCTGCCTATGGTGAGTTCTATACATTCTCTAGATACACTTAGGTTGGCAGAAGAGATTAATACTGCTGCAGGCAAACTACAGATGAAACCAAAAGTATATCTCCAAGTAAATTGCTCTGGTGAGACTCAAAAATTTGGAGTTCCAGTCGGCGCAGCTACATATCTAGCCGAGCAAATCTGTACTATGCCACACTTACAACTAATCGGTATGATGACAATGGCACCACTCACAGACAACCAAGATGTTATAAGAAGCACATTTAGAAGAGCCAAAGAAATATTTGATGATATTAGCGACTTAGAATTTCACGAGTCTAGCTTTAGATATCTCAGCATGGGCATGAGCAACGACTATGAGATAGCAATCGAAGAAGGAGCGACCCATCTGCGTATTGGCTCTGCAATATTTAGGAACTAATCTCAGGCTTATCTGATGTATTGGCAACATGCTTTGCTTTTTCAATAGCTGGCCAATCGCTAAAGGCAAGTATAAACATAACGATAAATGTTCCAAATGGAACGCACAAAACCAATGCGAACCACTTGCTAAAACCAGCCTTAGACAATATCTTCACCCACAAAAGAAATTTTATAGTCAAGCCAATCAAGACGACCAGAATAACTAATAGCACAATTGCAATATAAACTATTTCAGACGGTTCGTAAGCGAAGGCAGCTGACTCCATTTATCATCTCCCATATTTAGTACATTTCAAATTCTAACCTCATACATATCGACCATTGAAACACTTTAAGTTGCATTTATCGATGATTAATTCAGATTTTTCTTGCTAAAAGTCCAGTTAAGACACGTCAAGTCATTGCCGAAACTATGTGTATAGTGGTTGATTAAAGTTTTTTGAGGATAGCAATGTTGGACAAACAAACGCTAAGCCCCTTTAGTCAAAAGGTAAACGAGGAGGCTAGAAATCAATTGGAAATGGTAGCTACTGTGCAGAGAGACTTTCTGCCCAAAGAACTACCGAACATAGACGGCATCAACTTTGAAACGATATATTTTCCTGCCGATTCTATTTCAGGCGACATCTATGATATCCGTCGTCTTGACGAGAAACACATAGGGTTTTACATAGCAGATGCAGTTGGACATTCAGTACCGGCAGCTTTGCTCACAATATTTATCAAACAGGCAATTGAAATGCGTGAGACAAAGGGCAACAGCTATGAGATATTTGCCCCTGACAAAGTACTCTCTCTTCTCAATAGCAAGATGGTGGCTAAAGGCTTTACAGATGCAATATTTGCCACGGCTGTATATTGCTTGTTAAATACAGAGACAATGGTTCTAAAAACAGCTCGCGCAGGACACCCATACCCTATTTTAATAGCTTCTCAAGATAAGAGCCTAACGAACATAGAGTCAAGAGGCTCTCTGCTCGGTGTATTTCAAAACACCCACTTTACTACACAAACTTTCAAACTAAATGCAGGAGACAAACTCTTAATATACTCCGACGGAATGGAAGAGATTATAGGCAAATGTAGAGATTCTGGAGAGATAGACTTCTCACACGAATTCACTTCGGCATGTTTCAATGACTCTGCACTAATGCGTGAAACAATAGAAGATATGATAAACGAAAAGGACGAGACAGCTCAAGATTTTGACGATATCACCGCTATAATACTTGAGATAGAGGGCTAACGCCCCTTATTACTCAACACATCTCTATGTAGATTACTCTGGGCTTAAATCTGAAAAACAAGCAGGCGCCTTCTCTTTGAGAATCTCTAGTACAGTGTTAGCGAAGTTTCTAATCTCCCACTGTGCTTTCTTACTTGCTCTAAGCTTTATGATATGTCTCCACTCACGGAAATTTGCTGTTACAACAATCTCAGAACAGCACGCATTAGGCAACACAAACCGCGCATCCTCTCTTTTGAGTCCCCTCTCTTGCCACTTAACGTACATAGCTTGGATTGTTCTCATGTCGTTGTGGTAGTCCTCTAGGTATTGCTGTGGAATTTTCTCTGGAACAACATAAGAAAACTGTTCTTCGCTCACATAACGCTGAGATTGCTGAGAGACGCTCATTAACCTGTGTCGTACAAGTTGATGTGTCATTGCACGGGAACAACCCTTAATTCTAAACGTTGCGCAGGCGTGCTCAAGTGGAGAATCGTGTCCCATTTTGATTAACCTCTGAATAAACTCGCTAGCGCTATTGGCACCGATTCTCTCAAAACTCATATAGCAAGTTCTACCAGCTTGCTCAATTATCTTTTCTGCTTCTGGTGATATTGCGAGTAGTTCTACCGTCATTTGACTATCCACTTGATCATCTCCATACGTCTTTTAAAATTCTTTAATCGCAAATAATATCAGCTTTACTCGAGATTGCAAATAATAATCGATTAGCTAATACAGATTGAGGAAACACTGATACTGGTAAATTACCTGTATCAAATCCATCAGGCTTGATTAGAATACAATCGCCGCCATTAACTAGTGCAAATAATACCATTTTCCTTGATAAAAACGCATAAAGGAAGTATCTTACTGCCTCTGGAGATCTCTAAGGATTTCCTTTCATATAAAATAACCAAAAGAAAGATAATTACTATTTCAGGAGTAACTTATGTCTAGCAATTCTGGAGCTTATACGCCACTAGAGCAAAAATGCATAGAGACAATTAGATTCCTAGCTGTGGAGGGTGTACAGGCGGCAAAATCAGGACACCCTGGTATGCCTATGGGGATGGCAGCCACAGCATTCAAGCTATGGGTTAAAGAAATGAGACACAACCCTAAAAACCCTGCTTGGATCAACAGAGACAGATTCATCCTCTCTGCAGGACATGGCTCAATGCTTCTATATTCAATGCTTCACTTAACTGGATACGATTTGCCACTCGAGGAGCTTAAGAATTTCCGTCAATGGGGTAGCAAAACTCCTGGCCATCCAGAATACGGCCACACCGTTGGTGTTGAAGCCACAACTGGCCCGCTTGGTCAGGGTATCTCTAATGCTGTTGGACTTGCTATCGCGTCAAAATATCTCGGCGCCTACTACAACCGCGATAACTTCAACGTAATAGATTACAACGTATTCACAATAGCAGGCGATGGCTGTCTTCAGGAAGGTGTTGCATCAGAAGCATGTTCTCTTGCTGGTCACCTTGGTCTTGACAATCTAATCGTTATATACGACGACAACCACATCACAATTGATGGTGATACAAGTCTATCATTCACAGAGGATGTTGCCAAAAGATTTGAAGCTTACGGCTGGAATGTTATCACAATTGATGGAGATGGAAACGCTCAAGAGCCACTAACTGAAGCAATTGAAGCTGCAAAGGCTCAAAGCGATAAGCCTACGATAATTAAGCTTAGAAGCCATATTGGTTTTGGTTCTCCAAACCTCCAAGACTCTCACGCTGCTCATGGTGCCCCTCTCGGCGAAGATGAAATCAAACTAATGAAAGAGAAATTCGGATGGGATCCATCAAAGAGTTTCCAGATAGATAGTGACGTCGCAGAGAATATGTCTTGTGTAGAGAAAGGCGCAAAGCTAGAAGCCGATTGGAATGCCATGTTCGATGAGTATGCAAAGGCATACCCAGAACTAGCAAAGCAATTCAAACAATGGCAAGCAGGCGAGCTGGGAATAGATATTGACGCAGAAATGCCTAAGTTTGAGGCTGGCTCATCAGTCGCAACAAGAGTTGCTTCTGGAAAGGTAATCAACGCCCTTATGCCAAAGCTTCCTATGGTTATGGGTGGGTCTGCAGATCTTACCCCATCAAATAACACACATTTCGATGGAGCAATCGACTTCCAGAAGAATAGCTTCATTGGTCGATACATACGCTTTGGTGTCAGAGAGCATGGAATGGCAGCAATCTGTAACGGCATTGCTGTTAGTGGCATGCTAAAGGCATACAACGCAACCTTCATGGTATTTAGTGACTACATGCGAGGCGCTATTAGAGTTGCAGCACTTAGCAACTACAAAACTATTTTCGTCTTAACTCACGACAGTATTGGTCTTGGAGAAGATGGCCCAACTCATCAACCTGTTGAAACAGCTGCTTCTCTTCGTGCAATTCCAAATCTAGTAACCTTCCGCCCTGCCGATGCAAACGAAACTGCGGCTGCTTGGAAGTATGCACTTACAGAGGCAACTGGACCAGTCGCAATGTGCCTAACTCGTCAAGGGCTTCTAGTTCTAGACCAAGAAAGATATGCTCCTGCTTCACTAACAAATAAAGGCGCATACAACCTCAACAAGGTTGAGAATCCAGACGTTATCATAATGGCAACTGGCTCAGAGGTTGAGGTTGCTATCTATGCTAGTGAAGAGTTGCTTGCAGATGGAATCAAGGCAAGAGTTGTAAGTATGCCTTCTTGGGAGCTATTTGAAAAGCAAGACCAAGAATACAAAGACTCAGTCCTTCCTCCAAGCGTTAAGGCAAGAGTTGCTATTGAAGCTGGCGTAGAAATGGGCTGGCATAAATACATCGGTGACAATGGAGAGTTTATTGGAATGCACTCTTTTGGTGCTTCTGCTCCTGCTGGTGTTCTCTTCGAGAAATTCGGCATCACAACCGATGCAGTTATCGCTGCTGTAAAGAAAACAATGGCTAAATAAACTTCATTGACTAAGTTGGATACAACATACAAGAGCCTTCATTTTATGGAGGCTCTTTTTTAAGGAAATTAAGTGGAGATATGTAAGTGACAACTAGAGACAAGAAAAACAAATTCCAATTTGGCAATGTCCTGCTCATCTCCCTTGCGCATTTTCTTCACGATGTATATTCCTCATTCTTTGCACCAATTCTACCTATGCTTATAGAGAAGCTAGGCATGTCTCTTTCGGCAGCGGGATTTCTATCGATAGTAGAGAGGCTCCCATCACTATTTAATCCATTTATTGGATTGCTAGCCGATAGAGTTAAACTGCGATACTTCATCATCTTCTCACCACTAGCAACATCAATTGTTATGAGTTTGCTTGGACTTGCGCCAACATATTTCATACTCATGGTGATGCTCTTTACAATGGGAATAAGTGCGGCCTGTTTTCATGTGCCAGCGCCAGTTATGGCAAGAAAGGTAGCTGGAAATCGTATTGGCAAAGCTATGAGTTGGTATATGATTGGTGGAGAATTGGCCAGAACAATTGGTCCGTTAGTAATTCTATCTGCTGTATCATTTTGGGGCTTAGCTGGAACATATCGCCTTATTGTCTTTGGTGTAGTAGCTACAGCACTGCTTTTTTGGCGGCTCCACAATATTGATGTATCACAAGAGTTTCACCATGAGAAAACAGACTTTAGCCCGCGCAGCGCACTTAGAGAGGCCTTGCCAACCCTGAGCCTCTTGCTGGGAATATCCATCTTCAGAGGTTTGATGAAAGCCTCGCTCACAACATTCCTGCCAACATACTTCCACCTTGAAACTGGAGGGCTCTGGAGAGGAGGAATATATCTATCTCTCTTGCAACTTGCAGGAGTTATAGGAGTATTCGTAATGGGGCCAATATCCGATCACATCGGTAGGAAGAAGTCTCTAATTATAACTGCCGTAGCCACCCCAATATTGATGCTTCTATTTTGCTACAGCAATAGTATAACATCAATTCCAATACTAATACTAACCGGTTTTTTTCTATTTGCATCAAGCCCAATATTGTTAGCGATAGTGCAGGATATCAAATCCAAGAAGCCATCATTTATAAATGGCATATATATGACAATCAGCTTTATCGCTGGATCTACAACAGTCTTTCTAGTTGGTCTTCTTGGCGATAAGATTGGATTGGACAACACTTACAAAATATCCGCCTTAATCGGATTTGGAGCAATCCCATTCGCCATATTCATGCCAAAACCAAAGTAATCGAGTCGCTGCTTAAGGGCTGGCTTTGTATAAAATTTAAACTGCGCGGCCCCTGCGTCTTCTAATCCCCAAACAACCAAGAGCAAATATTATCATTGTAACCGGTTCTGGAACTGTTAAAACTGTATGTCCGTAGAGCTCGTCATTCACATCAGAGATATACTCAAGGGTAAAATCCTCGCCGATAGTAGCGTTCATAATATTGTTCCAGTCGTTGATTGATTCATCCCAAAAACGAATATCATCACTGCCATCAACAAGTGCAAGGAATTCGGTAATAGAAGAATCTGCATCACCACTCAAAGCAAGCATACCACCAGTGGACATCTCAACGAAAGAACCTCCATTGAGATTAGTATCTATCTTAAGAATTCCATCAACAATTACGATACCGCCATTAGTGATTGATAGAGAACCCGCGTCATCTCTACCAACAGTGAGACCTCTTGAGTTATTCCAACTTGAGCCAACACCATCAACTATTACACTGCCTTGGGAACCAGAATAGAAACCAATGCGGCCAGAATCACTTGTAACATTTCCACCATTGGTGATTGATAGAGAACCGCTACCATAATAGCCAACATAGAGAGAACCTGAATTCTCCCAACTTGAACCTACTCCATCAACTACTGCACGACCTACAGAACTAGAAGAGTAACCAATGTAGCTATAACTATTTGCAGCATGTCCGCTATTAGTGACTAATAAAGAACCGCTACCTTCACCATAATAGCCACCGCCGATATAAAGACCACCTGAATTTTCCCAAATTGAACCAACCCCATCAACGGTTACACTACCTTGCGAACCTGTCTTGCAACCAATATTACCCCCAGTACTAGCGACTCTTGCGCCTTCTGTTATACTCATAGAACCTGTGCCAGAGTAGCCTGCGCCTAAGAGACCACTGCCATCAGCACCTAGGTTGATTGTTATATTTTGCCCAGATGAATTATTCATTACAAAGGTTTGATTAAGGCCATGCGTAGAGTCAAACACTAAGTCAACATCTGCTACAAGCCCGTTTGTATTTATAGTTCCCATTCCTTTTAGCTCTTTTGTTCCCGCTAAAAGAGATTTTGTAGTAAGTGTGCCTCCACCAAAGTCAATTATTCCAGTACCACTGCCTGTGCCTACGCTTGTTTCACCAGTCACAGTAACATTTCCACCATTAGTAATTGAGAGAGAACCACTTCCATCATAGCTGATACGTAAGAAGTTAGAGGTCCAACTTGAACCAGCACCATCAACTATTACATTACCTACAGAACCAGAGTGGTTGCCAATATTGCCAGAAGTACTTGTAACATTTCCGCCATTAGTGATTGAGAGAGAACCTTCGCCACTAGAACCAACACTGAGACGACCTGAGTTGTCCCAGCTTGAACCAACACCATCAACTGTTACATTACCTACAGAACCAGTACGTGAACCAATCACGGCAGAGACATTTGTCACATTTCCGCCATTAGTGATTGCTAGAGAACTGTTGCCTTCATAGCCAACAGCTAGCCAGTCAGAGGTCTGCCAACTTGAGCCAACACCATCAACTACTACGCTACCTTGGGAACCAGAATAGTAACCAATACCGCCAGAATCACTTGTAACAGTTCCACCATTAGTGATTGACAATGAGCCGTTGCCTTTATTACCAACACGTAACCAGTCATAGGTCTCCCAATTTGAACCAACGCCATCAACTATTACACTACCCACAGAACCATAATTATTGCCAATAACGGCAGAACCACTTGTAACAGTTCCACCATTAGTGATTGATAATGAACCAGAGCCTTTTCTACCAACAGTAAGACCTCTTGAAATATTCCAACTTGAACCAACACCATCAACTACCGCACTATTTTGAGAATCTGAATAGTAACCAATGCGACCAGAATCACTTGCAACATTCCCACCATTAGTGATTGAGAGAGAACCTTCGCCTTTGCAGCCGACAAAAAGATCACCTGAATTTTCCCAACTTGAACCTACTCCATCAACTACTGCACGACCTACAGAACTAGAAGAGTAACCAATGTAGCCAGAATCACTTGTAACATTTCCACCATTAGTGATTGAGAGAGAACCTTCGCCACTATCACCAACATAAATAAGATCTGAGCTATTCCAGCTTGAACCAACGCCATCAACTGTTACGCTACCTACAGAACCAGAAGATTTGCCAATGTTGCCACGATCACTTGTAACATTTCCGCCATTAGTGATTGAGAGAGAACCTTCGCCTCTGTAACCGATATTGAGATCACCTGAACTCTCCCAACTTGAACCAACGCCATTAACGGTTACACTACCTTGAGAATCTGTATTGTAACCAATATATCCATAAGTACTAGCAACTCTTGCGCCTTCTGTTACACTCATAGAACCAGTACTAAAGTAACCTATGCCTAAAAAACCACTGCCATTAGCATCCAGATTGATTGTTATATTTTGCTCGGGTGAATCGTTCATTATAAAGGTTTGATTGGAACCATGTGTAGAGTCAAACACTAAGTCAACATCTGCGACAAACCCATTTGTATTTATAGTTCCTGTTCCTTTTAGCTCTTTTGTTCCCGCTAAAAGAGATTTTGTAGTAAGTGTGCCTCCACCAAAATCAATTATTCCAGTACCACTGCCTGTGCCTACGCTTGTTTCACCAGTCACAGTTACCAATCCACCATTAGTGATTGAAAGAGAACCGCTACCATCATAGCCGACACGCAACCATCTAGAAATCTCCCAACTTGAACCAACACCATCGACTGTTACACTGCCTTGGGAATCAGAATAGTAACCAATAATACTAGAACTGCTTGTAACGTTTCCGCCATTAGTAATTGATAGAGAACCGCTACCTTCATCACCAACATAAATACGATCTGAGCTATCCCAAGTTGAACCAGCACCATCAACTACTGCATTACCTACAGAACCAGAACGGTAAGCAATATGTCCATAATCACTTGTAACATTGCCACCATTAATGATTGAAAGAGAACCGCTACCTTCATAGCCGACAGATAGCTGGTCAGAGGCCTTCCAATTTGAATTAACGCCATCAACTACCACACTGCCTTGAGAACCAGAATAGCAACCAATATAATTAAAACTGCTTGTAACATTTCCGCCATTAGTAATCGAGAGAGAACCGCTGCCTTCATAGCCAACGGTTAGCCAGTCAGTGGCCTTCCAATTTGAACCAACACCATCGACTGTTACATTACCTACAGAACCAGACTGACTACCAATGCTGCCAGAATCACTTGTAACATTTCCTCCGTTAGTGATTGAGAGAGAACCGTTGCCATATCTACCAATATAAAGATCACTAGAGATCTCCCAACTTGAACCAGCACCATCAACTACTACGCTACCTTGGGAACCAGAATTGTAACCAATACCGCCAGAATCACTTGTAATATTTCCACCATTAGTGATTGATAGAGAACCGTTGCCATAGTTACCAACATAAAGATCACTAGAGATCTCCCAACTTGAATCAACACCATCAACTACTGCATTGCCTTGAGAGTCAGAAGAGTCACCAATATAGCCAGAATAACTTGTAACACTTCCACCATTAGTGATTGAGAGAGAACCGCTGCCATGGCTACCAACATAAAGATCACTAGAGATCTTACAACTTGAACCGACGCCATCAACTATTGCACTACCTTGAGAACCTGCCTTATAACCAATAGCTGTATAAGCAGTTGTAACATCTCCGCCATTAATGATTGATAGAGAACCACTGCCTTCATTACCAACACTTAACCAGCCAGTATTCTGCCAACTTGAAGTCTCGCCATCAACTATTGCATTACCTACAGAACCAGAAGAGTTGCCAATGTTGCCAGAATCACTTGTAATATTTCCGCCGTTAGTGATTGAGAGAGAACCTTCGCCTTCATCTCCGACAAAAATACCATAGTAGGTTTTCCAACTTGAACCAGCACCATCAACTGTTGCACTACCTACAGAACTAGAAGAGTCGCCAATGTAGCCATAAAGACTTGTAACATTGCCACCATTAGTAACTGACAAAGAACCGTTGCAACCATAGCCGACATAAAGATTACTATAACTCTTCCAGCTTGAACCAGCACCATCAACTGTTGCACTACCAGAACCAGTTCCATAACCAATATAGGCAGAATCACTGCTACTAACGTATCCGCCATTAGTAATTGAGAGAGAGCCGATACCGTTCTTACCAACACGTACCCAGCCAGCCGTCTGCCAACTTGAATCAACTCCATCAACTGTTATACTACCAACAGAACCAGAATTATTACCAATCACGGCAGAGCCATTTGTTACAACACCACCATTAGTAATTGATAATGAACCAGCGTCATCTCTACCGACAGTGAGACCTCTTGAGTTATTCCAACTCGAACCAACACCATCAACTACTACACTACCTTGAGAACCTGCATAGAAACCGATGCGGCCAGAATCGCTTGTAACATTTCCACCGTTAGTGATTGATAGAGAACCGATGCCATAATTACCTACACGTAACCAGTCAGAAGTCTCCCAACTTGAACCATCGCCATCAACTATCACATCACCTTGAGAGCCAGAATATTCGCCAATAGAGCCATGATTACTTGCTGCACTTCCGCCATCAGTAATTGAGAGAGAGCCTGCAGTAGTTTTTCCCACATA
Organism: Phycisphaerae bacterium; assembly: GCA_027078365.1. Taxonomy (GTDB): domain Bacteria; phylum Planctomycetota; class Phycisphaerae; order Sedimentisphaerales; family Sedimentisphaeraceae; genus S145-28. The sequence continues at coordinate 29,820 of JALWYQ010000014.1, forward strand.
GACATCAGTGTGTTGAGTCCAAAGATTTGGATTGGCTGGATCTACGTCACCCGAACTGGTAACACCGCCGTAAGCGAAAGTGGTTAAAATAAAGAAAGAAACTGCAACTACGAAAAAAAAGAAAGAACTCAAATTCCTCTTCATGGGCTATCTCCTTTTCAAAACATAGTCTTTGCAAAGTTTGCGCAGAACATCCACGCACACTCTTCATTTGTGGAAAAAGAGACGGCTCCTAAGAAATGTCTTCCTTTCCTCTTTCTCTCTCAAGCGAGAATTACTAAAACTACAACGCCCGATAACAAAGCCAGTGTAACTTATTGAAGGAAAATAGTCAAGTATAAAGTGTTACGCGACCTTTTCACGCCCCACCCAACATCCGCATGGAAAAACTATAGACAAAAAAAAACGCATCAGTTGGACGGTTTTAAGTTTATGCGAAAACGATATTGTATTCCATTTGTGCATTAGCAACTAATCAAAGCAGTTAAAAGGTTTTCAATATCTACAGTCCTCTTTTATCTGTATCCAGCTACGGTTGTAATCTGCGTTTATCCTATTAGAGTTTTAATCTTATCTCTCAATTTCTTCCGTAAATATCGTTTTTTCAACACTGAACAGCACATAAAAGTATTTACTTAAAACTCTAACAGGATAAATCTGCGGCCATCTTTCATCTGCGTTTATCTGCGTCCATCTGCGGTTATCTGCGGTTATCTGCGGTTGCAAGCCCTGCGTCTTCTAATCCCCAAGCAACCAAGAGCAAACAACATCATTGTAACCGGTTCAGGAACTGTTAAAACTGTATGGCCGTAGAGCTCGTCATTCACATCAGAGATATACTCTAGGGTAAAATCTTCGTCGATAGTAGCGTTCATAATATTACTCCAATCATTGATGGATTCATCCCAAAAACGAATATCATCGCTACCTTCAACAAGTGCAAGGAATTCAGTGATAGAAAAATCTGCATCACCGCCCAAAGCAAGCATACCACCGGTGGACATCTCGACGAAAGAGTCATTATTAAGACCAGTGTCTATTCCAAGCACTCCATCAACAATTACGATACCACCGTTAGTGATTGTTAGAGATCCACTGCCAGAGTAGCCTACATAAAGATCATCAGAGCTGCCCCAACTTGAACCAACACCATCGACTACCACACTACCAAAACCAGTTCCATAACCAATATAGGCTGAATCGCTACTCGTAACATATCCACCGTTAGTAATAGATAGAGAACCATTGCCATTCTTACCTACACGCACCCAGCCAGAAGTCTCCCAGCTTGAACCAACACCATCAACGACTACACTACCTACAGAACCAGAATTATTACCAATCACGGCAGAGCCATTTGTTACAACACCACCATTGGTAATTGATAATGAACCAGCGTCATCTCTACCTACAGTGAGACCTCTTGAGTTATTCCAACTGGAACCAACACCATCAACTAACACACTACCTTGAGAACCAGAATAGAAACCAATGCGGCCAGAATCGCTTGTAACATTTCCGCCATTAATGATTGAGAGAGAACCACTGCCATAATTGCCGATGCGTAAGTAATCAGAAGTATTCCAACTTGAGCCCACGCCATCGACTATTACACTACCTACAGAACCAGAAGATCGCCCAATGTTGCCATGGTTACTTGTAACATTTCCACCATTAGTGATTGATAGAGAACCGTTGCCACTATGGCCAATACGTAACCAGTCAGCATTCCAATTTGAACCAACACCATCAACCACCACATTGCCTTGAGATTCAGAATAACAGCCAATCACACCATCACCACTTGTAACATGCCCGCCATTAGTTATCGAAATAGAGCCACTACCGTTATAGCCAACACGGAGAAGACCTGAAATATCCCAACATGAACCAACACCATCAATTACCACACTACCTTGAGATCCTGCCTTGTAACCAATATAACCAATAGTACTAGCAATTGATATGCCTTTTGTTATGCTCACAGAACCACTACCAGAGTAGCCTGCGCCCAAAGGACCACTGCCATCCGCATCTAGGTTGATGGTCATATTCTGGTCAGATGAATTATTCATTACAATAGTTTGAGTGGATCCATGTGTAGAGTCAAAGACTAAATCAACATCTGCTATAAGAGCTTTTGTGTTTATAACTCCCGTTCCCTTTAGCTCTTGCGATCCTGCTAAGAGAGATTTTGTAGTGAGCGTACCTCCATCGAAATTGATTATTCCATCACCCCTACCTGTGTCTACGCCTGTTTCACCGGCCACAGTAACCATTCCACCATTAGCAATTGAGAGAGAACCGCTAGCATGATAGCCATTGCCAATACCGAGATCACCTGAGTTATTCCAACTTGAACTAACGCCATCAACTACCACACTACCTTGAGATTCAGTATAACAGCCAATCGTGCTAGAGTCGTTTGTAACACTTGCGTCATTAATGATTGAAAGAGAACCGCTAGCATGATAGATATTGCCAATATCGAGATCGCCTGAATTATTCCAACTTGAACCAGCACCGTCAACTACCACACTACTTTGAGAATCAGCATAACAACCAATCACGCTAGAATCGCTTGTAACATTTCCACCATTAGTAATTAGTAGAGAACCGCCGACACCGTCACCGACACCGACAGAAAGAATATATGAATTCTCCCAACTTGAACCAACGCCATCAACTACCGCAATACCTTGGGAACCAATATATCCAGAATAACTTGTAATATTTCCGCCATTAACAATTAATAGAGAACCAATACCATATCCAGCAACAGTGACATCTCTTGAATTATTCCAACTTGAACCAACGCCATCAACGACTACTCTGCCTACAGAACCAGAAGAGTAACCAATGCAACTAGAATCGCTTGTAACATTTCCACCATTAGTGATTAATAAAGAACCGTTACCACCAGAGCCGATATAAAGATTGTTAGAGCTAAGATTTGAACCAACACCATCAACTATTACATTACCTACAGAACCAGATTTATTAGCAATATAGCTATAACCACTTACAACATTACCGCCATTAGTGATTGATAGAGAACCATTGCCTTTTCTTCCGACAAGAAGATCATAAGAAGTCTGCCAACTTGAACCAACGCCATCAACTGTTACGCTACCTTGGGAACCCGTATTGTAACCAATATATCCGTTATAACTAGCAACTGATAAGCCATCTGTTATACTCATGGAACCGCTGCCAGAGTAACCTGCACCTAAATAGCTGCTACCAGTAGCATCTAGATTTATTGTTATATCTTGCTCGGATGAATTATCCATTACAAAGGTTTGATGGAGCCCATGTGTAGAGTCAAATACTAAATCAGTATCTACTACAAGTGCTTTTGTATTTATAGTTCCCGTTCCTTTTAGCTCTTGCGAACCCGCTAAAAGAGATTTTGTAGTTAGCGTACCTCCATCAAAGTTGATTATTCCATCGCCACCAGACCTACCTACAAGTGTTCCAGTAGCCACAGTAACTATTCCACCATCAATAATTGAGAGAGAACCGCTGCCATAATTACCGATACGTAACCAGTCAGAAGTCTGCCAACTTGAACCAATGCCATCAACTATTACATTACCTACAGAACCAGAATCTTCGCCAATGTTGCCATGGTCACTTGTAACATGTCCACCATTAGTAATTGAGAGAGAACCGTTGCCACCAGAACCAACAAAAAGATCACCAGAGCTGTCCCAGCTCGAACCAACTCCATCAACTACCACGCTACCTTGAGAGCCAGATCCGTAACCAATATAGCCATAACCACTTGTAACATGACCGCCATTAGTTATCGATAGAGAACCACTACCTTCATTTCCCACATAAAGATGTCTCGAGGCGTCCCAACTTGAACCAACACCATCAACCGTTACGCTACCTTGAGAACCGGCATTATAACCTATGTAGCCGTCATCGCTAGCAACTCTTACGCCTTCTGTTACACTCATAGAACCACTACCAGAGTAGCCTGCGCCTAAATAGTCACTGCCATCGGCATCTAGGTTGATTGTTATATTTTGCTCAGATGAATTGTTCATTACAAAGGTTTGATTAAGCCCATGGGTAGACTCAAATACTAGATCAGCGTCTACTATGATCGCTTTTGTATTTATAGTTCCCGTTCCCTTTAGATCTTGCGAGCCCGCTAAAAGAGATTTTGTAGTTAGCGTACCTCCATCAAAGTTGATTATTCCATCGCCACCAAACCTACCGACACGTGTTTTAGCAGCCACAGTAACTATTCCGCCATTAGTGATTGATAATGAACCATTACCATAAGTGCCGACAAGAAGATCATCCGAGATGTTCCAACTGGAATCAACACCATCAACCACTACATTGCCTTGAGAACCAGATGAGAAACCAATACGACCATAACGACTTGTAACATGCCCACCATTAGTAATTGAGAGAGAACCGTTGCCACCAGAACGACCAACACCACCGCCGACATATAACCAGATAGAGGTCTGCCAACTTGAACCAACACCATCAACTGACACGCTACCTTGGGAATCAGAAGAGTAACCAATCACGCCATTACCACTTGTAACATTTCCGCCATCAGTAATTGAGAGAGAACCTGTGTCAGTTTTTCCTACATAGGCATCAGTATTTTGATCCCAAAGACTTGGATCAGCTGGGTCTACGTCGCCAGTTAAGGTAACATCACCATAAGCGAAAGTGGTTAAAATAAAGAAAGAAACTGCAACTACGAAAAAAACGAAAGAACTTAGTTTTCTCTTCATAAATAATCTCCCTTTTTTTGAATGTATTGCAAAGTCTGCGCAGAACATCTACGCATACTCCTCATTTGTGGAAAAAGAGACTGTGCTTAAGAAATGTCTTCCTTTTCTCTTTCTCTCTCAAGCGGGAATTTCCAAATCGACAACGCCCGATAATAGAATTAGCATAACTTACTTGAGGCAAATAGTCAAGTATATTAAGTGATGCGCAGCCCTCCTTGCTGTCTTAACCATTGATTTTAGCACAAACTAAAGAAACTATTGATAGCCAATGAAATCTTGCGAGTTCGTGGCTAATCTGTTATTATCACCGAGTAAATCTAACAAGGACTGTTATTGGAGTTTGTCATGAAAAAAAGGATTCTTGCCTCTACACTTCTCTTTGCAATTTTAGTTATTAATGGCTGTAAAACTACCCCTGCCAAAAAAGAAAAAAATTACAATAGAGCTCTGCTACCGAGTGAGAAGGCTTTGGTAAAGATAACTGACCCACGAGAGATACCTAATTTCACAAACGCATTTAAAAATCCATTTTTACTCGAAGAAGCGATAAATAATTCTCTCGATTACATGAGTAAACCATCAAGTGAAACATTTTTTCCAACATGCGGAATCTCACATGAACAGATAAAAAAAAGTCTCAAAGTCTTTAAGGAAATCTTAAATTCAAATATGACTCCTGAGCAAAAGAATCAGCTCGTTAGAAGTAAATTTGATATCTACACATCTATTGGTTGTGATAACCGCGGAACTGTCTTGTTCACTGGCTACTACACACCAATATTTAACGGCTCTCTTAAAAGAACCGAGAGGTTCAAATACCCCCTCTACAAACAACCTAGCGATCTGGTTAAAGATGATAAGGGCAATATTCTTGGAAGAAGAACTAAAGACGGCGGCTTAACAAAATATCCATCTAGGGCAGAATTGCAAAGAAGCAATATCCTAGATGGCAATGAGTTAGTATGGCTGGAAGATCCATTTGAAGTCTATATTGCGCATGTACAGGGCTCTGCCAAGATAAGACTGCCTGATAACAAACTCATAACGGTTGGATACGCCGCAACAAACGGACATGAATACAAGAGCATCTCCAATAATCTAGCCAATAGAGGGATGATTCCTATTGAAAAAATGAGCCTCTCTGCAATGATAAAATTCTTTAAGGCCAATCCAAATCAGGTTGCAAAATACACCAATAGCAACCCTCGCTTTGTATTCTTTCGTATCACCAAAACAGATCCGACCGGCAGCCTTAACGAGCCTGTGATACCTATGCGTAGTATTGCCACGGATAAAACAATCTTTCCAAGAGCTTCAATCTGTTTTATAGACACAAAACTACCGAGAAAGATTGGAAGTACGATAGATACACTGCCATACCAAGGATTTGCACTAGACCAAGATACAGGCGGCGCAATCAGAGCTGCCGGCAGGTGCGATATCTATGTGGGCCAAGGTGATGACGCTGGTGTCATCGCTGGAAAAACCTATCAAGAGGGAAGGCTCTACTACTTGATTGCAAAGTAGTGCTAAAGCTCTAACTCTTCCCAGCGTTTGTAGAGTTGGTCTAGAGTTCCTTGTGCATCTTTTAGGGTCTCGTTGGTTTTGGCAATCTCTTCACTGCTTTGTTTATAGAAATCAGATGATGCCATCTTCTCGTGAATTTCTGCTATCTGCAACTCTAAAGATTCTATCTTAGCAGGAATTGCTTCTAACTCACGAGATTCCTTGTAGCTTAGCTTGCGTTTTAATGGAGTTGCCGGTTTTGGTTTAGATTTTGGTTTCGGCTTTTCCTTCATGGTAGCCTCAGCAACAGCAGTATCCTTGCGCTGGCGCAGATAGTCGTCGTAGCCACCAAAATACTCTTTTACGTAACCATCTTTCTCAATAGCTAGAGTTGAAGTAACCACATTATTAAGAAATTCTCTATCGTGGCTAACCATTAAGACGGTTCCCTTGTACTTAGATATTAACTCTTCCAAGAGCTCTAGCGTTTCAATATCTAAGTCATTGGTTGGCTCATCAAGAACCAAAACATTTGATGGTTTGGCGAATATTCGTGCAAGCAGTAATCTATTTCTTTCCCCACCAGACAATGCCGACACAAGAGACCTTGAGCGAGATGGCATGAATAAGAAATCTTGCAAATACCCTATGACGTTTCTTGGTTCACCATCAATAGTAAGAGTCGTATAGCCATCTGCGACGTTATCCATGACTGTCTTGTTTTCGTCAAGCTGCGCATGCAATTGATCAAAATAGGCAATCTCAAGATTTGTACCAAGCTCGATTGACCCAGACGTTGGTTTTAGCTTTCCTAGAATCAAGTTTAACAGTGTTGTTTTGCCTGCACCGTTCGGGCCAATTATACCAATCTTATCACCGCGCATAATCGTAGTTTCAAAACTAGAGATTATTTTCCTATCCGGAGTATAAAAGAAACTAACATCTTTACATTTAGCAACGAGCTGTCCTGAGTTTTTCGCCTGTTGCAATTGAAACTTAACATTGCCCACTTTAGCTCTGCGATTAGCCCTTTCCTGACGCATTGCCTTTAGAGCCCGAACACGACCTTCGTTTCTAGTACGCCTACCTTGAATCCCCCGCCTAATCCATACTTCTTCCTGTGCTAAACGTTTGTCAAATTTTTCCTGCTGGGCAATCTGCGCATTAACTGCATCGGTCTTGCGTTTTAGATATGTTTGATAGTCACAGGAATAACTCGTTAGCCTACCATCGTCTATTTCGATAATTCTAGTAGCAAGGTTTTTTAGAAAGGATCTATCGTGAGTTATAAATAGCATTGTGATATTGGAATTCAATAAGAACTCTTCAATCCAATCGATGCTTTCGATATCAAGGTGGTTTGTCGGTTCGTCTAGAAGCAATATATCTGGTTTACTAACGAGGGCTTTGGCCAAGTGAACGCGTCTCTTAAGCCCTGCCGATAGAGATTCAAATTCGGCATCTGCTTCAAGCTTCATCCTAGAGATAACCGTCTCAACTTGCTGACCAACTTGCCAACCGCCAGCCGCTTCAATCTCATTTGAGAGCTTATCTAATCTAGCCAAGAGCCTTGAATCTTCATGATTGTTAGCTAGCTCAGCTGTTAAATTATGATACTCATTTAAAAGCTCTCCCTGCTTACCAAGACCTGCGGTGACTTCATGATAGACGCTACCCTTTATTCCCGCAGGGACCTGCTGAGAGAGTCTCGCTATTTTAAGACCATTCTGTCGCTCAATATGCCCACTAATCGGCTCTAAGTCTCCAGCTATTAGCTTAATCAAAGTAGTTTTACCATTGCCATTTCTTCCAAGCAGACAAACCCTCTCTCCCCGTTCAATGGCTAAGTTTGCCTTCTCAAGCAAAAGCGGGCCGCCATAACCCATATCAACGTCTCTTAGTAACAATAATGCCATTAATAGCCTTTCTAGCCATGTTGAAACTAAACTCTACCCGTAAATCGCATAACAATTTCTATTGCCAGAGATTTGAATATGATTACGTTAAGTGGTAGAGTGCTTTGGTAGAATTAAGAATTGCCTTATTTAATCAGCTTAGAAACCTCTCTAAATTTTGGATGTTCAGCTGTGCCTAGTAAATCAAATAGAGTCATCTCAAGAGAACTTATAGAAATAGATTCAGCCCTCATACGCTCTATTGCAATGCGTTTATTATTTAAATCTCTAGAGCTTATAGCGTCGCTGACAACTTCGACGTTATAGCCTTTTCTTGCAAGGTCTCTAGAGGTCTGATACACACAAATGTGACTCTCAATACCGCACACTATTACATCTTTGACTCCAAGAGAACTTAGTTTTTTGTCAAATTCTTCACAAAGACTGCAACTAAAACACATCTTGTCAATAGGGGCGACTGTTAGATGTTTGGAAATTGACTCAGGGAAATCTCCAAGAGCCCTCGGGTTTTGCCTACACCACAATATTGGCATATCTAGGTAGTTTGCAGCAATGGCAAGTTTGGAAATATTCTCTACAAGACTATCGTTTTGAGCAATAACAGAGAGTAGTCTTTCTTGAACATCAACAATAACTAAAGCTGCATCAATTACATTATTCATAACATAAAACTCCTAAGGTGAATTTATAAAAATCTCCTGGCAAACCAGTGTTCTTTTATTGCCAAAGAGTGAAATATCAGGGCTTTCCCCTACACAAATACCTATGATTTTATTTGTAGCCACTCGGAGACAACTAATGAAGGAGAGGCTTAATTTTCTTCAGATAGCCTAATCTTGAAACTAAGTCTCTTTTTAGCCCCAAGATCTCTGGATGCTAGCTCAACATCACCCTGCAATGATTGCACCTCTACAAACTCTGCATCTCCGCTATCTGCGCAGTATTGAGGCCTAATGAAGTTCAAAGAATTAAGCTCTGAATCCAACCTTCTCGCCAACCTAACATTCGCAATAAAGGCATCTGGACTAATCTCACCGCTACGTAAGACGAATTCTCGAAGTTCTGGGTAAGTAACATTGTCGATAGCTAACATTTTTTGACTATCGTTATAGAGAATCAACTTGTTTCTTTTTGAAAGAGGCCAAATCGCCTTTGCTTTTGTGAAAAAATCTGCGATTCTCTCAGCTGGTGCCGAAATTGTATAATCTACATTCTTATTATTGCGTTTAACCATAACCTCATCTAGCAATGAATTGCTATACACTGCCTGCGCCAATACTTTATTTGCCGTTACAATATTATCAACCTTAATATCAAGGGTTACAGTTGAGAGGTTGTTGGTAACGGCAGACTCTGACAGTTTACCGTCAGATTTATTTTCAACTTCATCGATATCGCTGACGTTAGAGACAAGGACCGGCTTTGGAGGAGCTTTGACTTCGCTTTTATTTGCCGCAGTATTCAATCCTGAGAGTTTGTCGTTAGATAATGCTAGTATTTGATTATTCTCTGGCTCAACTGGAGCAAAAACCTGCCAGACTACAAATCCAAGCCCAATAACTAGAACAATCACCGCTGCTAAACTTGAGAGATGACGAATAATCAAACTCTTATAACTACCATTTGTGCTGGTGTATTCATGAAGCAAGACCTTACGCTCTAATCTCGATTTGATATCATCTAAGAGGTGCTCTGGTGCTTTTTCTCGCGGAATAGCTGCCAACAACTCCCTTTGACGAGAAAGCTCTTGTACCTTCTTGGAGAATTTCTCATCATGCGCCATGAGACGCTTAACCTGAGTGACTTGCCTTTCCGAAAGCTCACCATCTAGGTAACCATTGATAAGTTCTTCTATGGATAGTTTTTCAAAATCTTCCATTACGCCAAGGCCTCTTTAAGTATTTCCCTTAGATTTGCACGTGCTCTAAAGACTCTACTCTTAACTGTACCAATCTCAACATTGAGAATCTCTGATATATCAGAATAGCTCAGAGCTTCTATTTCCCTTAACAGGATAACTATCTTGTGTTGCTCCTCAAGTTTACTTATGGCGGCATAGATGAGCTCACGAGTCTCATGTTGACTAGCAATTTTAACTGGGTCAAAATCGCCTTGGTCATTTAAATAAGATTTGAGAGTTTTCACAGAATCATTATCACAAATCTTGAGAGCCTCATCAATCGACTTAAAACCAATGCTCGCACGTCTTTTGATAAAATTCAGGGTTAAGTTAACAGCAATTCGATAGAGCCACGTATAAAACGTACTACGTAATTTGAAATCGCCTATCTTTTCTATAACTTTGACAAACGTATCCTGTGTTAGTTCCGCAGCATCATCTGGATTTAGGCAAATTCTATAGATAACGCTATAAATACGATCTTGATACTTCAACAAGAGAGTGTTAAGAGCCTCTAGGTCGCCATTTTGGCAATTTATCACCAATGAAAGGTCATCTATCTTATGATTCTGTTTCTTTTTATTTGCCTGAGCCAACGTAATTCTCTGCTAAGAGCTAAACTGTTATGGTGTTATGCTTCAAAAACAATTGGTACTAAATCGAAAATACAGTGCTACATCATCGCAAATAACACGGCTAAGGTCAATATAAATTAGGAATTGCTCTTGGGCAACGAGTAGGTTTTCTGGAGATTCTCAAATATTAATGGGCGTTTTGATAACCAATGATGTAGGAAGTTTCTATTCGCTTCTTTTCAGAGACAATAACTGTCGCAACAAGCAGATACTTCTTTTTTAGTAGAGCCACTGGTAAACTTAGATCAAATTCATAGGAGTTAAATATACTGCGCCAATGTTTTTGGGCAGCCTTTTTGTCTCTAAGGTCAATATCTTTCCATAGAAATATCCTTTTGCCCCTCTTGTTGGTTATATATGGTTGATAGTCGTAGAGTTCAAACCTAAATATAGCTGGTGCCGCAATATTAGTTCTATCTTTTGAAAGCAAATCCACATATATCTTTAAGTCACTACGAGGAATAGACTTATCAACAAATGATATCTCGCTAAGCCCAACGATTTTTGCGCTGTTTATTCTTCTACGAGTTTCTTTCGATTCTTGACTTGTCTGCATATTCTTATGTGCGCAGCCACTCGAGAAGAGGATGAGAAAAGATAGTAAAACAACAAACTTATTCATCTTTAGAGATCCTCAGAAAGCATATGCCCAAAACGATGCTTCTTTGTTCTTAAGTAATCAACATTGTGCTTAGTTGATTTCATCTCAATTGGAATCTGCTCTGTAACATGTATGCCGTAAATCTCAAGGTCAGAAACTTTCTTAGGGTTATTTGTCATGACACGAACATTGCTAATACCCAAATCCTTTAGTATCTGGGCACCAACACCATAATCTCGTTTATCTGGAGAGAAGCCTAGCTCAACATTGGCATCCCAAGTGTCAATACCCTCTTCTTGAAGTTTGTAGGCATGCAATTTGTTGGCAAGCCCAATACCTCTACCCTCTTGCCTGAGATACACTAACGCCCCAGAGCCCTCCTTATTAATCATATTCATTGCCGCTGCAAGTTGGTCTCCGCATTCACATCTTTTGGAATGAAAGAGATCGCCTGTCATACATTCTGAATGAACCCTGATTAAAACTGGTTCGTCATGCTTTATTACGTTGCCATCGGAGTCAAGCTTTCCAATGTCACCTTTACAGAGTGCAAGATGCGGCTCCGTAGAAGATGGACTCTGGTAACCTATCATGGTAAACTCACCAAAATCTGTAGGCATCTTAACAGATTGAATCCTCTTAACAATGGTCTCTCTCTGAAGACGATACTCAACAATCTTGGCTACAGATGTCATCTTTAAGCCAAATTTATCGCAATATTTCAGCAGATCTGGCACTCTAGCCATTGTTCCATCGTCATTGATAATTTCACAGATAACGCCAGCAGGATTAAGCCCTGCCAGACTCATCAAGTCAACTGCGCCCTCTGTTTGCCCAATGCGGACTAGAGTTCCCCCATCAGTTGCTCGGAGTGGAAAAATATGTCCTGGTCTGGCCAATTCATGGGCCTTTGTATTCTTATCTGCGAGTAGTTTAATCGTTCTAGATCTATCAGCAGCACTAATACCTGTCGTAATGCCTTCTCTAGCATCAACACTAACTGTAAACGCTGTTGAGAATGTTGCTGTATTTACAGCCGTCTGAGGATAGAGCCCTAGCTCGTCACACCTTTGCGCTGTTAGAGGAACACATATTAATCCCCTACCGTGAGTTGCCATAAAATTAACAATCTCAGGTGTGGCAAATTCAGCTGCGCAAACTAAATCGCCCTCATTTTCACGGTCTTCATCATCAACAAGAACAATCATTTTGCCGTTCTTGAGGTCTTCAAGTATTTCAGGTATCGGACTAAAATCCACAATAACCCTTTCTTTCGTAAAGATATAATCTGTTGATAGCTATAGTTGTCAGAACCTTTAAGCTCTACCAAGTTCCTCAATATAGCGACTTCCACTGTGAATGTAAACCAATGTCGCAAAAAAAGCCGTTATCGCCGAGATAAGCCATAAAAGCTTTACAATCGTCGGCCACGATGGGAATATTGACGTAATATCAGGCGCAGTCAATACTGAAGCAACCATAATTAACTGTAATGCCGTAGTGGTTTTACCTAAAAAGTTAGGGACAACCTTGACGCGTCCACAAAGCCACAAAAACACAAAGAAACCCACAGTAAGGACAATATCCTTACTAAATACGACAGCAACCACCCAGAATGGAATCTTAAACCCAGCAACGGCAGAATGGTTGCTAGCCAAAATAACACAAGAGAGGCTTAGTAGGATTTTATCTGCTAGCGGGTCCAAGAATGTACCTAATGCAGAGACTTGATTGAAACGCCTCGCGATAAATCCGTCAAGAAAATCACTAAAGGCCATAAATAAAAAAAGCCATATAGCATAGTAACGATATTGATTGGGCTCTACGGAGCTATTGATATGCAATAGGCAATAAACTAAAGGCGCAACTAGTAATATTCTTAGCAATGTAATCTGATTAGCAACATTCACTATTATTAGCCTTCCCAAAAAGCATCACAGAGCTCAAAATAAATTACAGAGAACGACCGCCATCAACATTTAATACTTGCCCAGTAACATAATCGTTCTTCAATAAAAATAATAGCGCATCAACTACCTCGCTAGCTTTAGCCTTTCGTGCCAATGGAATCTTATCAATTTGAGATTGTTTTAATTCATCATTAAAACCCTCAGGCCAACTTACAATACCAGGAGAAATTGCATTTACAAGTACGTTTGGGGCAAGTTCCTTTGCCAAAGCTTTAGTCATACTCACCACCGCTGCTTTGCTCGCGCAGTAGAGCGAATAGTTAGCCCAATTCAATTCTGCAGCTATATCAGCAATATTAATAACCTTGGCAGAAACTGTATCGCTACGCCCCAAAGAAGCCACAAATCTTTGAGTTGTTAGGAATGTAGCCGAAACATTTAGAGATAATGTCTTTTCAATTTCTTCTGGTTCAATATCCAAAAGCGGTTTCCTTTGAAAGACAGAAGCTGAATTCACCAGAATGCTTGCCCGAGCGAAACCATCTACCTCTTCAAACAATCTTGCTACCTCTTTGGGTTTAGTAAGATCTGCTCTAACTGCAACGGCTTGACCACCTTCATTTGCAATCTTCTCCACTACAGAAAGAGCCTTCTCGGCGTTTGAATTATAGTGACAGACGCATTTAACACCCCTTTGGGCTAGCGCAACAGCAAAGTGTGAACCAAGTTCTCCACTTACGCCCGTTATAATCGCTGTCTTTGCTCGAATATCCATTAAGGAGATAGTAATTAAGAAGCCAATATTTGGCAAGAACTAGTTTTGACTTAAAAGCAGTCTGACTAATAAAATAAATATTAGATGCTTAATAAAATATTTGGCTTTTGAGTATTACTCTTGAAGCTAATTTTGTAGTGGCTATAATGCTGTAGATAATAATATTACTATTTAGCTAAGGATTTAAATCTATGGCTGTATTAAATGTCAATATTGACCACATAGCAACAGTTAGGCAGGCGCGTAAAACTGATGAACCAGACCCTGTCTGGGCAGCTTCGCAATGTGAGCTTGCTGGAGCAAATGGCATAACAGTGCATCTTAGACAAGATAGGCGACATATCTGCGATAGAGATGTTGAGATTCTTAAAAAAACAGTAGCATCAAAATTCAATCTGGAAATGAGTATCGCTGAGCCAATCGTAAAGATTGCCGAACGCATTAAACCAGATCAAGTAACGCTTGTACCTGAAAAACGAGCAGAACTAACAACTGAAGGAGGACTCGACTGTGTTAAAAACAAAAAGAGACTCTCTGAGGTTGTTAAGAGAATGAAGAAGAAAAAGATTATAGTCTCTACTTTTATAGTTCCAGACGCTGATCAGATTAAAGCATCTGCTGATCTTGGCTGTCAAGCAGTTGAGTTGCATACCGGTATGTACGCAAACGCCAAAGGCCAACGCGCAATCAACAAGAGATTAGATGACTTAGTAAAGGCTAGAGATCTAGCAATGGAACTTGGCCTGACAGTTCACGCTGGACATGGCTTAACATATAGAAATATTATTCCTGTCGCACAAATTGACGGAATCTGTGAGTTCAATATCGGTCACAGCATCATAGCAAGAAGCCTATTCTCTGGCATATACGATGCAACCTGTGAGATGATAGATTTACTCATGCGAGCACAAACATACTAAAAAAAGAAACCAAAATAACAACAGGAGACAATAATGTTTACTGGATCACTCGTAGCACTTGTCACCCCTTTTCAAGATGGCAAGGTTGACTACAATACATTAGAAGAACTGGTGGATTTTCATCTAGAAAATGGAACAGACGGTATTGTGCCAGTTGGTACAACTGGAGAATCCCCAACACTAACTCCACAAGAGCACATGAAGGTAATTGAATGTGTCGTCAAAAGAGTAAATGGCAAAATCCCTGTTATCGCAGGAGCTGGTTCTAACAGTACTGCAGAAGCAATTGAGTTAACAGCATTCGCAAAAAAGGTCGGCGCAGATGCGACGCTACAAGTTTGCCCTTACTACAACAAACCAACCCAAGAGGGACTTTACGCTCACTTCAAGGCAATCGTAGATAACGTTGATTTACCTATCGTACTCTATAATATACCTGGAAGATGCGGTGGATCTGGGCTTGCACCAAAAACAATCGCAGCTCTTGGAGAACTAGAAAATGTTGTCGCCATAAAAGAAGCTACAGGCAGTCTAGATCAAGCAAGTGAAATTGCTATGCTCAGTGACATTACAATCTTGTCTGGAGACGATTCACTAACACTACCTCTTGCTAGTATTGGAGCAAAAGGAGTAATTAGTGTTGTTGCAAATATAATCCCAACTGATGTTAAAGCTATGACAGATCTTATTCTCGAAGGAGATTTCCTCTCTGCCAGAAAGTGGCACAGGAAACTCTTTACCCTATCAAAGTCGTTGCTTGGCATGTCAACAAATCCAATACCTATAAAAGCTGCAATGAGTATGATGGGAATGATTCCTGATGAACTTAGATTGCCTATGACTCAGCTAGATGATAGCAATAAAGAGAAACTCAGACGCATACTCTCTGATTACGGGCTTTTATAAGGCTCTAGAGAACCCCTAATAAATAATAAAAAAGGAGCTGGAAATCTTTAAGACTTCCAGCTCCTTTTTATTTTCAAATCTCAAGGAGACTCTCAGAGACTATTTCAAGCCAAAGATGCGCATCCAATCGTCGGTCTCTGCATCTGTTAGTCCTTGACGTTTTTCACTTGGTTCAGTTTGCTTTCTCGACTTACGATTGAGTCTAGTTAAAGCCATCCGCCAAAAATCTTCACTTGCTAGAGAAGTCGCCCTGCGTCTTGAAGCCGCAAGACGAAGTTTTCTGTCACTGCTGACTACAACAAGTCTGCGAGGTGCAGAGTCTGAATTAATTTCATCGATTACAATATCGTCCGCTTCCAGATCTTCGCCAGAGAATTTAACACTAAGGTTTGCAAAACCATAGTAGAAGCTTTTGTCAATCGGACCAGTTCCATCAAAGATAATAAATGCGTTATCTCTTATTCTGGAGAAATACTCATTCATGACAGAACACATGACCGCCTCATCCATGCCGGCGAATTCCTCGCCAGAACCACGTATAGCGTACAGTAAATTATGTCCGTCAATTAAATAAGGCATCTAATATCTTTCTCTAATAAATTAAGCTCCACAAATGACTTATCGGGTAGTCAAAGATAAAAATCCACTTAATTTATGCATCGCACGAGAATCTAATCTCGCCACCTACAATTGTGTACTCCACCTTACCGCTCAATTGCCACCCTCCATATGGGCAATTTCTCGCCTTAGACTTAAATTTGTTGATATCAACCCTATATTTAGCTTCTGGGTCTATTATTGTAATATCAGCCCAGTACCCCTTGCTAAGAGCTCCTTTTTCATTATCTATCCCGATAATCTTAGCTGGTCTGCTAGTTAGCATAGCAACAAGCTCAGACCAACCGATAACTTCTGTCTCAATCAAGGCTTTAATGTAGAGCCCAAGTGCGCACTCAATACCAGCAATCCCAAATGGTGCCGCTAAAAATTCCAATTCCTTCTCACTCATCAAGTGTGGTGCATGATCCGTCACCAAGGCATCAATAATTCCATCTTTAATAGCATCTATAATTGCCGCAACATCCCTTTGAGTTCGAAGCGGAGGATTCACCTTGTAATTCGTGTCATAGTCTTTTATGCAATCATCGGTAAATAAAAGGTGGTGAGGGGTTACTTCACAAGTAACGTTTAATCCGTCCGCCTTAGCTTGACGGATAATATCTATCGAGCCTTTTGTTGAAAGGTGCTGCGCGTGATACTTGGCTCCAGTCTTTTTAACAAGCTGAATATCTCGCCACAACATCATCTCTTCTGCAAGCGCATCAATTCCAGGCAAACCAAGTATTGTAGAGTTATATCCTGAATTCATAACACCTCGCCCTGCAAGGGCTGCATCTTGACAGTGCTGAGAAACTACGAGGCCAAACATACTTGAATACTTTAATACACGAGACATCACTGCAGGGTCTTGAACTCCCGCACCATCATCGGTAAACCCAACTGCGCCAGCCTTCGCCATGAGTCCCATCTCCGCAAGCTCTACACCCTTGCGGTCTTTAGTCATAGCACCCATAACATAGACGTGCGTTTTTCTCGCTTGGCGCCCCATGCGATGTACAAATTCTACGCTCGTTTCATCTTGGATTGGCGGGTCAGTATTAGGCATACAAACAACAGAGGTAAAACCTCCCGCCACTGCCGCCGCCGAACCACTTGCGATAGTCTCTTCTTCCTCATCGCCAGGTTCGCGAAAATGTACATGTATATCGATTAATCCTGGAGTTACAATCTTTCCGGTGGCATCAATTGTTTTATCAATATTGATATCAGTTTCAATATTCTTTGCGACCTTTGCAACCTTACCATCAACAACTAAAACATCACAAATCTCATCGACAGAATTGGCCGGATCAACAACACGACCATTCTTTATAAGTAGATTCTTCTTCGCTTCTTTCATATGTTCAACCAGCCTTATAAAAGCAATCCAGCAATTTAATCACAAACAATTAATTCACATTATCTAACGTTTATTTCGCTGTTTTTCTATCTGAGCTGCCGCTTTATTTACAAGATACAACACTGCCATCCTAACAGAAATACCATTTGCAACCTGTTCAAGTATTACAGAATTTTCACCATCAGCCACCTCACTCTCAATCTCAACACCTCTATTCATAGGACCTGGATGCATAACCATAATATCATCTTTGGCTCGCTTCATACGCTCTGACGTTAAACCAAACCATTTTGAATACTCTCTTTTAGAAGGGAATGGATTACTCGAGAGACGCTCAAATTGGATTCTTAGCATATTTATGACATCAAGGTCTTCAATAACCTCATCAAGGTTATAACTTACCCTAACCGGCAGTTTACTAACTTGAGCTGGCATAAGTGTGGGAGGCGCAACTAAAGTAACTTCAGCTCCGAGTTTCGTCATTGCCCAGATATTACTGCGCGCAACTCTTGAATTTGCAATATCACCAACTATAGCGATCTTCAAACCGTCAAGAGAACCTCTATGTTTCCTAATGGTATAGACATCTAGTAGTGCTTGAGTTGGATGTTCGTTAAAACCATCTCCTGCATTTATGATTGCAGCATTTATCTTCCTGCTGAGTAATTTTGGTGCCCCACCTGCGCTGTGACGCAAGACTATAGTATCAACTCCCATCGCCTCTAGATTCCTTGCAGTGTCAAGCAAAGTTTCACCTTTACTGAGTGCACTCGATTTTTTCGTAAACTCTATAACATCTGCACTCAAACGGCTAGCTGCAAGAGAGAAACTATTTCTAGTGCGTGTACTATCTTCGAAAAACATATTAACTACAAGCTTGCCGCGCAGAGTTGGAGATTTTTTTATCGAACGCTTATTTATAGCAGAGAATCCATCAGCTGTATCTAGAATGAACTCTATCTCTTCTCTAGATAGCTCGCGCAAACCAATCAAATGCTTTCTGGTCCACTTAAAACCTTTATCTCTTCTTCTTATCACAGAAATATCTCCACACCATATTGACAATAACCAAGAATTGAGAGCCGTTTATCAATTTAGAGGCAACTAGGCTACGTTAGATCTTCGTCAGAGCTGACAACACAAACCAAATCCTCACCGTCGGTTTCTTTAAAGTGAACCCGAACCATCTCATCACTAGCAACTTCTGCATTAAAGCCTACATAATCCGCCTGAATCGGATACTCACGTTGACCACGGTCAACGAGAACCGCAAGCCTTATCCTAGCTGGTCTTCCAAAATCTACTATAGCATCAAGCGCTGCTCTGCATGAACGACCCGTATGCAATACATCATCAGCAAGGATGATGATTTTTCCGTTAATATCTCCTGGTAAATCAGTAATTCCAACAGCTCTTAACGATTCACCGTGAGGGTCGTCAAAATCATCTCTATACAATGCAATATCCAAAGTACCACTTGAAATATCTGTATCAAGTTTTTTAGAAAGAATAGATGCAAGCCTCTTGCCAAGAATTTCCCCTCTGCTACGAATTCCAACAACGTAGAAATCTTCTCCCTTGAGATCATCTGCTATTAAAGAGGCAAGCTTCTCTATAGATTTGGTCACTTCAGGCGACTTTAGTAGAATATTCATTACAAAACCCTTATCCTTGGATAGTAAGCTACACAGCTGTAATTTAAGACTATAACTAGCAGAAGTATAACACTGCTCATAGAGATTAGCAAGCAACTGCGATAAAAGCCATCAAAAAAGCCTCAAGACACAGCTTGAGGCTTCTAAATCTAAAACCAATAATTAAACGCATCTCCCATAGGGTTAGTCTTTATGGTAATTCTGCATCTCTTAAAAGCATCTTCGTCAGTAGCAGTCGATATCTTGTCAGAAATTAAACTACTCATATTCTGCCATCTAACACTTCCGTCATTGTAAAGGACATTTCCCCCAGAAATAGAGCCGCCTCTGATATGATTATCAGCGTAAGCTTCTCCCATAAGGTTCTTTAGGGTTGCCGGTTCTTTAGCTGCGCCTTCGCTAATCTCTTTTGTAATAATCAAATCTGTAACAGCAACAGTATTAGCATCAGAATTGCCATTTTTCGCAACAGAACGCCTAAACCTATTAAGTTTAGATTCACTGTTATGTCCTGAATTGGCCACAACCTCATAACCTGGCCAATAGCAATATCCAAAGGCAAAACTATTTTTAAGCATCTGATTAGACAGGGTATCTATAATAAAATCTCTCGAATCCAGAGTCTCTGGATACTTAGCATTTTGCTTTTTCATAAATTCGAGGTATTTCGTGTAATTAATCTGATTCCTCCCCTTCGCCGCCGGACAGAACAAAAATTCTGGGTTTAGCAGTTTATCCGCAATCAATGCAAATAAGGCTGTTTGAGTTATCTTTTGGCCTATATACTTCTTTGAAAAACTATTGCCCACCAAAACAAAATTGCCGCTATTAGATGTATCACGGAAATAATGATGATATTTGAATGGATCTCTATCGTTGGGAACCGGTTTAGGCAGCTTACCCCTGTTTTGTGCAGAATATGTGCCAAGAGAGATTCCTATTTGGTGCAGACTACTTCCACAGACCACCCTTCTTGCATTATCTTTAACTTTACCAAGCGCAGGCACAAGGATAGCCATTAATAACGAGATAATTGAAATAACGACTAAAAGCTCAATTAGAGTAAATGCTCGTTTCCCTTGATTTCTGTACAAATACATAAGTACCTCTATATCGTAAAGGATATGTGAAACAATAAAAAACAAGGTCGCAGCAATAATACTGAGACCTTGTTATAAGAAGCATAGCTATTTTCTATTGACCTGGATCGTTAAGTAAATACCAACTAGAGTAAGCTCTCTTGCCTGTTGGATCTTCAACAACAACTCTCCATGTTAACGGTAGCGCTCCACTGCCATTCTCAAGAGTTCTAACCTTAATTCTCAAATAAACTTGACCGTCAGCAAACCAAAGAGAATAGATTCCACCGTTGTGTATTTCGCCATCCTCTTCATAGAGCAATGTGTTAAATCCAGACTCTTCTTTACACTCAAACCCGTATTTCACAACACCACTGTCGTCGGTTGAAGTTGCAGGAGCTATCATGTAATGGTAAACTCCTGGAGCATAGGTATCGAGTTCTGCACCATAATATATTGGGTCTGGAGTCGTAGGTGGATCAAAGTCATAATTATCGTCGATCTCAGGAAGCCTACAACTTGCCTCTTCACTAGCGTCTCCAGCATTAACATTGGCACTCTTATCACGAGTTTGAACGGTATATGTATATTTCGCTCCAGCACTCAATCCAGTATCAACATACTCATTAGAACTTTGCCACCCTGAATCATGACCAGGAACTAGCTCACCTTCATTGTTTGCTTCGCCGCCAATGTATCTAAAGTTGTACTCAACACCACTCTCGTCAGATGCCGCAACTGCGGTCATCCTAACTGATGTGTGTGATGCCGGCACAGGAGCAATAGCCCACTGAGAAGGTGACGGTGATGGTGGAGAATAATCGTTACCAACAACCACATACACTCTAGACGTAGGAAGCGTTGTATTCGTTGCCCCACCAAATGGGTGCAATCTATCATCCGCGATAACATCAAAACTATACTCTGAGCCAACTGTAAGCCCCGCAAAGGTGCACTCTCTTGCTTCCTGTGCTTCTAAATCATCTTGATCTTCTGCTTGAGAGATAGCCTCTTTGAGAGTTCCGTCTGGATTATAACACCTAAATGTGTAAGTTACCTGACAACCGGTATTGTCTCTAGCATCAGCGACCCTCAAATAAACACTTGAAGAGCCCGAAGAAGAACGCGGCTTGACTTCCCACTTCAATGGGTCAGGCCAAGGGGCAGTTGTATCGTTATCATAATTGGTTGCAAAGATTGCCAAATCGGTGTTGTTTACATTACCATCCATATCGAGGTCAGTACCCTCGCACCAATCAGGGAAGGCACAATCGTTATGCGTATTCCAAGACGCTATAATACTCAAGTCTGTTGCGTCAACCAAACCACTATAGTCAAAATCACCCTTTATATTAGTATCAACTAAATTGTAATAACCAATATCAGTAGTCCCAGATTCAAGGATGTTATTGATATCCGTTGTATGGCGATAGAGAACAAAGCTTGAAGAGATGTCCTTACCCTTGTCAATACACGGGCTATCAACATCGTAAGGATTACCCTCTTGATTTCGGTTTAAGTAATAATCACTACGATCACCCTTTACAAACCACGGACGACTAGATGCGTTACCGCTTAGCATACTAGCATAATCCCAAGTTACTTCAGCATTATCTGTCGCATCATCAGGATCGCCGCTGTAAACGTTAACTCCACTTCTACCACCCATAACATCGGAATACTTTATATCAAGAGTCGATGGATTCGAAACAGGAGTGTCTGGATCACTGTCGTGATCGAATATTCCAACATCAATTTGATCGGCATTATTTGGATCTGAAGAAGAGTTCTCCCAGAATATCGTATTTACCGCGAGAACATCAGCTCCATAGGTAATTTCTAGACCGCCTCCAGCAGCTGCGGTGTTATCTGCGATCGTAGCTTGCTTGATTTCTACCTTCGCATCTGCTGTCGCACAGACTCCACCACCGCTATTAGTAGCTGTATTCTTAACGATTAGATCGTTTAACAACTTAGCTTTTCTAGGAGTAGCAGAATCATAACCACCGCAGTATATAGCTCCACCGGAAACCTTAGCCGTGTTAGATTCAAATATAGAATCTACTATAGTCGCAGCGGTGTTCCACGTATAAACAGCTCCACCAGAACCAGCTGGTGAATTTTCCACTATAGCAACATTATTCTGGAATTCGTCTGCTGAGAGCTTCAGATTTGAGCCTGTATTAGCGTACAATGCCCCACCATTGTAAGCTGTATTTTCGTTAAATTTAGAGTCGTACAAAGATGCATTTGTGCCGTCAAAGAAACAAGCGGCTCCCATCGTTGCCTTGTTGGTTCCAAAAGTACAATCTCTTATGGTGACACTACCATTTTTTCCATAAAGTGCACCACCAGAACTTATGTAGATATAGTTATTGTACTCGGCAACATCGGTCTCAGCTTCATTGTCTGTAAAAGTGCAATGATCAAAAATTACTCCAGAAGAACCATTTATATAAACAGCTCCACCATGAGTCTCTACGTTGTAGTTGTAGTTTGGGAAAGGCCTGTAACCATCTGTTCCTTTACCAGACAACCCGCAGACACCACTTTGGCTATGACAATTTGTAAACGTGCAATAGTAAAACTCTGGCGAAGCACCTGAGGCAGTAAATACTGCAGCACCCGCTGCGATACTACCAGCTGCAAGAATTTCGCTTGGAGATTTAGCTAACCCTGGATCCGTGCTATTGGTATCATCAGAAAATGCATCACCACCGTTACCACCATTACCAGCTTTCACCTTAAGATTGATAAAATCACAATGGTAAACTTTAGGGCTACTATTGCCACCACAGAAGATTCCTGCTCCACGAGCATCTCCCGGTAAGCCTCCTTCACCACCATCAGTAGCTGTGGTTCCGCCACCACCATCGTCAACTAAATTACCATTGGCGCCATTTCCACCATTTCCACTTCTAATTTCGCAATCCTTGATAACAAGGTACTTTAACGTAGGAGAAGAGTTGTCCAGATCGATTGCACCACCACGAATAGGTTTTCCAGGTTCACCTGCCGCTTCGAGAGGATTTGCAGACTCTATTCCATCTTTACCATTCAAAGAAAATATATAACTGTTAGGACCAAATGTAATGGTCAAACCACTAACAGTAGTATCTGCTCCGCAATCTTTAATGACAAGCGGCGTAGAAACCTTTCCATCCGTTCCAGCAGTAGCATAGAGAACCGTTGATGCAACGACGGTAGGGTCTGTTGGATCTTCACTTCTAATGGTAATAGCTTTACTGTCAATCGTAATTGACTCCGTAATATAGTACGGCTGAGACGATGGCGCTATCACTATCACATCACCATTAACAGCAGCATTTACAGCTTCCGTGATAGTAGGATATTCGCCTGGAAAAGCAATAGTCCTAGCATGCGCCAGCGACAATGTTGTTAACAAGACCAAAACTACAAATATATATTTCTTCACTATTAGTACCCTCAACAATGGACTGCAAATATTTTAGACAACGCGAAGGAGCAAGACTAAATGTTAAAGCCTTCGCATCCTTGCACCGTGAACAATAACCTCAAGATTTCAAGACGACGCCAAGTCCATTACGCCAATATCTACAAGGATGTTCATATGCAGTCAAAATACACCAATTCTATTGTGTCATTCCGGTAGCTTTTTCTTCTAGCTCATCATAGAACATAAGTGTTGGTTTGATGAGAATAAGAAGTACATTGCTATCTTTAACTTGTGATCTATTTTCAAACAAACGCCCTATCAATGGCAATTTACTGAGAACAGGTATGCCATCTTCCATATTAACATCTGCAGAAAGTTTTTGACCACCAATCAAGAGAGTTCCACTGTCTGGAACCAAAACTCTAGTCTTAACATCGGCAATCTGCGATTCTGGCAACTCAATCTTGTAACTTACCTCAGGAGAAGCCGGCATATCGTATGTTTTATTGAAGTTCGTTGATGTAAACGAAGTTGTTACATTAAGCAATACATACTTCTTGTCCGCTGTGATAGTTGGAGTAACATTGAGAACAACACCATCGAATAGAGTATCAATTGTAGGGTCTGCAATAATAGTTGTGTTCTGGTTATCACCAGCCTGAGTAACGTTTTCAAAGTCAAAGTCAGAGACATAACTCTTTGAAGTAAGTACGCTAATTGTTGCCGACTCACCGTTTAACACTGTAACTTTTGGAGCATTAAGCGTTGTTGCATCTCTGTGCGCTTGAACCGCATGCACAATGAAACTAACCTGTAGATCGTCGAAAATCGTTCCGTAGCCACCTGATAACACACTAGGTAATAGACCACTTGCGCCGAGACTTCCCGGAACACCCGTTGCACCAGGAGTCGTATTTGTTGCACTGTTTTGACTTAAACTCCAAGTGCCCCATTTAGAGCCTAGATTTTGAGATACATCAAAATCGATACCCAATTGCTCAATAAAGTTCTCGGTAACAATCAAGAATCTTGCCTCAATAGCGATTTGCTGACCAAGAGAAGAACGAAGCCCTTTGAGTAGCTTTGCAATCTTAACATGGTTCTCTGGAGACTGACTGATAACAAGTCTCTGGTTAGGGCCTTGTTTAATAGTCGCTTCTCCACCAGCATCGTACCAACTCTCAGGATCAACAGTATCTTGGATAAGGGTTATGATATCTTGTACCTGTTGTGAAGTTTGGTTTTCTACATCATCAGATGTCTGGGTATCATCATTATTGTTAGTTGGCACGCCGCTACTACCACCTTCACCTGAATAACCCATTGATGAAGTGTCCATATCGGTGATAAAGTTAGCTGGTTTTCCAAGTAACTCTGCAATAGAATACTGCCTTATTTCCATCCTATTTGGCAAGGCATCGACGGTAGCAACTGTGATAATTCCATCCTTGACTGCATAATCAAGATCGGCAAAACCACCAGAAACAGAACCCAAGATAAGTTTTAGTGCCACACTAATCTTAACTGTGCCTGGCATTGTAACATTAATAGGCGTATCTTGCTCGACGTATGCATTGTCAGATAAATCACGCCAAAGAACAACAATCTTAAGCGCTGGAGAGACGCTATTTTTAATCATCTCAATGGCTTCAGAGAATGTTGTTTCTTCTGTAAGAGCAGACAAATCAACTTCTTTATCTAACTCTCTATAAACAGCGTAGTTAGCCGGATCAACAGCCATTTCTTGATCACTTTTGCGTTTGCCTACGAGATCTTTCCAGTTCTTAGGATATGTCATCTCGTCTACGTAAGGAATGGTGCTTTTATCTGTCTCTAAGAGAAGCTTGATTTCTTGTTCGTACTTCTCCTTTTGAATAGAGTTTTGTTCACGCCAAGTAATGATATCTTCAAGACTCTGCTTTTGCATCAACGCTGTATCATTAAGTGGGTCAATCGCTAACAATGCATCAATTTGAGCAAGCGCCTCTTTATATCGTTGTTCTTTTTGGAACGCGTAAGAGTTCTTGAGGTACTCTTTAACAGCCTTCTCTCTTTGACGCTCCATATTCTCTCTAATTTGTTCTTGGAGCTTCTCGGTTTCGGCAATTTGCTTTTTCGAGTCCTCTTGAGCCTTCTGGTTTGCGTTTTGCTCAATATTGTTAGATAGTGCATCTAACTTTGACTTATAATCTGAATAAAGGGAATCACCGAGAAGCATTCTGTTTTTATCAATATTTGCGTAGGCTATCGCAAGAGCACTTCTAGCCTTAGCATACTTCTCTTTAGATGCATAATCTTGAGCGCTTGCAATAGCATTATTAACTACCGCTCTTGTGTAATCACGCTGACGAGCTTTCTTTTGCTCAATCACCCTTATATAAGAATTCTCGGCTACTTGAGCTGAGTCAGCCTCTTGAGCCTCTTCGACCTCACCAGCTGCTTCATTGTTAACTGCCTGAGTCGCTGTATTGTCTTTTACAGCCTCATTAGACGCTACTTCCTCATTCGCAACTTCTTGAGGCTTATCCTGGCTATCTTTATTCGTAACTTCTTGTGCCTGCTGGCTCTGCAACATTGAATCTATCTTACTTATGTAGTATTCGCTGTCTTTACCCCAGCTAGAAATAGCAATACCAGAATCCTCAACACGCGTAAAACCTTCAAGTGCCGCCTTTAGTTCTCCAGCCTTGTAGCGTTTAATACTATCTTTGAACAACGCTTTCATCTCATCTTTAAGAGCGGCATTGCCCTTTTTCGCTTCGGCTAATTGAGCCTTAACGGCACTGCGCTGAGCATCACTTATCGATGGGTTTTTCGCTATGTTATTTAGGAGTGCAATTGCCTTAGAATATTGAGCATCTGCGATTAGTTTCTTGCTCTCAGAGAGACCTTCATCCGCATTGGCAGATTGATTCTTGGCAAGTTCAATATTTGCAATTAGCTGTTTTACTTCTATAGCAGATTTACCTACCAACACATCCTTATATTCTTCCTGAAGTTGGTCAAGCATCTTGAGTGCTGAATCGTACAATCCCTTCTCGTATTTAGCTTGGGCGACATCTATGTACTCTTGAGCAACCTCCATCCTAGCTTGTCGGTCAGAATCCGCTCCCAGAGCAACATCACTTAATAGAAGGACTGAACCAATAATCGCAGTACACAAGGCTACTAGAAAAAAGGATCGACGCCTTACAAAATTTGACACTTTAGCCACTATAACCTCCGGCAAATATTTAATTAATAACGGTGATTTTCTAATAAAAAAGCGTGCGCACAACCGCCGCAAAAATACAGGTAGCTAAGTCTATAAGCAAGGAATACTCTTTGCAAGATAAAAATAACATCTCTCTATGCTCATTTTTTTCGTCTAACAAGACTGAAAATAGCGTTATCTGTTGCATATACGCATTAATTATCGGCGTTTATTTTTTTTGCGAATTAAAATACTAATATTTTTTTTAGAAAAACGCCGACAATTTTACCCCTGCCAATTTAATAAATACATTGCTTAAATCGAGTAAAGCCGATATTTTATTCAGTAGTTACGTTGAGAACGGGTTTATAACCATTATCAGGACAAATGAAATGCCAGATATTACAAACGAAGTCTCTATTGCGGTTGACACTTCAGGCAGAGTCGGCTCTATCTGTGTTGGCAGAGGAGAAGAAATACTAGCAGAAAAATATTTTTCTGGGGCAATGAAGCATGCCGCCGAGGTATTCCCTACCCTAGTAGAAATCCTAGAAATGCTTAACCTGAGTGTTTCAGAGATAAAAAATATCTTCGTAGCAGCTGGACCTGGCAGTTTTACTGGGCTCAGAATAGGCGTAACGATGGCAAAAATGATGGCTTTAGCTGCCAATGTCAAAATCGCTAGTGCAAGTACTCTCGATATTGTAGCTTGCAATGCAATCGATTATATAGAGCAGAACAATCTGGATATAACTAGAATTGCTACTATCCTAGATGCAAAACGACAGCAGTTTTTTGTAGCTACTTACGAAAAAGACGGCTCTGACTGGATAAAAAAGCTAGACGATAGTATGACAAGCGTCGACGACTTCCTTAAAACTTATGCCACAGATAGCAAAAAGCCTATATTCTTACTAGGTGAGGGTCTAAAATATTACCAAAAGCGATTCAACTCCGACGCAGTATCCTTTTTTGATGAATCTCTATGGGCTGCGCAGGCTAAAAATGTATATAAGCTGTGTTACCAGAAAGCCTTGGCCGGGAATTTCGAAGATGCATGCCTTTTTAAGCCAAAATATTTGCGACTATCTGACGCTCAAGAGAATCTAGCCCGCAAATCCGATACTTAAAATCCTTACCATATACAGACGTATAATTACCAACAAGTCTCTATCTATATTATAGAGCCTATCCTCATTATAGAGCCTATCCTTATAAACCTGTTGTTTGTACTTTATGTCTTGCCTACTAGCAGGATTTTAACCTCTCTCTGTCAAGTTGGCTGATAAGAAGCTTCTTAAAATGCCATACATGCAGTTTTACGCAGAATTAAACCACGACGAGCACATATAAAAAGCTTTTTTAATCAAACTTAAGAATCTGTAAAAAAAGAACTTACATAAAGATTCCATCAACACAACTCTCACTTCATCACATATTGGCACTATCTTTGCATAGAAGCCACTCATAAATTCATTAATCAATGTTGGTTGTATTAGGAGAAACCAAATTATGGCAGTTAAAGATTTAGCATTTGAGTCAGATGCGCGAGCTGCTTTGCTAGCAGGTGTTGAAAAACTCGCAGCAGCAGTCAAGTCAACTCTGGGACCAAGAGGTCGCTGTGCTATCATCGATAAAGGTTGGGGTGGCCCTACCGTCACCAAGGATGGTGTCACAGTGGCACAAGAAATCGAACTTAGAGATAAAGTTGAGAATATGGCGGCGACCCTCGTAAAAGAGGCTGCTTCCAAAACTTCAAAAAATGCGGGCGACGGAACAACAACCGCAACAGTTCTAACTGAAGCAATATTTAAAGAAGCCTTCAAAAACTTAACCGCAGGTGCTGACGCAATGAGCATGAATCGCGGCATTAAAAAGGCTGTAGATGTTGTAGTCAAAGAGCTAGCTAAGATGGCTAAGCCAATAGATATGACTAAGAAAGATGACATAGTCAATATCGCATCTATATCTGCTAACAACGACCAAGAAATCGGCAAACAGATGGCAGAAGCCTTCCTGCGTGTTGGTAAAGATGGTGTTATCACTGTAGAGGAAGGTAAAGGTCTTGATACAACTGTAGATTTCGTTGAAGGTATGCAGTTTGACCGTGGATATCTGTCTCCACACTTCGCAACAGATCAAGATAGCATGGTATGCGAACTTGAGAAACCATTCATTTTGGTCTTTGAGGATAAAATCAGTAATATTCAAAAGCTAGTTCCACTTCTAGAAGCTATAGCAAAAGCCAAGAGGCCTCTTCTTATTATTGCAGAAGATGTCGAAGGAGAAGCTCTAGCAACTCTAGTAGTAAATAAGATGCGCGGCACTATTGAAGTTGCGGCAGTAAAGGCTCCTGGTTACGGCGAACGTAGAAAGGCAATGCTAGAAGACATTGCGATATTAACTGGCGCAACCGCTATCTTTAAAGACCTTGGCATTGAGCTTGACAATGTTGAAGTTACTCAACTTGGCCAAGCAAAGAAGGTTGTAATTGATAGCGATAACACAATCATCGTTGAAGGTGCTGGCGATGAAGATGCTATCCAAGCTAGGATTGCACAGATTAGAAGCGAGATTGAAGTAACCACAAGCGACTATGATCGCGAGAAACTTCAAGAGAGAATGGCAAAACTAACCGGCGGAGTAGCACAAATCAATGTTGGTGCTGGCAGCGAAGCCGAGATGAAGGAAAAGAAAGCTCGCATTGAAGATGCTCTTCACGCAACAAGAGCTGCAATAGAAGAAGGTATCGTTGCCGGTGGAGGTGTCGCACTTGTACGCTGCATTAAAGCAGTTGAAGCTATCAAGGCAAAGGGCGACGAAAAGACTGGTATCCTTGCCGTCGCAAATGCTCTCAAAGTTCCTTGTAGCACTATAGCAAGCAACGCTGGTGCTGTCGCAAACCTAGTGGTAAATAAGGTTGCCAACGGCGAGGGTGGATTTGGCTACAACGCCGATAAAGATAAATATGAAGATCTAATCGAAGCTGGTGTTGTTGATCCAGTTAAGGTAACAAGAATTGCCATCCAAAACGCTGCATCAGTTGCAGGTTTATTGATGACTACAGATTGTGTTGTAACAGAAACACCATCAGCGGCCTCAGCCGCAGCTGATATGGCTGGAATGGGCGCAGGCATGCCTGGCATGGGCGGCATGGGTGGTATGGGAGGTATGGGCGGAATGGGTATGATGTAATCCCATCTCCGGCTTCTTTGCTTGTAAATAGATCATTCACGAATAATATGTATTCTGGAGAATATTATGAATATTAGACCATTAGGCGATCGAGTTGTTGTAGAACCGCAAGAGGCGCAAGAAAAAACAGCTGGTGGAATTATCCTACCAGATACAGCAAAAGAAAAACCACTCATCGGAAAGGTTGTTGCTGTTGGTAGTGGCAAAATGTTAGACAATGGCCAAAGAGCTCAAATGAGTGTTAAGGTTGGCGATACAGTCGCCTTCAGTCAGTATGGTGGTAGTGATGTTAGCGTTGGAAAGAAGGACTACAAGATTCTTCACGAGAGCGACATTCTAGGCGTAATTGAATAATACTCGCGTTAGCGAATAGATATATCTGGAGGTAAACTAGATATGGCAAAACAAATGATGTTTGATGCAGCAGCAAGAAGCGAGCTAAAAAAAGGACTTAGCCAACTCGCCGCTGCCGTTAAAGTAACAATGGGGCCAACAGGAAAGAATGTTCTTTTAAGTAAAACCTTTGGCTCTCCAAGAGTAACAAAAGACGGTGTCTCAGTCAGTAAAGAAATAGAACTGCCTGAAGCTTTTGAAAATATGGGCGCAAAATTGGTCAACCAAGTTGCTAATAAGACCAGCGATGTTGTTGGCGATGGTACAACAACTGCAACTGTTCTAGCTGAGGCAATCTACTCTGAAGGGCTAAAGTATGTTGCTGCAGGAATAAACCCAGTTGCTATCCAAAGGGGTATCAACAAGGCTGCAAAGGTTGCAACTCAATTTATAGAGGATAGCAGTAAACCAGTAAAAGACCATAGCGATATTGCTAAGATTGGAACCATTAGTGCCAACAACAATCCTGCCATTGGCGAGATGATAGCCGAAGCAATGGACAAAGTTGGCAAAGAAGGAGTTATCGAAGTAGAAGAAGGCAACAGCCTAGAGACTGAACTCAGCGTCGTTGAGGGTATGCAATTTGATCGTGGCTACATATCGCCATATTTCATAACAAACACAGATACGTTGGAAGCTATCTATGAGGATGCTTATGTACTTCTTTACGAGAAGAAGATTTCTAGCGTACGCGAACTTGTTCCGCTACTAGAAAAGGTTGCACAACTCGGAAAACCTCTAATCATCATCGCTGAAGATATAGAAGGTGACGCTTTAACCGCACTTGTTCTTAATCGCCTACAGGGCGTTCTAAAGGTTGCTGCGATTAAAGCTCCTGGTTTTGGAGAGCGTAGAAAAGCCATATTAGGCGATATCGCTATCCTAACAGGCGGTGAGGTCATTACAGAAGACCTTGGCATCAAGCTTGAAAATGTCGAAGTGTCTCAACTTGGTAAGATTAAGAAGATTATCATAGGCAAAGAAAACACTACTATTATTGAAGGCGCTGGCAAAAAGAAAGATATCAAGTCTCGTTGCGATCAAATACGCAGCATGATTGAGAAGACAACAAGCGATTATGATCGTGAGAAGCTTCAAGAAAGACTCGCAAAATTAACTGGTGGTGTAGCGGTAATCAAAGCCGGAGCTCCAACTGAAACAGAAATGAAGGAACGTAAAGATCTTCTAGATGATGCTCTTTGCGCAACTAAGGCTGCTGCTCAAGAAGGTATCGTATGCGGCGGTGGCGTAATCTTCCTTCGCGCAATTAAGGCTGTAAATGCTGCGAGATCAAAAGTGAAGGGAGACGAGAAGATTGGCTTTGATATCCTAGCTGAGGCTCTAAAATATCCAACACGTCAGATCTGCGACAATGGAGGTCTTGACGGAGAGGTTATCGTTGAAGAAATCCTTGAAATGGATGACAACATGGGCTTTGATGCCGCTACTGGTGAGTATGTAGATATGCTCAAAGCTGGTATTATTGACCCTGCTAAAGTCTCACGTAGTGCTCTTCAGAATGCAGCAAGTGTAGCAGGTTTGATGCTAACAACCAATGTAATGATAACTGATTTAGAAGAAGATGATGATAAAGAGCCTAAAGCTACTGCTGGGGCGGTATATTAATCATCAATAGAAATCTTAAACTAACTGGGATCTACTATTATAAAAAGGTAGTAGGTCCCATCTCTCTACTTTGGGATTATTATGGCTAAACGTGACTATTACGAAGTTCTTGGTGTTGCCAAAGATGCAAGCGCCAATGATATAAAGAAAGCCTATCGTAGGCTTGCATTAAAATATCATCCGGATAAAAATCCTGGTGATAAAGAAGCCGAGGCTAAATTCAAAGAATGCGCTGAAGCATATGAAGTTCTAAGCAATCCCGACAAACGAAGCAAGTATGATCAATTTGGTCACGATGGTCTGCGCGGCAGTGGAATGCATGACTTCTCACATATGAATGTAGAAGACATCTCGGGCATTTTTGGCGACATATTCGGAGATTTCTTCGGCGGTTTTGGTGGTTCTAGCAGAGGCGCTAGAAGGAACGGACCAAAACGTGGTCTAGACCTTGAAACTTCAGTTGAACTTACCCTAAACGAAATCGCTGAAGGCTGTGAGAGGACTATAGAATTTACAAGGCAAGATGAATGCGATGCCTGCAAAGGTAGCGGTTGTTCGAAAGGCTCAAAGCCAACAACATGCGCAACTTGCGGTGGAAGCGGTCAAGTAGCTAGAGGTGGTGGATTTTTCCAAATGGTATCCACCTGCCCTACATGCAACGGAAGCGGTCAGGTAATAACTAATCCTTGCAAGAAATGCCGCGGTACAGGGCGAGTTCCTAAGAAGCGTGTTGTAACCGTCAAGATTCCTGCTGGAGTCCATGAAGGTCAAGGTGTAAGAGTCGCAGGCGAAGGAGAACCTGGCACTATGGGCGGGCCAAGAGGCGACCTGTACTGCTATATTAGAATCAAGGCTCATCCATTCTTGATGCGCGATGGTTCAAACCTTATCGCAACCGTTCCAGTTAGCTTTACGCAGGCTGCACTTGGAGCATCAATAGAAGTGCCTAGTCTCAATGGAACCAAACAATTTAAGATTCGTAGCGGAACTCAGTATGGTGATGTCTTTAGAATCAAAGGCCAAGGGTTACCAGATATTAGAACTGGCAGAAGAGGCGATCAACTAATTAGGATTACAATTGAGACTCCAAAAAATCTAACACCGAGACAGAAAGAGCTCCTAGAAGAGTTTGAAGCCACCGGTGACAAAAAAGAAAAAACAGAAAGCTCAAACTTTATTGAAAAGCTTAAGAAATACTTCGGTAAATAATCGACTAGCTAGAGGGGTTTAAGACCTATGAAAAATAAAAAAGAGAACAAGAAGAAAAACAAAAAAAAGATTAACGACGAATTGAGCAACGAAAAGGTTGCCTCAGAAAATCAGCAAGCTCAAGATTCTGATAAACTAGATCCAACCCAAGAAAAAATAAAAGAACTTGAGGAAAAGAATGCCTCTCTTGTAGAGGAGTTGCAAAAACTAAAAGCTGACTACGCCAACTACCAAAAGCGAGTACCAAAACAAATCCAAGAGGCTGTTGGCTATAAAATTGAGGCCTTCGTTAAAACTCTCTTGCCAGGTATTGACAACTTTGAACACGCTCTAAAAACAGATGAATCTCACAGCCTAGAAGACGTACTCAAAGGAATTCAAATCGTTTATGACAATTTTCTAGAGATTCTCAAGAGCAATGGTGTTGAACAGATTAAATCCGTTGGGGAAAAATTCGATCCTTCTAAACACAGTGCAATGTTGCAACAGGCAGATGAGAGCAAAGAAGATGGAATCATACTAGAAGAGTATATGAGTGGCTATAAATTCAATGATAAGGTCTTAAGGCCAAGTATGGTTGTAGTCAATAAATTGGACATAGAGACTCAACAAGAAAGCCAAGAAGAATCGCAGGACGAGAATCAATAGATCTCTAAGAGCTCTTTTAGGAGATTAATTAGCTATGCCAACATATGAATATATCTGTGAAAATTGCTCTCATCATCTAGAGAAATTCCAAATGATGAGTGCAAAACCAATCAAGAAATGCCCTGAATGTGGGAAAATGAAACTTAAACGATTAATGGGTACTGGTGCTGGAATAATCTTTAAAGGGCCTGGTTTCTACGAGACTGACTACAGAAGCGAAAGCTACAACAAAGGTAAAGAGGCCTCAAAAGCTGCAGAATCCAACAAAGATACAACATCTAAAGCAAAGAAAAAAGAAACTAAGACAAAGCCAAAAGAAAAGGTTAAAACTGCTTCATAATCATTGAATTCTATCAAAATCACGAAAGAACCGCCTAAGAGTTAAGACTTCCAAGGCGGTTCTTTTTTTTTATGACACTAAGAAAGCTCTGCCATTAATGGTAGCAAGAGAAGTTTTTTGTTGACGAAACCGCTCAATGTGCTCATACTGTGGGGTCTATTATCGTGAGAATTTTGCAATTATAGTCAGTCAAATACAGTCGTAAAAGGAGTAATTGATATGCCAGCAGGCAAGCAAGATCAAAGTGGTCCACTTTTATATGGTCTAATAACATTCGTAGTACTCTTTCTTGTAGCAACTACTTTGGCAATAATGAGTTACCTAAAGCTAGAAGATGCCAACAATGCCGCCCACAGAGCTTCCGCATCAAGAACTGAGATGGCAAAAACATTAAGAGAGGCCCAAAAGGACTTTGACAGTCTCTACAGCCTCGTAACTGGAATGGTTGCTCAGAAAGATGAAGATACTCATCTAAAATTAGAACAGGTGCAAGATGCAGCCAAAGAGGTGCTTGATCAGGTAAACAAAGATGGCTCAGAAGATACTAACCTAGAGACAACAGCAATTCTACCTACAATGTCTATCCTTCTTACCCAAAGAAACACTGCGATAGAAAATGCCAATAATCTAACGAAAAAAATGAAAGATATGCAACAGAGATGGGATCTTGAAGTTGCAGGATTTAGAACTGGCGAAGAAAAACTTATTGCAGACAGAAAAGCTTGCCAACAACAAGCAGACGAGGTTTTAAGCAACGTTGAGAAGATTCACGCTTCTGATAAAGAAGCAAATGAACAACGATTAAAAGGACTAAAACAAAAGCTTGAAGAGAAGGATAATAAGCTCAAAGAAACATCGAAGCTACTTGAAGCGGTAACAAATAACTTTAAAGCCTCTGATAAATCACGTAGAGAACTTGAGATGCAACTTGAAAGCATTAGACCTCGCCCTGATATTGAGGTGGAAGCATTCAAGCCTGATGCAAAAGTCGTTTCTGTTGATTTGCAAACTGGTATTGCATATATCAATATTGGTAGCAAAGACAAGGTCTATCGTGGCCTAACATTTGGTATCTACGATAGAGTCGCTCCAATCCCACTAGACGGCAAGGGTAAAGCTGAAGTTAAAGTATTTGACGTTCAAGAATCTATTTCAGCAGTCAAAATAGTTTCTATGGATAAAAAGAATCCTATCATAACGGATGATATAGCCATTAACCTAATCTGGAATAAAGAAACTCCAAATACGTTTGTTGTAGCAGGGGCATTCGATTTTGATGGTGATGGAAAGATAGATTACAACGGCAGAGATCAGATAGTCAAACTAATCGAGCAATGGGGTGGAATCGTTGTTGATAAGATTGATATAAACACCGATTTTATTGTCCTAGGAAATCCACCAAGAAAACTACCAAAGCCAACTGAAACTCAAATGGATTCAGACCAGCTCGCAATGGATAAATACGAGCAGGCGAAAACCCGATATGATAACTACAGCAAGATACTGTCTCAGGCAAAAGCACTTTCTATACCAGTGTTCAACACTGAAAGATTTAAGAATCTAATCGGCTTTGATACAGAGGCAAGAATGAGTAAGCCTTTCTAGATTGGCTATCAAAACACATAGTTATTAAAAAGCCCGGCTCTTTGAGCTGGGTTTTTTTGTCTAAATTTTTTCTAGTGGTATTTGAACCTCACATCAATACCTATAGATGCTACGAATACCTCACCTGTGTATAACTGCGCAGATGGTTTAAAGAAGCCCTTTTTGGCTGCTACAAAGCTAACACAGCAATCTGCCTTCACCACGGGAGAATCGACAACGCCTAAATTAGCATCCATCCCAGATGGGATATCAATCGCAAGAACCTTCTTCTGGCTTTGGTTTATCAATTCGATAAGCTCACCAAAGCCCTCTCTAAGTGGAGGCTTAAAGCCTGTCCCAAGCAAAGCGTCCACCATTATAGTCGATTTGGAGATACTTCTAGAAACTTTTTCTCTCCAATCTAAACTGGAGATATCAATGAAAAAAGTTTCGTCTAATATCTTATTTAGTGTCTCGTAGTTACTTCGCGCAGCGCCCTTTAATCTATCAGGATTTCCAAAAATAAGGACCTCAACATTATAGCCAAAATTGAGCAAATGCCTTGCAACAACAAAACCATCACCACCATTATTGCCACAGCCACAGAGAATCAGCACTTTTGTATTGCCTACAGAAAACCTCTGTAGAAATATCCTTGCTGCACCAGCACCAGCATTTTCCATTAACACTGATTCTGGCATGCCCAGTGTGTCAATAGCCCATCTATCAAAGGCCCTAACTTCTTCTCGACTTAAAACAATTTGTTGCTCATGTTTATCTCTCATGAGCACATTATATGATATAGCAAGCTATAGTCAATTGACACATACTAAGAAGCCGATTAAACTTAACCGACCAAACTAATCAAAGATTTGTTGATATGGATTGCAGATGGAAATACTTTTAACTAACGATGACGGCATTCTAGCGCCTGGTATTCGCGCACTTCATGCCTCTCTACAAGAAATTGGCAATGTTACAGTTGTTGCCCCCTCTAAGGCTCAATCTGCAATGAGCCACAGCATAAGCCTCTCTTCAATATCTATTGAAAAGATTACCGACAAAGACTTCTGCGGCTACAGCGTCTCGGGAAGCCCAGCAGATTGCGTTAAGCTAGCAGTAAAGGAGCTAATGCCTCAGATAGATTTAGTTGTATCTGGAATTAATGAAGGCGCCAATGTAGGAACTAACATTTGCTACTCAGGCACAGTCGCTGCTGCTATTGAAGCGGCCTTCCACAAAATTCCATCTGTAGCACTTAGTGCAGCATTGGAAGATAAAATGAATTTCAAACTCAGCGTTGAGTACGGAATGAAAGTCTTACAATCATTACTGCCACTAGAGATTGGAGACGTTATCAACATCAATATTCCTCCACTCGCGGAAACCTTGCCAAAAGGAATCAAGGTTGAACAGCAGTCTATTGAAGGCTTTGATGAAAGTTATATCTGTTCAGTGGACAAATACGGCAGAAGAACATATCAAGTTCAGGCAGGTCCACATAGAGATAAAGCCGGTAGTGGCGATGTGAATTCATTGACAAATAACTTCATAACAATCACTGCCCTTCATTATGACATGACAGAATACAAACGTAACGAAAAGATAAAAGATAAGCTTAAGAATATAAATATTGTTGGAGAGAATAATGGCTGCCAAGAATTCTAAAAAGACTAATAGCGCTTCTGGGATAAGCATCCTAACTGTTACAGGACTCGACCAAGTAGGAATTATAGCGCAAATTAGTACAGCAATGACAAAAAATATGGTTAATATCGTAGATGTTAATCAGAAAATCATGGAGAAGCATTTCGTCATGACTATGGCATGTGATTTAACCAATGCAACGGCTAGCATTAAAGAGATACAGGCCTCACTAGCAAAAATCGCTGACAAGATGGATCTGCGCATAACATTTCAACATGAAGATTTATTTAAGGCAATGCACAGAGTTTAACCAAAGGCAGCCACTAACCTTTAATGGGAAAATAATATGAGAATTTCAGTCGAAGAAGTATTTGAAACAGTCCAGATGACAATGGACCAACATTTTGATATACGTACTGTTACACTTGGAATTAACCTAAAAGACTGTATGAGCAGGAATACCAACGAGTTTAATAAAGCTGTTGAAAAGCGTATCGTAAAAATGGGGGTAATGCTCAATAAGTATGCAGACTCGATTGAGGCTAAATATGGAGTGCCAATAACAAATCATAGGATTTCTATAACACCTGCATCTCTTCTACTAGAGCCGCTCCCAAAGACAATTCCTACTGCCGTACGTTTCGCGAAGACTCTAGATAGAGCTGCCAAAAAAGCAAACATAG
Organism: Phycisphaerae bacterium; assembly: GCA_027078365.1. Taxonomy (GTDB): domain Bacteria; phylum Planctomycetota; class Phycisphaerae; order Sedimentisphaerales; family Sedimentisphaeraceae; genus S145-28. The sequence goes on from JALWYQ010000014.1 coordinate 68,288, forward strand.
ACTTTATAGGTGGCTTTGGGGCGATGATACAAAAAGGTATGACTACTTCGGATGAAAACCTCCTTAGAGCCCTACCTAAAGCACTCTCTGAAACTAATCGAGTCTGTAGCTTCTTAAATCTAGGTACAACTCTAGCTGGAATTAACATGACAGCTGTAGAGAGAGTAGGACATATTCTAAAGGATCTAGCATCGCGCAGCCCAAACGGTATAGGGTGCGCAAAACTGGTAGTATTTGCCAATGCCCCTGAAGACAATCCATTTATGGCTGGTGCACACCATGGTGTTGGAGAACCTGATTACTCGCTAAATGTAGGAATATCAGGTCCTGGCGTAGTACGCGCAGTGGTTGCCAAAAACCCAGACTGCGACCTCACAGAACTATCTGAGGTTATTAAACGTACCGTATTTAAAATAACCCGTGCAGGCGAATTGATTGGCCGCGAGATGGCAAAACTTATGGATGTGGACTTTGGCATAATAGATATCTCTCTAGCCTCCACAACAGCAATTGGAGATTCTGTAGCAGAGATAATCGAGGCGATGGGCGTTACTCAAATGGGAAGACCAGGTTCAACCGCAGCTCTCGCCCTTCTTATTGATGCTGTTAAAAAAGGCGGTGCCATGGCAAGTGGTAATGTTGGAGGTCTTAGCGGGACATTTATTCCTGTTAGTGAAGATATGGGCATGATAAAAGCCGTCGAAGAAGGCTCTTTAAATATCGAAAAACTCGAAGCTTTAACAAGTGTATGCTCAGTTGGGCTTGATATGTTTGCTGTACCAGGAGATACCCCTGCGCACGTTCTCTCTGCCATTATCGCTGATGAACTTGCTATCGGAATGGCTAACAACAAGACAACTGGCGTTCGTGTCATTCCAGCTCCTGGCAAAAAAGTCGGAGATATAGTTCATTTTGGAGGCCTACTTGGAAGTGCTCCAATCATGGATGTACATCAAGATGCAAGCCCTGCTTTTATCAATAGAAAGGGAAGGATACCAGCACCTATTAAAGCCTTAAGAAACTAACACAAAGAAGGATTTACAGTTTTGTGTGCGAGTGTTGTATTGCAAGGATGCAAAATCACAGAGCCTGACTTAGACTCTATTTTTAGAAGTTAAAATAATAAAGCTTTTAGGTTAGGCCTTTTTATGATTGGCTAGAGTAAGTTACGGTTCTAGGCAGTTTAATTAGAACTTTCTCCATGTAAACTACACACACAGTATATAGAAGAAGGTTAAAGAAAACCTCTTAGATTTCTTTACACACTAGCAAGAGTTTTTCTTTTCTCTAAGACACTGTCAATCTTAACCATAAGTTCACCAAGATCAAATGGTTTGACTATGTAATCTTCAATTCCAAAAGCCTTAGCCCTGGCAATATCTTGAGCTTGCGAGCATGCTGAGAGCATTATTACAGGTATATCTGTATTGTTCGAAGTTTGACGCAATCTCTCAAGCATATCTAAACCGTCCATAACTGGCATCATAATATCAAGCAACACAACATCTGGAGATTCTTTGGTTGCCTGTTCTAATCCCTCTTCTCCGTTAACCGCAGTAAGAACATGATAGCCGCTCATCTCTAGCCTATCTTGAAGAGTCTCAACAATATTAGGCTCATCATCGACTACTAGGACAGTAGGCTTATCGCTCCTGAAAATTTTAAAAAAATCAAACATAAACAACTCCCAACTATAGAATTGCTGAGGTTAAATCGTAAAATAAAGACGGTTTTAAATACTCTCAACTCTCAGAAACCATCGGCAAAATAAGATACAAAGTAAACGTAGAAGCAAACTTTAATTTAATAGCACATCTAGAAAGCATTTGATTCTCGAACGAACCTTAATCTCTGCAACCATCAATTGGCAATGTAAATATAAATTTGCTACCCTTACCGAACTCACTTTCGACCCATATTTTCCCACCATGAGCCTTAACGATGCCTTTACAGATTGCTAAGCCAAGACCGCTACCGTTGTAATTGGCCCCCTTTTGCCTACATATTTGGGAGAACTTTTTGAAAACATACTTCTTGTGCTCGTCCGATATTCCTGGCCCATTATCCTCGACTTCAAATCTAACTATAGAGTCTTTTGTCTCTACTCGAACCACAACATAGCCGCCACGTTTGTTAAATCTAATTGCATTGTCTATCAAATTCCAAACTACTTGGCCTATGCGTTGTTTGTCTATATTGACAATGCAAACCGGCTCTAGCAATTCTGTAATCAAAGTTATGTCTTTTGCTTGCGCATCACCGTCAAGGCTTGATCTAATATCACAGACCAATTCACATACATCGGTCATAGATGGTGATATTGGCATATGCCCTGCATCTATCTTGGCCATATCAACCATATTGTTAATCAAGAAGGAAATACGGTTGCATTCATAGTCCATTGTTGATAAGTACGAACGACTCTTACCGTTTAAACTGCCTGCAACACCAACTAGCATATTTGAAATACAATTTTTAAGAATTGCAATCGGAGTCCTTAATTCATGAGATATCGTAGAAAGAAACTCTTCCTTTATCGTATCCTCGCTGATAGTCTCAGTTATATCCTCAAGCGAGACTGATGCACCAATACAACCGCCGTCATCGCTATAGATTAAATTCCATGTCGCATTTATATCTAACTCACTATAATGCGATCTGAACTTATAAATTCCACCAGAAACCTCCCCTCCTTGTAACGCTCGCATGATTGAACCTATCAAGCCAATATCTCTAAGATACGATTCCATATCAAGCAAACTACATTTATTATCACCAAAGATTAATCTCTGCGCAGAACTATTTATAAATTCTAGCTCACCACTAGTTTCTAACAGTAAAACCGACATAGATAACTGTTCTAAAGCAGATACAAGCCTTGAATTGTCTATTTTAAACGTAGCCATCAACTGCTAATCGGACAAAGAAACCAATGTCATAACATAAAATACTCAAATTGTATGGTCGATATCAGTAAGCCTTACCGTAAACGGATTGATTAAGTAGCTATTTCAAAAAGACGATAATCCGTATGGCTTTACGTAAATTTATCACTAGAAATAATAAGACTACAATGAAAATATTGACTTCTCAATCACAAATGAACAATGCTCTCTCCAAACAAGAGCTGATTCAGCTTGTCAATAGCCTTCCGGGTATGGCTTATAGAACCGTTGACAATCAGTTGTGGAACATGGACTTTATCAGCAATGGCTCACTTGAACTAACCGGATATACACCGGGCGAGCTTATCGGCAAAGAAGGAGTGTCTTTTATAGATTTAATAAACCCTGAAGATATCACTGAATCAATTGCTCGCAGCGCAAGATATCTCGAAGAGAAAAAGCCTTTTCAGATAGAGTATCGCATAACAACATGTACTGGAGAAACCCGTTGGTTACTCGATAGAGCAACAGGCATTTATAGCAAAACGGGTAAGCTACTTACTATTGAAGGTTTTATTATAGACATTACTGAACAGATACAGATACAGCAAAGATTAAACTCTACAAGGGCTGATGCCATTAAAGCGTACGAAATTGCAGAAAACACTAAAAGCGAACTTAAAGAGGCTCTTAAAGTAGCAGAATTTCTAACAGAAAAGGCAAAAGAAGCCAGTAATGCAAAGACTTGTTTCTTAGCAAATATGAGTCATGAAATTAGAACTCCAATGAATGCAATTATTGGCTTTAGTGAAGTCTTATCACAGGATAGCTCCATCAAGGGAAAGCAACTTAAGTACATCAACATAATAAAACAAAACAGCCAGAATCTTCTAAATATCATCAATAACATTCTAGATATATCAAAGATTGAGGCTGGGAAGATTACCATAGAGAAACGTAACATCTCTGTTCGTAATATCTGCAAGGACTTGATGGAAACATTGAGATTCTCGGCGCAGCAAAAGGGACTTTCTCTAGAATACGACATAGATAGATCAACCGTAGATACTATCAATAGCGATCCAACAAGGTTGCGTCAGTGTCTGACAAACTTGATAGGTAATGCTATTAAGTTTACCAATGAGGGAAGTGTTACCCTACAAGTAAATTCAGATGGTGACTACATAAACTTTTCTGTAATAGATACAGGAATTGGAATCGCCAGAGATAAACAAAGCAAGATTTTCGATGTCTTCAGCCAAGAGGATGTAAGCACAACAAGAAAATACGGGGGCTCTGGGCTTGGGCTCTCTATAACCAGAGATCTCGTTTCTTTACTAGGTGGCAATCTTTCTCTTGAAAGTTGTAAAGGTAAGGGCTCAAAATTTACAATATCAATACCAATAGGCCGTATAGACGAAACCTCTCAGTGTCAGAAGTCTCTAGAAAGAGAGGATAATCATGCGAATAAAAAATTCAATGCGCATGTTCTTGTAGCAGAAGATAATCTAGCAAACCAAATGCTAATTAAACTATTGTTAGGCAAACATGGAATTAAGGTTGATATCGCAAACGATGGGAAAGAGGCCCTAGATATGGCCCGCTCTTCCGAGTATGACATGATTCTCATGGATATGCAAATGCCAAGACTTAGCGGGTTTGACGCCACTAAAGCAATAAGGGAGAAAGATAAGAAGACCCCTATCATCGCACTAACAGCAAGCGCTTTAAGAGAAGACGAGTTGCGATCCGCAGAAGTAGGTTGCAATCAACATCTGTCAAAACCAATAGACCACAAAAATCTTACACAGCTTCTTCTAAAATATCTCAAGTGATACAATTTGTAGGGTTACTTGCGCAGAGAGAGTCTATCAATCACTACAAGAATGTATTAAATCACAAAAATCGCTGGATTCATATCAACCTAACTGTACAATATTGCGCAGATTAATCTTCACAGAGTCAAAATATAAATGGTCTAGGTGTGTAATACTTAAAGGATTAAAGCAATATGCCTCCACATTTTGTGTTCGAGATGAATAGAGTCTCTAAAAGCTATGGTGACAAAGAGATATTAAAAGACATATCGTTATCTTTCTTTTACGGAGCAAAGATTGGCGTTGTTGGCGAAAACGGTGCCGGTAAGAGTACCCTTCTAAAGATTATGGCAGGTATCGATAAAGATTTTGAAGGTGAAACAAAACTAGCCTCCAAGATGAGCATCAAATACGTTGCACAAGAGCCAGAGCTTGAGATGGATAAAACCGTACGAGAGAATCTCAATACTGCAATCAAACCAACGTTAGATATGGTAGAGAGATTTAACGAAATCTCCGAGCAGCTTGGAGACCCAAACTTTGAAGACAAGATGGATGAGCTATTAGAAGAGATGGGCAAACTTCAAGACAAGATAGATGCCTGTGATGGTTGGGAAACTGACAGGCTCCTTGAAATTGTTTCAGACGCAATGGTACTTCCGCCAGACGATACACCGGTTGCGCAACTCTCTGGTGGTGAAAGAAGGCGAGTTGCCCTATGTATGGCATTGCTCGAGAAGCCAGATTTGCTATTGCTTGATGAACCGACAAACCACCTTGATGCAGAGACCGTTGAATGGTTAGAAAATGAACTGCGCGAATATCACGGTACTGTAATTATTGTAACGCACGACCGTTATTTCCTAGACAACATTACCAAATGGATTCTTGAACTTGAAAATGGTAGAGGCATTCCGTTTCAAGGCAACTATTCTTCATGGCTCAAGCAAAAGGCTGAAATACTACGCGTCAGTGAAAAACGTGAGTCACAGCGCAAAAAGATACTTGAAAGAGAACTAAACTGGATTAATACATCAGTAAGGGCAAGAAACCAAAAGAATCAGGCCCGTATCAACGCATATGAAGATTTAAAAAGACAAACATCAACAGATTACAACTCAGAACTTTCAATACAAATCCCTTCAGGGCAAAGACTCGGTGAACAGGTACTGAGATTTGAAGATGTTAGCAAAAGTTTTGGCGATGTAAAATTATTAGAAAACTGTTCCTTCGAATTGCCTAGGAATGCCATCGTGGGTGTTATTGGGCCAAACGGTATAGGAAAGACCACCCTCTTTAGAATGATAACTGATCAAGAAAAGCCAGATAACGGTAAGATCTACCTAGGAGAAACCGTTTCTATTGGATACGTTGATCAGCACAGGGACGAACTAGACGACAACAAAACGATATTCGAAGAGATTACAGGAGGAACAGACACTATCGAAGTTGGCGGTAGCACAGTTGCCTCAAGGGCCTATGTAGCCAAATTCAACTTCCGTGGCTCTAGCCAACAAAAAAAGATCTCTCAGTGTTCTGGCGGAGAAAGAAACAGGGTTCATCTAGCTAAAATGCTACGAACCGGTGGAAACTTAATCCTGTTAGACGAGCCAACAAACGACCTTGACGTCAATACCATGCGTGTACTAGAACAGGCAATAATCGACTTTCAAGGCTGCGCGATGGTCATAAGCCACGACCGTTTTTTCTTGGATAGGATATGTACCCACCTACTCATCTTCGATGGTAATGGAAAGACCAAGTGGTTTAATGGAAACTTCTCAGCATATGAGGAAAAAGTAAAGGCAGAAAATCCTGACAGGATTTCTCATAGACGTAGTAAGTATAAGAAACTCAAACTAAGATAAAAGTTGATATCAAAGAATAGGATAATTACTGGCGTGATATGTCAAGGGTATAAAATGCGCAGATATAACTAACTAGAATTAATCAACAGCCATAGAATGAATGGAAATCCACAGAAGAAACTACAAATACGGATGAGAGGACTTGAACCTCCACGAGCATAATGCTCACTAGCACCTGAAGCTAGCGCGTCTGCCAATTCCGCCACATCCGCAAAGCCGGTATTTTAAAAACTCTTCTGCCTCTATTCAAGAAAATCTTTAGCTTGTTATTCAAGTACAATATTAAAATCTAACTAGCATCATCATTTTTGAGATACAATGTCTGAGACGGAAACGCAAACTCTATTCCCTCTTGCTCAAAGCGTTTCATTATCTCAAGATTAACACGCTGATTAACTTCTTTGAACACCCAATAATCACTAGGTGCAACCCAGTATGCCATATAGATATTTAGGGACCAGTCGTTAAACTCGTCAAAATAAACTCTAAAGATATGTTCCTTAGAAGTATTTACTTCTGGAATATCAGAGAGAATCTCTTTTATAATATCAACAGCTCTCTGTGCTTTTGCAGGGCCAGCATCGTATGTTATTGTAATGTTGGATACACGTTTGATTAATCTTCTCGCTGCAATATTCTCAACATCGGTGTTGGCTACAATTGAGTTTGGAATGGTAATAATGTGACCATCAAGCGTCAATATTCTCGTACTTCTGAAGCCAACCTCCACGACAGAGCCAACATGGGAGTCGATCTTTACAAGCTCATTTATATGGAATGGTCGATCTATGAATATCATGATAGAACCTAGGAGGTTAGCAATTGTATCTTTAGCTGCAAACGCAATTGCCATACCTCCAATACCGGCACCAAGTATAAAGGTCTTCATTTCCTTGGCACCAAAGACATTCTCTGCAACAAATAGAATACAGATTATCCCAATTGTAACTCTCATAGATTTGCGAATTACTGGGACTAGCATATCATCCAAAGTGGTATCGGTCCTCTTAGCAGCCTTAACCAGAAAGTGTTCAACAACATCAACTAGGTGAAACAATGCATATGCAATTGAAAATGCAAATAATACCTGCACTGTCTTATCCCAACCAAGAGAAACAGAAGAATCTATTCCTTTAGCCGTCGCATCAGATTCTGCTCCTGAAAACACCAGTATTGACTTACTTACATAAACCCCTAAAGAAAATACAAATAGGTACACTGGTTTGCGCATCGAAGAGAAGAAAATAGAAATAGTCGGCATAGCCCGCTTCTGTTCAATCGATTTAGCTACTTTATTTAGAAAAAACTGAACAACACGACCTAACACCATAGAGACTAGTATGATTGCCAAGACAATCAAGAATCTCCATAGTTGATTGCCAGAAACTAACTCATACTCGAGCCAACCAGGCATATTTATCTGTGATATCATAAAATAGCACCCCTATAATTTTTCTCAACAAAAATAAGAACACATTGCAAATAGGCAATATATCCTGAGTAAAACAGCAATAAATATGGCATTTTCCTCAAGACGATCAAAAAAAAACTCACATATAAAAGAAACTGCACTTCTTAGCCGCTTTTTTCTCATTTATTGCTTGATATTACTCAAAAAATCTCTATATTGTCTGCTCGTGTCGATTAAATCGACAGCTTTGAGCGCGTAGCTCAGTTGGTAGAGCAACGGCCTTTTAAGCCGTAGGTCTTGGGTTCGAGCCCCAACGCGCTCATATAAAAGCCTTGTTTCCGTCTGGAAGCAAGGCTTTTTTTTGTAATTCCCAAGATCGGATTTTAAGATTAATCATCTATAGAAATATACAGGGAGAGGCAAGTCGTGAACTAACCAACATCTCCCCTGATAAAATCAAAGAAAAGCCTTAGTTATTCTTTTCATCCGTAACAAGAGAATGTATGGTTAAGCCATCTAGAGCTTTCTTATCTTTTGGCAATAAGAGACTAAAAACATAACCAAACACAAAGCATAAAGAGACTCCTATAGCACCGTAAAGTAAAGAGTCCACTTCTGTAAAATTCCACAATGCAAGCAATACCATCATACTAGCAGTTGCCCCTAGTAATGCACCTAGACTAGTAACACGAGTAGTAAATATTCCAAGTAAGAACAGCCCACACATAGAACTTCCAAACAGCCCTAACACCGCCATAAACGTAGTCCAAGCAGATCTTATGTCTGAGACAACGAGTAGAATCGCAAAGCCTGTTCCAAGGCATCCTAACAATACAGTCAATATTCGAGCAACATTCAAGTACGCCCGTTCTGAGCTTACAACATTAAACCTTTGTATAAAATCTGAAGTGATTGTACTTGAAACACTATTTAGGCTTGTCGAAAGAGTCGACTGAGCCGCAGCAAAAACACCCGCTACAACAATACCAGCAACGCCTATAGGCAATTGACGAGCAATAAATAATGGGAAGATTGCATCGGTCTTAAATGTAGGATCTAGCTGAGCAGGATTTGTTTTGTAAAAAATGTACAGCGCCGTTCCAAGTCCAAAGAATAAAAACGCTGATACCGTACCAATGATAGCATTACCCCATATTGCCTTAGCAGCTTTCTTCTCCGTAGGGGTTACCATGTAACGCTGAATAACTGCTTGATCTGATGTGTATGGAATAATAGTCTGACCAATACCACCTATTAACAACACCCAGAATACACCAGTAGTGTAACTCCTTGCGCTCCAATCCCAATCAAATACATGAAATTTATCATCGGAAGCAGCTACTGAAATAAATTGCCCCATACCTCCATCTATATTCTTAATTATCAAGACGAAACTAAGTAGAGCCGCCCCAAGTAATATTACTGTTTGAATAGCATCAGTCCACAGAACAGCCTCGATACCGCCCATTGTACAATAAATAGTACTTATAACACCCATAATAAGAACACATTGAATATCGCTGAGCGGAGTAATCGCCGAGAGAGCCAATGCAGGCAAATACAGTACAATCGCCATACGCCCTATTTGAAAGACCGTAAATGCTAAACTTGCAAACAAACGAACAGACACATCAAATCGCTTCTCTAGGTATTCATAAGCACTAACTGCATCTATCTTTCTAAAAAACGGCAAGACCATCTTTATAACAAATGGCGCAACTACAATTATGCCTATATTAAGAACTAAAAATGCCCAATTGGTAGCATATGCAGCTGCCGGAACAGATAAGAAAGTTATAGAACTAAGCATTGTTGCAAAGATACTAAGCGATGCCACAATCCAGTTTATTCGTTGGCCACCTCTAAAATAGTCGTCAGTATCCTTGTTCCTAGAGGCAAAGAATAGACCAACACCAACCATTGCAAGGAGGTAAAGAATAAGCGTTGCTATGTTCACCACACCAAAACTTCCCTTAATCTTTACCGGATTAATCTTCCATATCTTTGACGTACGTACAAGAGGGCGAATTTCCCCGCTTGCAAGGATTATTGAATTTCCCCATTTTACAGGTATTGTTGTAATCTGGTTAGACTCTAACTTGTCAGCCTTTACCCATGTATCTGTAATGGTATGATACGCCCACGAATAGTTGCTCAGGTCCTTCTCTTTGCCATCCGAAGCCTCTCCATTTACCCCCCCAAGAACAAAGATATGGCTCTGACCGACTCCAATTCCAGCACCAGCCATAACACAGACTGGAACGTCCTTGCGTTTGCGCCAAGCAGTGCTGCCCTTTTCAAATTCATAAGGATTAAATTCATAAACATCTTTTAAGAATATTGTCTCGCTAATACCTGAGTCGCTCTCAATACTCTTACCACTGATAACATAAATACAATCCTTTTCTCCATTATGCTGCGCAACTGTTATATTAAGTGCACGAGCAGGACCAGGCCAAGATGGCAGTTCCCTCCATGCATTTTTTTCCTCAGATAAATCGAGTGACCAAAAGTTATTCATTACCGTCTCTGGAGAAATGCTATCTTCTCCACCTGCCACATATACCGTATCCCCAATACTTGCGATTGACGTGTATGCGCATGGCTTTGGCAGTGACGGTAGAGTTCGCTTTGTGACAACTTTTTTCACTGGATCCCATGTTAAGATAAAAGCACTATCAAATACCTTAGAGCCATTACAACCACCGACACAAACGACACCTTGACTTGTAGAAGTAGCCCCGCCGTAACCAATAGCTACATCTAACCGGCCCCCATCAAGCCATTTATACTGTACGGCTTGGTCATTCTGTGACTTAGATTTTGTGAGCACCCAAATTTTATCGTAAAATTGCTTCTTGTTTGGAGATGCTGGATCTGGGAAATTTGCTCCCCCTGCAATTATCAAAGCATCATTGCTTACCCCTACAAAGGCTCCACCAACACCCAACTTATCTGGAAAATCTGGAAGCTGTTGCCAGTTTAAATATTTTCTATCAATATTAGATTGATCTGCTGCATAAGAAGGGGCATTAAATAAACTTATCAATACCACTAGTAGAAGAAGCATTTTTTTGTAATCCATTATCAGTACTCTCCATTTTTTGATTTATTTGATAAGAAAAAGAACTTCGCAATCACTATTCCAGTGGTAATTCCAATTGTATCTGCGCAATAATCTGCAAAACTCACAGTGCGACGCACAAATACTTGAGTAGATTCATCAATCGCCGCAAGAATAGCAATTATCAAGAATACCACCAACCAGCCATAAAATTTCTCTGGCCTTACAGACATAGCAACAGAGAAACCAATCGCGCAATACAGGCTAAAGTGTACAGCCTTATCCAGATTATGAATTTGCAACACTGTAGGCACATCTAACTTCTCTGGGGGAATGTGAGTCAAAGTAGCCGTAACGGCAATTGCAATAATAGCAAATAATAGCCATCTTTTCTGTAGTGCCATGTGTTAAATCTCAGTTAAAAATATCATTGTAAATTTTGCCACTAATCACACTCATACTTTAAAATAGAGAGCTTACTATATTTTGACAAAATCTGAAAGTCTTTTTCGAAAAGCGATTTTTACAGAAGGAAACGTTGCAAGAAACGTCGTTATAGATTAGATGTCTAGATGACAAAGACAAAAAAGGGCTGATGCATAAAAAAAGAGACTCGCAAAATGCAAGTCCCTTTAATGGGCGATACTGGACTCGAACCAGTGACCCCCTGCTTGTAAGGCAGGTGCTCTAGCCAACTGAGCTAATCGCCCGATGAGGGGTAGAATATACAAACAACTCTCTGGCATGTCAATATTTTTAGGAAGTTATTTCTGAAAAAGCTTAAAAAAACGTAATTAGCATTCTTTTACAATAAGTTGTAAATAAAGATGGCTATCTATAAAGATAGCCATCTTTTATAAATACTACACTTCTATAGCGGCGGCTCTTCTGGATTGCCCCCTATGTTTCCGCCACCACGAGAATCTCTAGAACGAGAAACACCCTGACGGCTTAGAATTTCAACTTCTTTATTTTTGTCAGCTTTAATTTTCTTGGATACATCAAGCATGAGAGGAGTCCAATACCTCTTGCCTATATAGGCACTGAGGTTATTTTCACCATCATAGGTATAGACAAATTCCTTAACCTTTACTTCCCTATCGATTCCACCTTTGCTAACGGTAATAGTGGCATCTTGAACTCTAACAAATGTTGCACCAGTGGAAAAATCTACCTCTTCAACAATCTTTTTAGAAGATGTCTGGCGGTCGTTACGGCGTTGATTTAGTGTCTTTGTAACCTCAACAACGCCTCCGATCTTATCTCCAGGAGAAACAATAAACTCATGAGCTTGCCATAATCCAAGATTGTATTTAGCAACAGTGACCTTAACCCCCTTGGCAGTTTGTGACACTGGCAAGATATATTCCTTACCTTCAATTGTAACCTCACTTGTTGGCTCAGTATACTCACTCCAGAGAACAACCTTGTCATTATAACTCTCAAAGCCTTTATTACACCAATTACGGCCAACAATAGGATTAAGCACCCCTATACGCAGCCTATAACGGTAAGTTGTATTAGGTCTTGGAGAATCGTCATGTGCCCAAATAGATACGGTGTCAGGCAAGTCTTCTACGTTTGTATTTTTTGCTATAATAAGCTCGTTATATTGCTGATCTAAATTAATATCCTTTTCAGTTCTAGGAACTCGCTGTCTAGGAGCACGTGAGCGGCGAGCTCTATTACCTCTATCATTAGCTCCACCTACATTTGGACCAGCTAAACCGTTAGCCGCAGGTTGGCGACGAGTAGGTCTTGCCCCTCTAGCACCCCTAGAAGTTCTAGATTCATCACGTTTAGCCCTGTCAGGTCTCAAGCGATTACGCTCAGCCTCTTTCTTTTGTTTAAGATATTTTGAATAAAGGGACGGCGGATACCACTTTAGATCTGCCTGCGCCACATCATACGCTTGAGGCTGCAACAAGTCCTGCCATAAATCATTGCTTTGGAACTGAATTCTAAGAACATCTAGCCCCTTTTTAAGCTCATTAAGGTTGTCGGAAAAATTCATATAATCTGCGTATGCATCAATTTTTGTACGCCCCACATTTTCCCACTCACTCCATGTAGAGTCATCAAGACGATACTGTCTTTGCAATTCGACCTTCGCGAAGATAACCTTCGCAAGTTCTGGATCTCTCCATTCACTCTCAATCTCTGTAGAATTAAATGCTTTCCTAAAGTTCTCTGCTAGTTGAGCAAAATCCAATTTAGCCTCTACAGTTACAAGATCAATGTCTTGCGCAGTTGTTTCAACTTTACTGTAAGGTCTATTGGCATCAACTTTAACTTGTGGGACGAACGCAACCTCACGAACATAAGAAATCTTAACATCACTAAGGTCTGGAACACTTGGCACATCATAGAATCTTTGAGCAACTAATGCAGAGTTATGTGAACTTGGTATTGGGAAGTTAAGCCCCTCATACCCCTCCAAGCTCATTGCAAAAATTTTCTCAAACTGACCATATCTACTAACATATCTACCCTTAGGTTTTGGATCCTGACGAAGTTTAGTATCAAGCATCTTTGCCTTTGAAAGAATCTCTTTATCGATTTGTCCTGGACCGAGGCTTCTCCCGTTTATCTCTTTACTGTTGGGACTCTTAATAACAAACATCGCAACCAAGGCAAGCGACACAAGTGCGGCTACACCCAAGATAGCAAAATGTGCATAACGCTCTACAATATTCTCTTTTATTCTACTCATATATAAATCCCTGAATAATCAGCTTATAATCAATTACTTATCTTGCTCAAAAAGCTCTTTTATCTGTTTTGGTTTAATCACGTCGTATGTATCACGCAGGAAGACATACTCACATACAGCTGTCCATTTAACGACCGCAGAACTGCCGTATCTATAGCGTTGATTACTAGCACTATCGCGTATTACAGGTGCAATATTACAACTAAGAATGGTTATCTGGTTATGTTTGTAATCTTTAGGAGCATCTTTTCCACTCCATCCCTTAAATATAGAACTTTTCTCACTACAAAGCTCTTTCATAAGCTCAGAGACTTTGTCAGCAGCAACGATAAAGGAGACACTAAAATGTATTACATCAATGAATTTGTCACATTTTCTATTCGTCCAAGCTTGTTCTCCGATCCCTACAGACGAATCTGAAGTAACATAGGTTGGCGTATCTGAGTCAGACATTCTTCCATCAGACTTACCAACTGAATGCGTAAAGGATATGCCGACAAGTTTCTTAACAGGTGAATCAAATACTGATTTGGAATCAGCGTTCATTGAGGCGATAGTATCAGCAATATCCTCATAAACCCAGAATGCAATCTGAGAATCCCAGCACTTCTTTACTGCGTCATCCTGACCTGCAAATCTATATTCTTTCCAAACATTGTACCAAGAAAAAACATCTGGAGCCGCATAAACTCTTATCTGGCTAGCCCTCTTTTTACAGATGGCATCTTCGATAGGATCAACAGCACTTGAGTCTGATCGCCTTGACCTATTACGACCATTAGTTACAGAACTAGCAATATCTAATTCTTTTTGACTCGGAGCATCACCTGCATTCATCTTTTCCAGAAGCTCTTCAATTGCCTTTTGGTATTTATCCCCAAAATCTTTGAAAATCTGCCTTGAAGAGTCGCGTGGTTCAGGAAACACATCGTAAGAAATCAACTCTCTTAAAGAGCTAGCCTTAACCAACGATTCTATTTTTTTCTTGTCTGCTTCATGCTTATCTTGATATTCTTGTTCTATCTTGGCCTGCCTCTGAGAAGGAGTCTTTCTTATTTGAACATCTACCTTTCTAGCTAAGTTAAAACTGCTATCCATCCCCTTCTTAACGGTAGAGTTAATCATGATTGAAAGAACTATTAAGATGATAGCTACCAACATAATTACAGAAGGTACTATCAATGCCATATTTTTCTTTATAAAGTTCATATATCTGTTTACACCTCTTAAAAGCTATTCGTTAATAACCAACCTCTTAATATTCTCCGCCTTTTTTCTCCTCAGGAGCATCCTTCCAGGTAAACTTAGCCTTTATCCTAAACCAATGATCTCTGACTATATATTTTTCCTCTCCAGACTTATCAAATTGTTTTAGGCCAGTCTCGTCAATGACGGCAACCTTGCTAATCTCCTCACCTGTCATAGGATCAATCAAGACATCTTCTTCAAGTATACGGTCACTACTGCCATTCCTTGAACGTGAACGCGTGTTTGGCGACGGTCCCTTGCTATGAACACGAACAACCCTAACTTTCTCTCCTATACCATCTGGCATGTCAGCAGAGTTAAGATCAACTTCACCCTGTTCAAAGACAAAACTAGAAACAGAATCTTTGTCAAAGAGTTTAAATCTTCCCTTTTTGAAAAGCTTGTTGAAATGTATTAAACGAGTAATAAAGCCCCATTTGCTCTTATCGTTACCCACGCCAGCAGGATCAAGTAACTCTCCCATCTTGGCATACGGTGAATAGCCCTCTATGACAACTAGAAAACCTGCGCCATCTTCTTTCTTAGGTTTATCTTCCTGGTAGCCATCAACCTGCATTTCTGGATACATTCCAGGCATGCCCGGATCGACAACATTATGCTTAGATTTACGCCTGTGGCCACTACTTCTTTGTGTTAAACCAAATGTAGCAGATGCAACACTGTCTGTGTAATTAATTTTACAGCTTGTTATAAACAACATCTTGCGCTCACCACGCGGAATAGATTTAACAGTATCAACATCCCCTGACTTAAACGCTTCGAATAGCTTAGCTTGGTCAGGCGTATTCTCTGCATTAGGTAAACAAGAAATTAGACCGTCGATAAAATTAGGTATCACATTGCGATAATTAAAAAGCGAGAACTGCTTATTAATT
This sequence comes from Phycisphaerae bacterium, assembly GCA_027078365.1. GTDB lineage: Bacteria > Planctomycetota > Phycisphaerae > Sedimentisphaerales > Sedimentisphaeraceae > S145-28. The sequence continues at coordinate 84,190 of JALWYQ010000014.1, forward strand.
GCATCGTTAAGAGGCTTATCGCGATTCTCCTGTTCAGCTAAAGCGGAAGATGCCGCCTTAGCTCTACTTAAAGCTGAATTTATAGAGGCTCTTGTACTTTTATTTGATGCATAAGCTCCCTTATCAATAAAAGCCCTCATAAGACACAATATACCAGCAACAAGTAGCACTGCAGCAGCAATCATTAAGATACTAGATTTTTGTTGCCATGCCATAGCTCTAGCAATTTTCTTTGGCAACAAATCACTTTTAATTTTTGCTTCTCCAAGAGCTTGAACTCCTACACCATATGCAACAGCATACTCAGCAAGATTTTCATGGAATTTAGCACTAGAAGTACCTTGCCCAACCGATAACCTCTTATAAGAATCAGGTCTGGCTACTGGAACACCTAAACTCTGTTGCAAATACTTGGTCAAGCCCTGAAGCTTCATTCCGCCGCCTAGTGCAACAACATTTGATAGTTCTATATCATTAGTGCTACCAAAATAACCAATAGACCTCTGGATTTCTTCCGCAAAGTTAGTGTAAACAGGCTTCATAGCTTGAAAAATCTGTTTAGAATATTTGCTAACTGGAGCAGTACGCTTGAGTTTCTCAGCCTTGGCAAAATCCAACTTAAAGGCATCCGCAATCGATTCTGTAAACTCATTACCACCAATAGGGATGGACCTTTGCCACACACTATTCTCAGAACAGATAACTATATTGGTATTATCGGTGCCCATATCAACAATAACAGTTGCCTTATTAGGCTGCTTACTAAAAGCCTCATTATCATAGTAAGCATAGTTGTAAAGCGCAATAGGCGCCATCTGGACACTCGAAACTCTGATATTCTGAGACGAATAGCTATCTAGTATGTCGCTGATTATTTCATTCTTGATTGCAAAAATACCAACAGAAACCTCTGGACTATCAGGCTCATCCATTATCTGGTAATCCCATTCAACTTCATTGATATCAAACGGTATCTGCTGGGCGGCTTCAAATTGAATGATTTGAGGTATCTTCTTAGGCTCTACCGGTGGCAACTTGATAAATCGAGCAAAACTTGTCTGGCCCGCTACCGAAATCGCCACATATTGGCCTTTAAGATCATGTTTCTCTGAGAACTTAGCAAGACTCGAAGCAAGTTCTTCTTCTCGTTGTTGCTCACTAACATCTGGTGCACTTAAGATTTTAGAATGCTCAATTACCTCAAAATCAAGCACTTCAACACCATTGTTGCTTAAACTAAGGTTAAGTGCCTTCAGTGAGCAATTTCCAACATCGATTGCCCAGACACTCTTAGCCTTTGAAGCCATATTGTATTTCTCCAAAATATTTACAAAATTATGGGCTTGAAATATAACCTGTTATTAATATCCTATGCAAGCTATGAAAACATTTAAAATAATATCGCTAGGTTGCAAAGTCAACCAATATGAAAGTCAGCAAATCAGAGAACTTCTCGAAAGCTTTGGTCTGCGCCAAGCAGAGGAAAAACAAAGCCCCGATATTGCCGTAATCCATACGTGCTGCGTAACCCAAGCGGCAGCATCAAAAAGTCGCCAAGCTATACGCAAAATATTAAATAGCAATAGCTCGTGCAAGATAATTGCAACAGGATGCCTTACCAGCATAGACGGCAACGAAACCGCCAATATTCCCAAAGAAGTAATGCTTGTAGCTAGGGAAAACGCCCTCACCAAAGCTATACAATCTGCACTAGGCAATATTGCGAATAACGCTAAAAACACACAGCACTCTGTGACTAGTAAAACCGCAAACGAGACTAAAATCAAGGATAAAAAAGAGGCTCCTTTATCCAATGACCCCCTCGGACTAGCATCGCTCAATTCATACAAAAACCAATCTAGAGCTTTTTTGAAAATACAGGATGGTTGCGACGCCTTTTGCACATACTGCATAATACCGAAGACTCGCAAACTAATGTGGTCAAACCCGGCTGAAAATGTACTAGATGAAGCTAAACGTCTAGTCGACGCTGGACATAAAGAAATCGTACTAACCGGTATTTTCCTAGGGGCGTATGGGCAAGTAACAACGAAAAGAAAACAATGGAATCCAGAGCGTCAAAAAGAGTTCATAAAACTCATTGAAATGGTTGCTCAAATCGATGGACTCAAGCGATTAAGACTGAGCTCCATGGAACCTGGAGACGTGACAGAAGACTTATTAAAAGTTTTTAAAGCCTACGATAATATCGCCCCACACTTGCATTTACCTCTTCAGTCTGGGTCATCAAAGATACTCAAAAGAATGAATAGACAGTACAACAAAAAGATGTACATGGACATGATAGAACTAGTTAATAAGACACTAGATGACCCTGCTATAACTACGGATATAATCGTTGGCTTTCCAGGAGAAAATCAAGACGATTTCGAGGAGACAATCAAAATGGCTCAATTTGCGCAGTTTGCCAAAATGCACGTGTTTAGTTTTTCTCTTAGAAAAGGAACTGCTGCAGAAAAAATGACTGGCAAAAACTCCGCCGCAACGATAAAAGATAGAGCCAAAATACTAACAACCCTCGGCAATGAGCTCCAAGAAAAATATCGAGCAAGATTCTCTGGTAAAGAGATAAGTGTTATTGTTGAAAATCCAGAAACACAAAGCGGAATGTGTGATAGATACTTTGATGTTAAATTAATAGGAAAAAGATTAGCCAAAGGAGATTTTACAAGAGCAGTACTATCTCAGAATTGCAGAGAAGCTACGGTTATAGAATAATAGCCGATTCTAGAGTCCAAACTCTTTGATTTTTCTATAAAGAGTACGCTCACCTATCTTCAGGATTTTCGACGCCTTCTCTCTATTACCACCAACCATATTTAACGTACTCCTGATAGCCTCTTTCTCTATATCACTTAACGATTTACCTGCAAGACTTTCCGTCTCTTTACCTTGAGTTAGAGCCAATATCTTGTGAATGTCAGGTGGGATATCCTTAACATCAATCATTATGCCATCACTCATTACAACCATAGCGCGGATAGCGTGACGTAATTGTCTGATATTACCTGGCCAATTATAATTTAGCAGTATGTTCATCGCCGGCTCAGAAATATTCACCATATCAATCCCTAGCTCAGCACAAGATTGAGATATAAAATAGTAAACTAAGTCAGGGATATCTTCTCTTCGGTTACGCAACGGCGGTAGAGTTACGCTAACACCCTTTATTCTGAAATATAAATCTTGTCTAAATTTCTTTTCTTCCACCAGTTTTGCAAGATCATGATTTGTCGCACTTACAATACGTACATCAACCTTTACAGATCGCGTAGAACCAACTGGAGTGATTACACCATCTTCAAGTACTCGTAACAGCTTAGCCTGCATACTAGCTGGCATATCACCAATCTCATCTAGGAATAGAGTTCCTTTATCTGCAACTTCAAACAATCCTTTTCTATCGGATAAAGCCCCGGTGAAAGCACCTTTAGTGTGTCCAAAGAGCTCACTTTCCAACAATGTCTCGCTTAAGCCCGCACAGTTAACTGGTTGATACTCTCTAGAAGCCCTAGGTGAATTATCGTGGAGAGCCCTTGCAATTAGCTCTTTTCCACTACCACTCTCACCCTCAATTAATACACTAAGATTGGTAGCAGAAACCTTTTTTATAACTTTATAAACATGTAGCATTGCTGGAGAAGAGCTAAGAACTCCTCCATAAACAAAATTGCTACTATCTCGCTTATCAGCGGAAACCTCTACAGCGACATTATTACTACTAGATTTAGCACTACAGACCAACGCCCTCTCAAATATGTCATTAAGTTCATCTGCTGTAATTGGTTTGGAGAAGTAATCGTACACTCCTAGACGCATTGCAATCTTACAGCTATCTATGGTTGCGTGATCTGTAACCACCACGATTTTGGTTTCTGGAGCTATCTTTTTGATCTCACGCAAAAAATCAATTCCACTGAGATTTCCTGAGAAGTAAATTTCTGTAAAAATAAAGTCAACACTACTACGCTCAATAATGCCTAGCGCTGACTGAGGATCAGATACAACTTCAATGGTATCGCTATATTTGCATATGACATCGCGCAGGGCTCCTCCTTGCTGCTTATTATCCACAATAAGGACACTTTGTTTCTGTGCGTTCATTTTTCCCCTGCGACATCAAACCGTTAAATTAGACACTATATCTAGAGCTTAAACCAGACAACAGAGTATAGTACACATACTTGATATTATCAAGTCTATCTATTTGTGCGCAGCCATACTTGCCACTAGTTTCATAAAGATATAAAAAAAGAGCAGAGTAGGAACTCTGCTCTTAGAAAGTTTAAAGACACCTTTTACTGCTTATCTTCATCCTGCTCTGCTAAAACTGCTTTCCTTGAAAGTTTAAGGCGGCCAAGATCATCTATTGCTATAAGTTTAACAGAAACAATATCACCAACCTTACAAATATCTTCTGCATTCTTAACATAATCATTGCTTAGCTCGCTAATATGACAGAGTCCTTCTACTCCAGGGGCAATTTCAATAAAAACACCAAAGTCTTTAACTGATTGCACTTTAGCATTAGGGTAGACAGTGCCAACCTTAGGAGGCTTAGCAATTGATTCGACAATTTCCATCGCTCTGATATGGCCATTACCCTCCACGACACTTATAGTAACGACACCATCTTCAGCAATTTCAATAACAGCACCTGTTTCCTCTTGTATACCCTTTATAGTAGAGCCTCCAGGACCTATCACCTTACCAATTAAATCGGTGTCAATTTGAGTCTTAACAATCTTAGGAGCGTAATTACTAAGCTCCTCTCTCGGCTTATCTATTACAGAACTCATGATATCTAGTATTTTAAACCTAGCATCTCTAGCCCTCTGAAGAGCTTCCTTGAGGATTGGATGAGGCAATCCTTCCGCTTTAATATCTAACTGAATTGCTGTAATACCTTTTTTAGAACCGGCGACTTTAAAATCCATATCACCAAAGTGATCTTCTTCGCCAAGAATGTCTGTTAATAGCTCATAGCGGTCTCCTTCGCTTACCATACCAACTGAGATACCTGCAACAGGAGCCTTAATCGGCACACCAGCATCCATCAATGCTAGACAACCTCCACACACAGAAGCCATAGAACTCGAGCCATTAGAACCTGTAATATCAGAAACAATCTTGATTGTATAAGCAAAATCATCACTGTTAGGAGCTACCTTTTCGAGGGCTTTTTCGGCTAGTGCGCCATGACCTATCTCGCGTCTACCAGGGCCTCTAACAGGGCGAACTTCACCAACAGAATAAGGAGGGAAGTTGTAGTGGAGCATAAAACCTTGGCCAAACTCATCAACAATGCCATCAATCCTCTGCTCATTCTTAGTTGTGCCAAGAATTACAGAAACTAGAGCTTGAGTTTCGCCACGTGAGAATAACGATGACCCATGAGTGCGTGGAAGAATTCCAACCTCGCAGCTAATATCGCGAAGAGTCTCGTAATCTCTTCCATCAGGTCGCTTACCGCTAAGGATTAATTTACGAATAACTTCTTTCTCTATTTTACCAAGTATGCGATTCATGGCCACGCCATCACAACTCGGCTCTTCGCCTTCACAATACTTCTCTTTAACTTCATCAAATATAGCATTTACCGCTGCCTTACGGTCCTGCTTAGCAGTAATTTGCTTTGCCTCATAAACTCTGTCCCATATCTCGGCTTTGACTTGAGCAAGTAACTCTTCGTCAAGCTCTGACACAATGATTTCCTTCTCAACACCACACTTGCCTTGGAGTTCCTGTATAAGGTCACAAACATCTGCAATAGCCTTATGAGCAAATTCAATCGCATCAGCCATGTCGTCTTCACAGACTTCACTAGAGGCAACTTCTATCATGTTAATTGCCTCTCTGCGCCCACCAAGCAAGAGGTTAAGATCGCTGTCTTCCCACTCTTGATATGTTGGATTGATAATATATTTACCATCCACCCTACCAAGTTTAACTGCTCCTAGTGGCCCTTGGAACGGTATTTTGCTTATGCTAAGAGCTGCACTAGCCCCAATAATAGCCAGAACATCAGGATCATTTTCCTTATCTGCGCTCATTACGTTGACCATAACCTGAACTTCTTGGAAATAACCGTCTGGAAACAAAGGACGAATAGGCCTATCTATGCAACGAGCGATAAGAATCTCTCTTTGGCTTGGTCTTCCTTCTCTTTTCATAAAGCCACCAGGGAATTTACCTGCAGCAACCTGTCTTTCACGGTAATCCACTGTTAATGGGAAAAAATCAATATCCGCAGACCTTGGAGGCGCCACACACGCTGTCGCCATCACCATAGTCTCACCGCAAGTAACCATCACAGCACCATGTGCCTGATTAGCAATCTTACCTGTCTCAATAGAAATTACCTTACCACCAATTTCTTTTTCTACTCTCGTCACATCAAACATCATCTATTGTCCTTTTCACATTGACACAAAATAGGAACAACAAAAAGGTCACATACCTTGTTGTTTGTAGCTCCTACAAAAAAGGCGTAAGTATCTGGTAACATCGACCAATCACCCACGCCTTAGAATAACTATTACAAATATACAGCTCTTGTACTACTTACGTAAACCTAGTCTTGAGATGATTGCCCTGTAGCGTTCAACATCCTTATTACTAACGTACTTCAACAGAGAAGCCCTTGTACTAACCATCTTTAAAAGCCCACGCCTCGAAGCATGATCTTTACGATGAACCTTTAAGTGTTCCGTAAGCTCTGCAATCCTATTGGTTAAAATAGCAATCTGCACCTCAGGAGAGCCCGTATCTGCATCATTAATTTTAAAATCGTTTATTATTTGTTGTTTTGAATCTTTAGTCAACATGGTAGCTCTAAAGCCCCTTTCATAACCATTTACTGTTAAAGCACTTATCAATAATCGTCTAAATCGTCTTGTCTTCGCCAGAGGATCAAAAAGACTTGACATTATTAAAATCAGCCTCGACTAAATGCTAAAGCCGCTGCTGCCTATAACTTACAAGTTTTGCATTATAGCATTGCAAAACATCTTTGCAACACTTTTTCAGATTTAACATCTGTTTTCTTGGCGCATCGGTAGACTAAGGCTACTTAATGAATCGAAAGAGGTTAAACGCTCTGCAATACGGTATCGATCAACTAGTCACTATTTACAAGCAACTATCCGATAGATATATAAGAGTAAGACTCTCGCTACCTTAAAAACAAAAGTAGCGATTAGCGGTCAGTATATCGCATCAGCTTATTGCGTCATAACACTTGATATGCGGAATACTGGTAGAAGTAGAGCTATTGCAATTGTACCTATAACAGCTCCCATAATGGTAATCATGATGGGCTCTATAAGTGCTGTCACGAGTTTGATGGAATTCTCTAGTTTTTTCTCATAGAAAACACTTATTTTATCACATACATGCCCAAGTTTACCACTCTTCTCACCTGCTCGTAGCATTTGCATAACACCGGGAGCTAAGAGATTACCTCCTTGTGAGATGGATATAGCTTCGGAAAACTGATATCCTTCTCTAATTTTATTGTCAACAGAGGCCCATAGATTTTTGAAATGGATATTATCGCAAGAATCTTTAACAACTTCAAGCGATTCGAGAATACTAACACCTGTGTTAACCATGGCAGACAATGTACGCATATTTCTAGTCACAACTGCATCTACATACATCATGCCTACAACGGGAGTATGCAACATGATAGAATCAATTACGGACTTTCCAGATGGTGTACTGCGCCAGTAATGCCACAAAAAAAACACGCTCAATAGAGATGTAAAAATCACAGCAAGGCTTTGTGGATCACCAAGAATCTGCGAGAAATCAACAAGCATCTGCGTTAAAGCGGGCAAATCTGCCCCACGACTCTCATAGATTTTTGAAAATCTAGGCAAAACAAAAAACATAAGTGAACCAGTAGCTGCAATTGACATTAAAAGCATTATCAAAGGATATATCATTGCACCTCTAACTTGCTTTTTAGTCTCGCTCTCTGCATTAAGATATCTACCCAACACTTCAAGCATTTCGCTCATCCTACCAGATAATTCGCTAGCCCTAACCATACCAACAAACATTGAATTAAAAATGGTCGGATAACACGAAAGAGCCTCCGAGAAACTCCTACCAGCTTTAATCTTTTCGCTAATCTCTAATAATACTACCCCAAATAAACCTAGTTTTCTCTGAGCTGCAATAGAATCAAGCGCATCACTGAGGATAACTCCACTCTCGAGCATTATAGATAGCTGAGTAGTAAAGAACACTAAATCAGAGTCTTTGATTTTAACCCTCTGACCTTTTAATGAACTATCAGATTGCTCTGGATGTGTATTAAGATTTATAGTGAGATCTTTCAAAATATCCTCTTGCCTCGTTGGTTATATGACATTGGCAACTCTTATAACTTCCTCTGCTGTGGTAATTCCTGCTTCGACTTTTTCGAAACCATCCTCAAGCAAGGTTCTCATACCTAATTCTATAGCCTTGGTTTTAAGCTCTTTGCTACTACAGCCATCTGATATCATCTCTAACAACTCAACATCTGGCACAAATAATTCATGCAGTGCAATCCTACCAAGATAGCCTGTATTTCTACATTTTCTACAACCTATACCACGATATTCTTTAGTAACAGAAAAACCAAGACCGCTTACTAGGCGTCGAATGTTACTAGGGATGCTGTGCTGCTCTTTACAATTTGGACATACTTTTCTAACCAACCTCTGAGCAAGTACAGTAACGAGTGAGGCACTTATAAGATACGGAGCTACTCCAAGATCGATAAGCCTAGAAACAGCACTGGTTGCATCGTTTGTATGCAAGGTAGAGAGAACAAGGTGTCCAGTTAGAGCTGCCTGCAAAGCAATATTTGCTGTTTCTGCGTCGCGAATTTCTCCAATCATCACTATGTCAGGGTCCTGTCTCAACATGCCACGAAGAGCTGAAGCAAAATCAAAACCAACAGTGTCGCCTACTTGAAATTGATTGATACCGCTGATATTACATTCAACCGGATCTTCGACCGTACAGATATTAACTTCCTCTGAGCTAAGCTCTTTTAAGGCAGAATACAACGTAGTATTTTTTCCTGAACCAGTAGGCCCTGTTACCAACACTAACCCATTAGGTGTCTTTATCTTTTCCTTAAAGAGGTTAAGGTTGTCATAGCTAAATCCAAGAGACTCAAGATTGGTCATCATTTTTTGTGAGTCTAAGATTCTTATTACAACCTTCTCGCCAAATGTGGCAGGCATAACAGATACACGCAAGTCAACAATGCGATTATCCACCATTACGTGAATTCCTCCATCTTGAGGCAACCTACGCTGCGCAATATCCATATCAGCCATAATCTTAATACGAGAAACTATAGCTGGATGCATCTGAAATGGAGGACACATCTTCTCATATAATCTACCGTCAACTCGATACCTGACACGAAGTCTTCTTTCTTCTGGTTCAATATGCACATCACTGGCATTTTCGTTAACAGCACTATAAAGGAGATAATTAACGAGCTTAACAACTGGCGACTGTCCAGCAACTTCCTCCAAGTTACTAATGTCATCGATGGCATGTTCGATCAGAGTTAAGTCCTGCATGCTATCATCGTCAATGACATCATCAATAACAAAGACATTGGCTGCTGGCATATAATTTTGCAGGGTCAACTCGATATCATGAGCTGTTGCACATACGACTTGAACTCTAGAACCGCTAAGCCTTTCTATCTCATCCACTAGATAGACATCACTAGGCTCACTCAATGCAACCGTCATAACGCCATTAACTTCAAATAATGGCAAAACGTTGTGTTCTGTTAGGAAATCCTTCGGCAGTGACTCCATAACTGCAGGATCACATATTTTAGGAGAGATTGGTGAGTAAGGAACTTCGTATACTTGTGCAAGAGCTTTTGCTATTTGGGAATCACTACAATAACCCAACTCGACTAGTAGCTCACCTACTAATTTGGTATGGCCAGACTCCTTCTGCAATTCTAAGGCATGAGCAACCTGCTCTTCAGTTACACAACCTGACTGTATAAGTAACTGACCAAGCTGAACTTTTCTCTCAACAACCATACCACCCATATTAAAATCTTTCTCTTCACCAAAACGTTATGCGTAACTTCTCACTGCGCTAGCAAGTTCTTCATAACAGTCAAAACTTTTATCAAGTCTAGTTATCTCAAGTATACGGCTACAATTATCATCTAAACCTGCAAGTTTCATCTGCGAACCTACGGTAAGACATTTATCTCTGAGCCACAGAAGAGACTCAAGCCCTTTACTGTCAATAAAAGGCACATTGCTCAGATCAAGCACAATGCCCTTATCGTATTGCACAACTAATGGCTCAAGCGACCTCGCAAACATCTCTACCGAGTCAAGATCGAATTCACCGTCAAGACTAACAACAACAACACTTCCGTAATCTTGCGTATCTATTTTCATTGCAATAGCGTCCCAACTGCTTGTGCACCATATTCTGAAAAATTACTATAATCCCAGCTCTCAATAAAGCCGTCTTGAATACTATCCCACAGTTGCTTAAGATCGCTCTCTAAAAAGACGGTTCCGACAGTTTCATCAAATTGAGCTCCTAACCCTTTTTTAATCTCATTTACCGCCCTTCTTATACTTAGCGCATCACGATAAACCCTCTTTGATATCATAGCATCAAACGCATCAGCAATTGCAATTATCTTAGCAATCATAGGAATTTCATTTCCAGCTAAAGAATGAGGGTATCCTTTACCATCGACACGCTCATGATGGCCAATTACCCCCGGTATTATATCTCTCATTTGTTTAATATCGCCAAGGATAGATGCTCCTATTATTGGATGAGATTGTATCTGTTTCCACTCACTACTATCAAGAGCTCTGTTTTTACGCAACACCTTTTCATCTATACCTATTTTTCCAATATCATGAAGAAGTCCTGCAAGGTATATTCGATGCACATCATCTTCACTCATGTCACTCTTACCTGCCTCGACAAGTTTTTCAGCAATCCACCTGGATATATATGCGACTCTCTCAGAGTGACCTCTAGTGTATTGATCTTTTGCGTCAATACTCTTTGTAAGAGCTTTTAGGGCTCCAACAAATAACTCCTTAAGATCAATAAAGAGTTTATCATTATCAATGAAAACTGCGCATTCATTAGCAACTGTACTGAAGAGCTTCGCGTCAATACTATCAAAATCTTCTTTTTCTTTTCTATTAACTGCCACCATAATGCCAACCATTCTATCCTTACGATATAGGGGAATGGCAATAATGCTACGTATTTCAGGCGGCCAATCATACTTTATCTCACCATCAACGTGGCTATCTAAAAGTAATTCTCTGCCCAGCGCAACTTCTGTTTGGAGAGATCTCTCAAGCACATCAATCATCTGCGCGTCTAACTTAATTATTCCAGAACCTGCCGTAACCATCATTCGACGTTGACCTTCGTAGTTTTTCTCAAGCAGGATGGCAATGCCTTCAACATCAACTAACTCTGTGATATTGTCACATGCTGACTGAAGATAACTTGCACTGCTCTGAGTAAACTTCATACTCATGCTCATTTTGTACAGCAAAGAAAGCTCTTCGTACGTATGACTTAGCTCAAATGTGAGTTTATCAAGCTGCATGGCAGAAGTTTTTTTGATTTGAATATTAGCAAGATTGGCTACTAATAATTCGCAGAGAATCTCTACATTCTCATTTTCTGACCCGTAAAGAATTGCAACTGCTACAGCCGACTGACCATCCTTGTAGGTATAAGCATAAACATCGCTCGATTCATTAACTCTAACCCAGCCATCCTCTCCACTAGCAACATGACGAGTTACAATCTCAGACGCAATATTACTCTCTAGATCACGCCCTGCAACAGAGCCATTTATAATAAGGTCACCATTAATTTCAAAAAGATAGAATCCTACATTGCATTTATTAGACTTACGAGCAAAGTCTGTAAAGAGATTTATGGGGATGCGATCTATGTTCTTATTCTCTAATACTTCAGGCATATCTACTCTCTCAATACTCGTTTATGGATAACATATAAAATCTTATGTGTATAAACGCCACACGCTATACAGTAATAGGCTCAACCGCTGCCTTTAATGTTGCAAGAACCTCCCTTGGACTAAAAGGTTTACTCAAACAAGCCACGATCGAGAGTCTTTCAATCTCTTTGGTATCTATAGACAACCCTCTTGCTGTTAACATAATAACAGGGATATCTGCAACGGATTCAGTATTACGCAGTTTTTCCACCATCTCTAATCCTGTAATGCCTGGCATTTGAAGATCGGTAATTATAGCATCTGGACATTCTGCCACAGCCAAATTATAAGCACTCTGGCCATTATCCGCCGTTATAACCTCAAACCCGTTATTTCTTAGTTTAATCGCAACAACTTGAACAATATGAATCTCATCATCTACAACCAATATCTTTTTCATATGGCACACTTTCTTAATGTCAACAATCTTACAACTGCAAAGAACTTACTGGATTATCATATTACAGCTGTCTCTTCCGTAGTACACAAAGGCAACTCAAATCCAAATGTAGATCCTTCACCCTCAACACTTTCAACAAAAACCCTTCCTCCATGTACTTTCTCGACTATCTGCTTAACTAGGTTAAGGCCTAGTCCTGTACCTTTTGCTACTTTATCGTTAGCGCTAACTCTGTAGAATTTATCAAACACATGATCAATCTCTTGAGCTGGTATACCAACGCCGCTATCTGAGACTTTTACACTAATAAAATCTTCAAGAACCTCAACTCCAATAGTTACTCTACCTCCAGGCTTATTGTATTTAACTGCATTGCTCAAAAGATTGATTATTACTTGAGATATCATGTCTCTATCAACATTGACCTGGTCATAAACTACAGAATTTGGTTCAACAACTGATATATCTTTCTCTGCAGCATAACTCTTTATCATCTCAACTGAATCACGTATAAGCATAGCAACGCTAGCTCTTTCCTTTTTAACTTTAACAAGCCCTGATTCTATTCTAGAAATATTGAGGATGTCTTCTATGAGACGGTTTAATCTCTGCGCCTGCGTCTGTATTATAGACAAAAACTGCTCTCTGGACTCATCGTCTTGTGCCTCACCATCCACGAGCATTTCAGCATAGGCGGTAATAGACGCTAACGGAGTCTTTAATTCATGAGAGACATGACTCACAAACTCATTCTTCATGCGTGAGATTTCTTTCTCTCTAGTTATATCGTGAAAGACAGACACAACCCCAACTATCTCACCAGATTCATCTGTGATGCTTGAGAATGTACTATTATAAAATTTTAGCTGTCCATCAACCTTTATCTCGAGGTCATTTCGACGATGATGTGTTTTGCTACTTATAGCAGTCATTATCATCGCTGCTACCTTTTCAACACCAAGCAATTCATTGACCTGCTTATATTGCGCATTATCCAAATCAAAATCAAACAGTTCGCTAGCCTTACTATTGGCAATAATGACTCTATTAAAACAATCCGTCACAATTACCGCATCATGAATGCTCTGAATGATAGCCTCTGTATTTCTAGCCTGCTTCTGAGACAGTTGGATTTGAATATCAAGAGCTGCTATCTGTTCTTCTAACTGCTGGCGAGAGTCATCTTGCTTTTGAATATAATGGTTCATCCTAGCAGCAATACGCTCAAAGATTGATCCTTGAGGAACATGAAAATGTATATCGCTACCTTCTTCAAATCTAGAATTGAAATCACTAAGGCTTCTAAAAATCCCCAATGCCTCCCAGCATACCCAACTAAGCGTCAAAACACTCAAAGAAGCCAAAATAATGCCACCAATATTAAACCCTAACATTATAAGGCTATACAGCACCAGTCCCGGAACGGAGGCTATTCCCATCAATGCCAACAAGTAATATCTTCGTCTAGATTTTGCCAATTTCAGTATCTCCAACTATCTTAACTTTTAATACGAAAGCAAGATTAGTGTATTAAAATCTATTCCATTTTTTATCATCAGCGTTTTCAACTTCCTGTGAGAGTTTCCTATCAAGCTTTTTAAATTTCTCTGGATGTGTCTCTTTCAAAATCTTTTCCTTTAACCTTATAGCATCAAGATATGTCGGTCTAAGATATAATGCATCCTCTAGCTCTGCCAATGCACGCTCCTTATCGCCATTCTTGTAACAAGCCACAGCTCTTCGGTATGCTCCCTCAGAAATCTTGGCTACCCCAATACTTTGGAAACGGTCCAAGGCGGCAAAACGCTTACGACTAACGTCTTCTTTACGTTGTTCACTATTAGTGTCTTTTGTATCTTTGATGATATGACACGTTAGAAGGATAATGACTTCTTGCCTCTGGCTCGTATCGGCTGTACTTCTAAATAGTACTCCCACAAGAGGTAGATCTCCTAATATTGGAACCTGAGATTTGGTAGTTGTCATCTCATCCCTAAATAGACCACCAATAACAATCGTTTCACCATCTTTAACCATTATATTACTTGATAGTTCCGCAGTGCTCTCTTTTGGAACATCAATATCTGTATCTGTGGAGGTACTATCCTTTGGATAGATATCCATTCTTATATAACCATCTTTTCCTATATAAGGCCTGAAAGAAAGCTTGGTTCCTGTATCAAGGAACTTCACTTCGCCCTCCGTCGCAACGCCACTGCCAGAGACAGAACTGCTGCTTCTGTAAGGTTCTTTCTGACCTATAAAGACGGTACCAAGCTGTTTATTGAGGGCTAGAATTTTTGGATTTGCCAAAATTGTTGTATCAGTAATTGATTCAAGAGCTGTTATAAAACTTGAGACATCTCCACTAGTAACTCCTATTTTAATTCCGTGACCAGATTTAGTACCAGCGAAACCAGTTGTCTCTATAGCAGCTCCAGGTAGACCACCTGCAATTGCTGAAATATTAGCAACACTCTCACCGTTAAGGAAGTTCATATCAACACCAAGTTCCATACCCTCTGTAAGTGCTGCAGACAAGATTGTTGCCTCGACAAGAACTTGCGAAGGCCTCTCATCAAGAGATTTGAGTAATTCACCAACTGCCTCTAGGTTCTCGGGATAATCTTTTATCACAAGAGTCGCAAACTGCGCGTCCGAAACACCGCCCTCTTTAACATCAACAGAGTCGCCAGAAGATAGCCCTGTCTCTGGCATAGAGCTCGTTTGAACAATCGCCCTTGGACTAAGAACCGGCATGATCAATCTTGATGCATCTTCAGGAGATATATAGTAAATCTTAAAAACCTTACATTGCATTCTAGATTCATCTGTACGTACCTTCTGATATTCATCTCTTGTGTAGACTCTTATGCAATTACCATCTTGTTCGTATTTGAATTCATAGCCTAGTATTACATCAAGGGCTTCCTCAAATGTAAGGTTGTAAATTGCTGTTATATTAAGCTTCCCTTGTACTTTTGATGTCGGTATGATATTTTTGTGGTATTTCAATCCAAGCATGCGCAGCGCATCGCGAACAGTTGAGCCTTCTTTAAAATGTAAACTTTGTATAACTCCTTCACTATCGGATATAATACCATTTTCCGTATCGCAACTTTCTGTATCATTATGAGAGTTATTTGTGTCAACTTGATCGCTGACTACTACATCGTTAGAAGGATTTTCGTCTACGACCGTAGATGCAAGCAAACTCTCCTGTGTATATTGCCATACACAGAACACTGACAAAACACATACTGAAATTAAAGTCAATCTAACAAACTCTGTTACTCTCATAACACAACTCCTTAAACAGGTCAGATTCATAGTTGCTATCTAGCCTATGAACTTCCAAGGACAAATATGGCAAACGCCCTTCTATCTCTCGACCTTTACTTCGATTCTTATATTTGTCTCACAATCTTTGAATATTACAGATTCATCTTTTATGACGACAATCTTGAGCCTGTAATATTTACCTTTATAATCAATCCTCAGAACATCACCAATACGGCACAACTTGTCACCAATAAAAGCTTCTTTCTCACGCCCAGACATAACCGCCTTTAGTCTAGACTCTAATACATCACTCAACCCTTTAATAAGTTCAGGACCGCTGACGATATCATCATTGCAAACAACTGGCTCTCCATTATGAGAACCACCTTTTTCTTTCCATGGTTTTCTACTAAATAAATCTCGGGCCAAAATATCGTCACGTCCCATAACAAAAGGAAGAGAATGGTATTTCAATATCAGGCAATCTTGCTTCTCTTCGCTCTGCATGCCACGATCATCTAGGGCGACAGCGTCTGCATTGGACACTGTTTTAGCCCCTCCAAAAAGTACCCTGATCCACATTGTTGCCATAACGGCAAGTAAGCTAACTGCAAGAATTAGCTTTCTATTATTCCCCGTATGAGCAAGATATTTACCAGATGTATTATCGAGTCTTTCTTTCATCGTTGTCCATTCGCTAAACTCACAGCCTTATTCTGATAATAGATCACAGCCTTGGCATAAAGCGTGAGGTGCCCGCTACCATCTTTATTATCTATTCTAATCTCTTCAAACCTCACTATCCTATCCATCTTCTCAGTCTCTAGCAAAAATTCGTATAACTGATTAAACTTACCACTACACTTTATATTGAGCGGAATAGAGTTAATGGTATCTCCATTAACCTCACCAAGTGGCTGAATTAATCTGTCGGTCAATTCACAGCGATTCATAACCTTTGTTAACTCATCCCAAAATTTTGCAAAATCCCGATTTGGTGGAATCTTAGAGTTATATCTACCTATTTTGGCCTTCAAATTTGTTATTTTCTTTGCCAAATCTGACATTCCCAGCGCATCATGATAAATCTGTTCTCTAAAAGAATCATATTGCATCTTCTGTTCTTTAGATTTTTTTAACGTCTTACTTAGAGGGTAATAGCTTAACAGCAGAAACGATGCTCCAATCGCTACCACTGAAAATACAATCACAACTTGTTTTCTCTCAAATATCATTGCTCTTGGTGACCTTCTTTGTATTCATCATAATTTGCTATATAGCAACTAAGTTCAAATTCACTAACCAAACCTGATTCTGTCTTCACATTTCTAGAGAAACCAGGGACTACATGATCAAAATATGGAGATTCTTCTAATTCTTTAATCATCTGAGCTACATTGGAGCTATCTTTTGCTAAACCACCAATCTTAACCTTATATCTAAATTGTTTCGGAGGATAAACTTTGCTATCCTTCTTTTCTTTAGACAGAGCTCTAACACCACCACGTTTAGCACCAACATACTCTTGAGTGTTAATATTAAGCGATTTAAACACGATAGAATCATTAACTAAATAGCTAAGTTCTGCAATAACATCACTAAACACTACTTTATTGGACACTCTCTCAATCTTTTCTTTATCCTCTAAAAGCTCCTTGTATTGCTTTTCCATTCTGGAATATTCAGCAGAGATATTGCTGCCCATCTCTGCAAACTCGATACTGTCTTGTACTTGTGCTCTCACTCGGCTCACATTAATTCCTGTAATAAAGCTCCATGCAATCATAACGGCAATAATGCCCGCAATCACAAAATACTGCCTTCTGTAATACCTGCGTTTAGCCCTTTCAATTCTGTAGGACTCAGGAATAAAATCAATTTCACACATAAGATTTCTCCAAAAGCCCAGAAACATTTATGCTCTTAAGAGATAATCCCATAGCAACTGTCCATTCGCTATAATTACCATCTCCATGAAATGCGAGAAGTTCTTCATCAACACCTTTAAACGGAGCGGACATTTTGATATCAGTATCTAGATAATTATGCAACGCTTTGGTTAGCAATGGCTCGCGTGCTTCCCCTCCAGACAATATAAGACTACCTGGGCTCTGCCCTCTAAACGTCACCGCATAATATCTAAAACATAATGATATTTCTCTGGCAATCTTAGCAGTAACTACTGCCAGAGAATCTGCAATAGCTTGTTGTGTGGAGATTTGAGTAGCAAACGCTATATCTTCATTGAGAAGTCTTTTGCGTAACAGCCATGCCTCACTAGGAGTGATACCCAAGCGAGAAGCAACGGTTTCGTTGAATTGTTTTCCACCAAGCGGCACGACTTTAACAAAAGCAATCTTATTATCCCTAGCTATCGTGATAGTTGTATAAGCGCTACCTATATCAACCATCGCAAATGTTACATCTCTCTTCTCTTGGTCACTCTTAGCTTGCCTCAACAAAGAGCATCTAAAAATTGCACTCGGCAAAATATCGAGCCCAATAGACTCTAACCCTATATCATCAAGTAATTTCAATCTTTGGGAAATAACTTCACGTGATACTGAAAAAACAACGACCTCCCTTTTATTTTGTCCCTCAGCCCCAACCAATCCAGAAACGATATAGTTTATCTCATTCTCTTCTGGATCTATTGAGAATCGTGTAGAAACTTCACGTTTGATATCACTCTCTAATGTCGTATCATCAGCCACTTCAAGACGTAATGGCTTAACGCTTAGATCAGAATTATCAATTGCACTGACAACTTGATTACCAACAAAACGCCCTCGCTTAAGTATTTGAGGTAATCTTTCTTTGACAAAAGCAATCTTACTATCAAAGTCATCAATAATCTCTGAAGGATAAAATTCCTCAGCAGCTGCGCAAAGCCCAAGTGACCCCTTATCATAGACTAACTGTAGCAAGCGTATTGAACTATGACCTAGATCTAAACCGATAGCACTTGTTTTTTTAAAATAATCAAACATATCAATTTCTAATTTATCCTTATATATCCAGTAACTGGTTCGACAGTTATATGAGTTTCAATATCTTTAACTTTTAACGTAACATTACCACTCGCCATAGGATTAGATGTTCCAATCCCACTGTATGGCGAACCAAGATAATCAAAAGTGATCGCAGAAGAATCGTCAAAATCTGCCGTATATAAATCAACCATTGACAATCGTGAGTCATTGCTAAAATCTACAACATAATATCCGGTTGGATTCATCTTGTACGGTACAACATTGCCATCACTGTCTTGGATTTGGTAAGACTCGCTAGATTCATCGAACACAACCGAATGCCACTGTTGCGTACTTATAGATAGTGACTTTGCGTACTCAAGGTCTGATGCGATAATACCAGATGCCGCATCGAGCTGCGCACTACTAGCTGCACTCATCTGAGGAATTACTACCATAGCTATAATGGCTAAGATAGCAATGACTATTAGCATCTCGATAAGTGTAAATGCTTTGTTATGCTTTAAATTCATTCCGCAATCCTTCGGTTACAAAATCTCTATACAGAAACACATTCCCTACATCGTCAACACATAGGGACGGCTTAACCAAGGACTATCGCTATAATAAAAGGAAAGAAATGTGATACATCTATGCATCAAAGGTATGATGGGGTGTGTAGAATAATTATAGGGCTTTATTCCCGTTTAAAGGTTTTAAAATATCCGCCACACACATTAATCCATTCTCTATGCAATGATGGACTATCCCAAATTTGAACCGCAGCCTTAGCAGGATCTACGCGTACTGTTATTTTCGCCTCATCAGCCAATCCAATAAACCCATTCTCTAGGATTACAAGACAACCAGTGACATCTAAGGTAAATTTTTTCACTAAGTGTTCAACACTAATCCCTTTAGTTATCTCCACGAGGCCTGACACTTGTAAAGAAGCACCCTTAGAATCAAAACAAAGCTCGTCCCCAATAACTAAAGCTGGAAAGTTACGAGTCGAATTAATGTAGTTATTGCCACCCGTAAGATAACACTTATCTCGCACTATAACAGTACCTTTTATATGATTATTGCTACCCAATCGTAAAGATCCATCACAGTAAAAGACTCCTGCTGGATTACTTGGTGATGGTGAAAGATTAAGATTGTTTTGCAAAGAGGTATCTATTGTCTCAACATAATAAGTATTACCATTGATATAATAAGAACTCGAATAATCTTCTGGCTTTATCGATATTGGCGATAATGGTAAGGGGTTTTGCTTAACCTTACTCCCCTTTACTTCTGCCCGATTAATTCCAAAGGTAATAAACGAGTCCCCATACACAGTTGTACTTTTTGACACACTACCGTGAGCGCATAGATCTCCATAAATACGTGTTTCAATATTAGTAAGCCAAACACCACCAACCCACATAGCAACAGCAGGGTCTAACCTCAATTGGGATTTAATCTGGCATCTTGAATTATTGGAAGTATTGTATCCAACTGAAACAATATCGTAGTTGCACTCTGGTGTATAACCTGATGCTGCCTGGGTAACGCTGACGTTATATTTAATATTACCATCCAACTGACAAGAATGAATTCCACGCCAATACGCATCTGTTCCTAAATCCACATCCCAAGGCCTCATAATAAAGCTTCTTGCATGCTCCATACCTGCCCGAGCTGCTAATTCAACAGAAATTTGATCTGTAAGATTTTTTGTTATAGTAACTTCAGAATCACTGCTTCGTATAAAGCTAAGCGCAAGTATAGTTGTAACCATAACAACAAGCAGTACAACAACCAATGCACTACCCTTCGAGAACCTGTTTATTTTCTTCTCAATCATCATCATTGGCACTCTTTAATACACCATCAGGAGTTAACCAAGCAGAAGGCTGCACCTGTTTACTAGCAGTAAACTCAAAATGACGCGATTTTCCATCTATCTCAATATCAAATGCAAGATTAACAAGAGTAGTATGTGGCGCAGCATAATCGGGGGCGAATTTCAAATGAAAACAATTCTCACCTAATATAATTTTACTTTCATTATATCTACTTATCAAAAATTCCATGTAATTATTACCTTCAAAACTCTCAAGATCAAGCGTATCTGACGACTCTTTATTGCCTGAGAATTTAAAGATACTCAACGTATTTGTCCCTGAGTCATAATCAAAATATTGCAATTCTGATGGATTTATCTTCGAATCCGAATTGTCATCGTTAATCCAAAAACAGATTCTATTATCATTAACGCTTAGAATGAGATTGCAACTCTTAACTGTAGAGGAAAAGAATACTCCATTACTCCTCGCAATAGCATTTAAACGCGCATTTCCTTGGGCGCTCCGAGATGCACTTGCTACCGCATCAGACAGGACTAAAACAGCCGAGCATATGATTGTTGTCACAATCATTGCAACCAAAAGCTCTACAAGAGTAAAGCCTCTAGTTTTTTTAAAAATATCACTCTTCAAGTATTGTCGTTTCGTAATCAAAGCCAACTACCTACCTTTGAGCCCTTTGAGCTCAACTAACTCTCTCCCATTGTACGCAACAGTAACATCAACTAGTATCACAGGTGGTAACGACAAGGCGTCTTGATCTTCAAGGTAGATTTCACGACAAGCAACACTTCTACTAAAATTAGCATATTCTGGAGACTCTATAACATCTCCATTAGCATTTTTTATTGCCCCTACTGACTCCATATATCCGTCATAATTGACAATTATTTTGTCATAATCACTTGCAAATATCTCTTCCATAAGATTAGACGCAAGATTATAGGCTAACCCCAATCTCTCTGAATATATACCACTCGTAGCACCCGCAGTAAATGAAACAAGAATAGCTGCTGCTGCAACCACAAGGATAACAGAAGCCAACATAGCTTCCATGAGAGTAAATCCGCGTTTATATTCTTTCATATTATCCATTGCTAAACCTAGAGAGTTTAATTTGTACCTCTCCGTTTATCGTCATTTACAAACGACCCATTAACTCAGGCACTTATACTGGATAACGTAAAGAGATGAAATGTTCGTAGGCAAACGGGCTACTGTATTAGTCAAAGCAGGCTATGGGAAGGCATCTCTGCTTTGCATTAAATTCTCGACACAATCGAGACAATCTCTAGTAAAAGAAAAAGGAGCTTACGAACTAACGTAAACTCCTTTTAAGAATAATAGCGGGGGCTGGATTCGAACCAACGACCTCCGGGTTATGAGCCCGACGAGCTAACCAACTGCTCTACCCCGCGGTATTTAATAGGTTTGAAAGTATAACCACTTAGAAGACAAAGTCAAATACTTAACTCAACCTTTTGCTAATTTTATCAAAAATCTCCGAACGCCTCTGCTCAGAATACTCGTAAGTTTGCCACTTGTCGAGTAATCCATCACCTAAGAAACGCGGAATAACATGAAAATGCAAATGAGAAACAACTTGCCCTGCTGCAGAACCGTTATTGCAAAGAACATTATATCCATCACAGTTTAGCTCAGACAACAACGCTTCAGCAACTTTTGAAGTCAGGCTAGTCAAGGTACAAGCCAAATTAGAATCTAGCTCGTGAAAAGATACAATGTGCTTCTTAGGAACAACCAAAGTGTGCCCATCCGCAATTGGATTTATATCCAAGAATGCCATAACAGAAGCATCTTCGTATAGCTTCTCACTGGGTAGGACCCCGTTAGCAATATCACAAAAGATGCAACTGTTGTTCTCCATTGCAACCTCCTTAGTGACTTAGTCGGAAGCCTTGGCCGAGTCAGACTCTACTAATTGCAATAGACAAAGCTGAGTATTATCCCCAACTCTTCTCTTAGCAAGCTTGACTATACGTGTGTAACCACCTGGCCTGTCAATAAATCTAGGTCCAATCTCACTAAAAAGCTTTCCAATTACGGTACCAGTCTTAACATTTTCGCCATCTACCACCTGATAAATAGCTCTATCGTTGAGAAGGGCAATCGCACGTCTGCGCGAAGCAAGATCCCCTTTTCTCGCAAGAGTAATTAACTTTTCTGCAAAAGACTTAACTTCTTTAGCCTTAGCTACTGTTGTAGAAATAGTCTCATGCTCAAATAGTGAGCTAACCATATTGCGACGCATAGCAAGCCTATGCTCACTAGTACGATTAAGATGACGTCCTCTAACTCTATGACGCATTTTATTTACTACCTCAATATCAAAATTTTCTATTAAATATCTGTCATACCCAAAGAAAGACCAAGATCTGCAAGTTTTCTTTTGATCTCTCTCAAACTAGTCTTACCAAAACTTCTAACTTTGAGCAATTCCGCTTCTGTCATTCTAACAAGCTCACCAACCGTTGAGATTTGAATAGACTCTAAGCAGTTATTCGCCCTAACAGAAAGAGCTAAATCTCTAATGCTAGTCTTGAGTAAGCTAACCATTTCTTGGTCAACTGTTTCCTCAACAACTTCTTCTACAGCAACCTCTTTGTCAACGGTGTTCTCTCCCATTTCAAGGTACTGTACAAATGGATTAAGATGTTTTCTTAATATCTTAGAGGCTTCTATTAGAGCCATCTCTGGAGCAACAGTTCCATTTGTCCATATCTCCAAGATAAGTTTATCATAGTTGGTTATTTGACCAACACGGGTATCTTCAGTTCTATAGCGAACTCTTGTTACTGGAGAATAAAGAGCGTCAACCTCTATACGGCCAATCTCTTGCTCAAAACGATCAGAAAGAGCTATTCGCTCTTTTGCTGGAGAATAGCCTCTGCCTTTTTCAACAGTCATCTCCATTTCGAATCTTACATCAGCTGTTAGGTTAACCAAAACCAAATCTGTGTTTAGAATTTCAATGCTAGCATCTGTCTCTATCATACCTGCAGTTACAGGACCAGCCTTATCAGCAACAACCTTAATGGTTTTAGGCTCATCACCATCCATACGAAGCACAATTTTCTTAACATTAAGGATTATCTCTGTGACATCTTCAAGAACACCATCTAAGCTCGAAAACTCATGATCAACGCCTGAAATACGCACAGAAGTTACTGAACTTCCCTCAAGAGATGAAAGCAACACGCGTCTGAGACTATTACCTACAGTAGTTCCAAACCCCCGCTCGAAAGGCTCAACAATAAAACGACCATAGTGGTCATTCGATATATCCAAATCCTTCTCTAGCCTAGTAGGTAATTCTAAACCACGCCAGTTTATTCTCATAATAAGACCTCCAAGTGGCAAATGTTCTCAGTTGAAAATTCGGTCTCTGATTAATCAACTATCTGTAATTTGCCAGGTTATAAAATCAGTGAAATAACAGCACGCAAAATAATATTATACTCTGCGTCGTTTCGGTGGGCGGCAACCGTTATGTGGCAACGGTGTAACATCTTCTATAGAAGAGATTCTAAGGCCTGCCGCTTGAATAGCTGTAATTGCAGACTCGCGACCAGATCCTGGTCCTTTAACCTCTATCTCAACTTCTCGTACACCATGTCTCTTAGCCTCAGTCGCAGCTTTCTCTGCAGCCTTTTGAGCCGCAAACGGCGTACTCTTACGAGAGCCCTTAAATCCAGAAGCTCCGCCTGAGCAACTACACAGTGCATTTCCGTCCTGATCTGTTATTGTTACTATTGTATTATTAAAGGTTGCTCTAATGTGAACAACTGCCTTAACAACGTTTTTCCTGACTCGACGTTTACTACTCTTAGCCATTATAAGTATCCTGATTCTTCAAAAATTAACGGCGTTAACGCATCGCCTTAACACTCTTCTTACCCGCAACAGTTTTCTTCCTACCCTTACGAGTACGGGCATTTGTTTGGGTTTGTTGACCACGACATGGCAACCCTCGTCTATGACGCATACCTCTATAGCATGCAATGTCCTTTAGACGATTAATATCCATAATGACCTGTCTTCTAAGTTGCCCTTCAACCGGATACTTCTCGGTAATAATTTGAGCAATTTGACTAACTTGGTCTTCATTCAACTCTGACGCTTTCATGTCTTCAGGAATTCCTGCCTGTTTAAGGATTTGCGCAGAATAAAACTTACCGATACCATGGATGTATGTCAAAGCATACAGTATCTTCTTATTGTTTGGAACATCAACACCAACAATACGAGGCATAATATCTCCTTATCACTGTTTCCAGCAATTAACCTTGTCTCTGTTTATGTCTTGGATTAGCAGAGCAAATCACTCTAACTACTCCCTTACGACGAATTACTTTACAACTTTCACATATTCTTTTTACTGAAGCTCGTACCTTCATGTCACACCTATTTTTTTAAGCATTTAAAATTCTAATGACGTAAAATGATTCTGCCCTTCGAGAGATCATAAGGCGACATCTCAACTGTCACAGTATCTCCTGGAAGAATACGAATGAAATGCATTCGCATCTTGCCTGATACATGCCCCATAATCTGATGTCCATTTTCAAGTTCCACTCTGAAAACAGCATTAGGCAGAGCATCAAGCACTTTGCCTTCTATTCTTATTGCATCTTTTTTCGCCATATTACTCTCTTGCAGTCAAAACATCACAACCACCGCTCACAACTGCAATGGTATGTTCAAAATGAGCCGAAGGCCTACCGTCAACAGTTACAACGGTCCAGCCATCTCTCAACGTTTTCACGGCACTCTTGCCTGCATTGATCATAGGCTCTACAGCCAAAACCATGCCTTCTTTAAGGAAAATATCATTTTTCCTTAAAGCTCGACTCACATAATTAGGAACCTGAGGTTCGCAATGCATCTCAGTCCCTATGCCATGACCAACCAAATCTCTAACAACTGAAAACCCTGCCGATTCTGCACAGGTCTGCATTTTTTCAGCAATTTCACTCCATTTTCTGCCCGGAGCAATATTATCAATGGCGACTTGTAAAACCTCATTGGTTACATCCATAAGTCGCTGCTTTTCTTCACTTACATTTCCAACAGCAACAGTTATTGCAGAATCTCCACAATAACCATTTAATTTCACACCAAAGTCAACACTAAAAATATCCCCGTTCTTGAGAACAACCTCATCGCTAGGGATGCCGTGAACAACCTGCTCATTAATAGAAGCACAAATTGCTCCTGGAAAAGGGCGCTTCGCATAAGGAGACCTAACCCCTTTAAAAAGACACTCTGCACCAGCTTTAGTCGCCATCTCAATTGCAAGGCTGTCAACTTCTTTGGTCGTAACCCCAGACTTAACGAAATCTTTTATCTCGCTCAATACGTCAGCAACAACCTTACCCGCCTCACGCATCAGGGCAATTTCTCTATTACTTCTCAAGATGATAGACATATCAACCGTTCAATACAGAGTTAATCTTTTCAACTATATCAGCCCTGATATCTGCAATTGCTCCATCGGCTACAACATTGAAAACTTTACTATTTGGGCTCACATTATAATAATCAACTAGCGGCTCTGTCAACTGATGATATGTTTTTAATCTATTTAAAATCACATCACGCTTATCATCATCACGATGGTATAGTAAAGAGCCATCATAGTCACAAACACCTTCGACTTTTGGCTTAGAATAGTCGAGATGATAGACTCGACCACACTTCGGGCAAGATCTACGTTTCTCTAACCTTGCCACGACTTCATACTCATTAACAACAAGATTAATGACAATGTCAATTTTGCTATCTATTTTTTCAAGAGCCAAATCTAATTCTCTAGCCTGCACCACTGTTCGCGGAAAACCATCAAGGACACAATTATCGACCTTTTTAATTGCCGCAAGCATCACCCCTATCACAACTTCATCCGGCACAAACTTACCCTGGTCAATAAGACTCTTCGCCTTAAGCCCCAAAGCCGAACCAGCTGCTATTTCAGAGCGTAATATGTCTCCACTAGAGAGATGTACAAAACCAAACGTGTCAGAAATCGCCTGACACTGTGTGCCTTTACCCGCCCCAGGGGCTCCAAGCACAACTATCCTCAACCTCTTGCTCCTCTAATACGTCCTGCGGAACTGAAGCCCTCGTAGTTTCTCATAATAAGCTGGGACTCTATCCTCTGGACTAAGTCAAGAGATACGCTAACAACAATTAGCAAACCTGTTCCGCCCAAGAATGCCGTTACGCGATAATCAATCCCCATAGAGGCATTAACGGCTTGAGGAATAACAGCTATCAATGCCAAGAACGACGCCCCAAAGAACGTTATACGTGTCATCACTGTTTCGAGATAATCCGCTGTTCTTTTACCAGGCCTCAAACCAGGAACAAAACTTCCACTATCGCTAAGTCTTTTCGCCATATCCTTTGGCTGGAACTGGATAGCTGTCCAGAAGAACGCAAAGGCGAAAATCATAATGATTTCAATCACATTATAAGTGAACGCATCTCTGTGGAAAGCGTTTACTATAGAAGCATAAGTCTTAGACTTATTAAGATCTCCCAAGTTGCCAATCCAACTCAAAATCAAACTTGGGAACATCATAAAGCTAGACGCAAATATGATTGGCATTACACCACCATGGTTCACTCTTAAAGGCATGTAATGCCTCATTCCACCATACATCTTACGACCGCGCATCTGACGAGCTTGCTGAATAGGAATTCGTCTTTGGCCTTGAGTAATTAATATGGCACCTGCCACAACAAAGATGAAACAAGCAACAATAATAGCAATATCAAAAGGATCGTACTTGTCTGCTGAAGCCCCAAACTGGAAAGTAGCATTTTCCGCAACGGTTAAAACCGCACTAGGCATTCTAGCCATGATACCCGCCATGATGATAAGGCTTATACCATTTCCTATTCCATACTCATCAATTTGCTCGCCAAGCCACATCAAGAACAAAGTTCCTGCTGTCATCCCGATTACACCGAAAAGATACGCACTGGCGCGCATTTCAGGATGTATAACAGCATTACGGTCCATATAAGACATAATCATAAATGCCTGAAAGATACAAAGCGGAACAGTTAAGTAACGAGTCCACTCTTGTATTTTCTTATATCCAGTCATACCTTCTTGCCGCAACTTCTTAAGTGAAGGAACGACCTCGCCTGCAAGCATCAGGATAATTGACGCCGAAATGTATGGCATAATTCCCAAACCAAAGAGGCTACTTTTCTTGAGTGTACCACCGGTAAACATCGACATAGTGTCGGCTAGTCTAGCAATAGGACTATTCTCATCCTGATTCTCAGACTTTATGTGTAACTTAGACTGGTCAACACCCGGTACAGGAATATGAAAGCCTATCCTAAATATACACAACAAGAAAAGAGTAAATAGAATTTTATTTCTAAGCTCAGGTACTCTAAAAACATTGGCTACGGCTTGCAACATATTTAAGCTTCCTTATAGAATCCCTCTTCCTTACGCAACGACCTTGACAGAACCACCGCATTCTGCAATCTTCTGCTCTGCGCTCTTGCTAAACTTATGCGCACTAACACTGAGCTTCTTAGTTAATTGTCCTTCACCAAGAACTTTAACCTTGCTTTTACTACTATTAACCAAGCCACGCTCAGCTAGTATATTTACATCGATCACTGCGCCATCATCGAAGAGTTTTTCCAATTGCATAACATTTACTATCTCAAAAGTCTTAGCATAGTTATAATTACTAAAACCAACTTTTGGAATTCTCTGGAAAAATGGCATAGAACCACCCTGATAGAGTGCTCTACGAGAGTAGCCAGCTCGAGATTTCTGTCCCTTGTGACCACGACCACAAGTCTTTCCGTTGCCTGCACCTCTACCACGTCCAACACGCTTACGATTTTTGTGGCTTCCTACCTTTGCAGTAATATCGTGACTAAGCATATATATCACCACCTTTTTACAATATCAAGTTCAACGCCACGATTCTTTTTAACTTCATCACGGCTTTTTAACTGTCTCAGACCATCCAACGTCGCTTTAACTACATTCTTCGGAGAAGTACTACCATATATCTTTGATAGCACGTTCTGAACACCTGCTAATTCAAGTACCGCACGTGCACTCAAACCAGCAATAACACCAGTACCAGGACTCGCTGGTATCAGCTTAACTCTAGTAGCTCGACACCTACCAACAACTTGGTGCGTGATGGTGCCATCACTTAAAGCAACCCGAATAACATTCTTCTTAGCATCTTTAATAGCTTTCTCAACCGCATTCGGCACTTCATTAGCTTTACCGTAACCAATACCAACTGTTCCATCACGGTCGCCAACTACAACCAATGCAGCAAAACTGAATCTACGTCCACCTTTTACTACCTTAGCACAGCGAAATATCTTTACAACCGAATCTTCCAACGGTTGTTCACTCTGCATTGTATAATTGTTGGGTTCTTCTACCAATTCTTATCTCCGTTTATGATCTGGTTACTAAAACACCAAGCCAGCTTCGCGTGCAGCTTCAGCAAGTGCCTTTACGCGACCATGGTATTTAAATTTATTACGATCAAATTTAACTCGATTGATCCCCACTTGCGCAGCCTCTTTGGCGATTAATTCACCAACTTTAGTTGCTGCATCTATGTTGCCTGTCTTAGTAAGAGACCCCTTAACTGCAACTTGTAAAGTATTACAAGCTGCCAACGTAACACCGCTCATATCATCAATAATTTGAGCATAAATATGACGATTTGAGCGAAATACAGCCAACCTTGGACGGTCTGCGCTTCCACAAACCTTCTTTTTGACACGATATTTACGCCTAAGTCTGGTCTTTTGTAATTTTTGAATTTTCATTTCTTTAATCCGTCTACAGAATAGCCGTTAATTTACTCTCATATTAAGCGCCGAACGCCTTACCAACTTTGCGTATAACATATTCATCAGCGTAACGTATTCCCTTGCCCTTATAAGGCTCAGGAGGTCTCTTTGACCTAACTTCCGCAGCAAACTGCCCCAGTAACTGTTTGTCAATGCCAGAGAGCGAGAACTCTGCAGGCACATCGTTACCTCTTGTAGCAGAAGTCTTGATTTCTACTGTTATACCCTTAGGCAGAGGCATCTCAACAGTATGGCAGTAACCGATTCCAAGAACAAGCTTACCACCTTGCTCTTTAACACTATAGCCTGTTCCGTATATCTGCATGTTCTTCGTATACCCAGTCGATACACCGATCACCATATTGTTGATCAAAGAACGCATCGTCCCATGCAGTGCCTTCATAGCCCTAAGTTCAGGTTGTTGATTGACAACCTCAATAGCACCATCTTCAACCTTAACAAGAATACCTGGATGTACATCCATCTCCAAAGTACCCTTAGGACCCGTTACTTTAATATAATTACCTTTGAGGTCAATATTGACTCCATTAGGTACCTGAATTTTTGTTTTACCGATACGACTCATATTAGCTCACCGTACAAAGAATCTCACCACCGATATTGTCTTTACGACAGCTTCTATCGCTGATTACACCTTTACTTGTAGACACAATCGCAATACCCATGCCACCAAGTACATGTGGCATATCCTGAACAGTGCTGTACACTCTTCTTCCTGGTTTGCTGATCCTCTTAATTTCAGAGAAGACTGGAAGTCCTTCCTCTGAATATTTTAACTCAATTCTAATCTGCCCTTGATTACCATCATCAACTCTATCGTAGTCAACAATGTAACCTTCTTCTTTCAAAATAGCTGCAATTCCCTCGCAAACTTTTGACGC
Source organism: Phycisphaerae bacterium (assembly GCA_027078365.1). GTDB lineage: Bacteria > Planctomycetota > Phycisphaerae > Sedimentisphaerales > Sedimentisphaeraceae > S145-28. The sequence goes on from JALWYQ010000014.1 coordinate 114,564, forward strand.
CTTAACCATAACATTAGGTTTGCGTACTCTGCTTGCATTGCGAATTCTAGTCAGCATATCTGCAACTGGATCACTTAAACTCATTTAGAAACTCCATATCTATATGAATTGGTTACTACCAACTCGCTTTTTTGACACCAGGAATCTTACCTTCGTTTGCCATGGTTCTAAAACATATGCGGCAAATCTTAAATTTTCTGTAAACAGCATGCGCTCTACCGCAAAGTTCACATCTGGTATAACCTCTAACTTTAAATTTTGGCGTTTTCTTCGCCTTATTTTCAAGTGCCGTAGTTGACATTTGTCACTCCAATTAGTTCTTGAATGGCATTCCGAAGAGTCTCAACATTTCACGAGACTCATCATCTGTATCTGCTGTTGTTACAAACGTTATATTCATTCCCTGATTCTCTACTATTCTAGAAGGATCAATCTCAGGGAAAATGCTCTGCTCGCTAAAGCCAACTGTATAGTTTCCACGTCCATCAAAACTCTTTGGACTAAGACCTCTAAAGTCCTTAACACGCGGAATAGCTAGGTTGATAAGTCTGTCAAGGAACTCATACATGCGCACTCCACGCAAAGTTACCTTTACACCAATTGGCTCACCTTCACGAAGCCTAAAGTTAGAAACACTTATCTTTGCTCTACACACGAGAGGCTTCTGACCTGTAATAGCTGTCATATCTCTGATAGCTACCTCAAGGTATTTTTTATCCTGTATCGCTTTGCCAACACCCATAGAGACAACAATCTTCTCTAGTTTTGGAACTGCCATACGCGATTTATATCCAAATTTCTCCTGAAGAGCTGGATATATTTGTGAATCATATAGATCTTTCAAACGTGCCATCAAGTCACCTACGTATTTATCTTAGTACAATACTACTTCTTTGCCTTCCTAATGACACCTATCACAGTACCATCAAGCGCAACTCTGTTTTTCTCACCTTTTGCATTTACCTCGAAGCGAACCCTAGTCCCCTTACCCGTCTTTGGGTTTACAGGCTGAACGTTGCTAATATGGATAGGTTGCTCTATTTGTATCTGTCCACCTTGAGGATATTTCTGCGAAGGACGTACGTGTTTCTTAGCAAGATTAACACCAGCCACATAGACACGAGTATTACCATTTGTAATCCTTAGAACCTTACCAGTAGCACCCTTGTGGTCGCCTGCAATAATTTCTACGGTATCGTCTTTCTTTATACGTGCTGCCATCTTAATCTCTTCTTAAACAACTTCACTAGCTAGTGAAACAATTTTCATGTAATTCTTCTCACGTAATTCTCTGGCAACTACACCAAATATACGTGTTCCGACCGGATTACCATCTGCATCTATCATAACAGCGGCATTGCTATCAAACCTAACATAGCTACCGTCAGGGCGACGCACAGGACTTTTAGTCCTAACAATAACACACTTGTGCACTTTTTTCTTATCAAGCTTGCATGTTGGTAAGTGCTTCTTGATAGCAACGCAAATCACATCACCAACGGTCGCTGCAGGTCTAGTGTATTTACCCTTTCTAGAACCACCACGTCCAAGCACCTTAACACAAAGTGCAGTCTTAACGCCGCTGTTATCAGCGATCTCTACCATTGTCTCTTGCTGAATCAACGTTCTATCCTTTATATTTATTTAATAACTGCCTTCTCAACAACTTCGACAAGTCGCCAACTGATAGTCTTGCTGATAGGTCTGCACTCGACTATCTCGACTGTATCGCCTATGCCAGCTTCACACTTAGGGTCATGAACGCCTAACTTGGTAGTCCTATTAATATACTTACCATACTTAGGGTGTTTAACCTTGTAATCTATGCGAACACGAACGCTCTTATCGCCGCTTATACTGACTACCTTACCACGCCTTGTTTTCTGTACTTTTGTATTTTCCATTGCTTACTGGACCTTCAACTGATTTTGTTTGATAACAGTCTTAATTCTCGCAATATCCTTACGACAATTTCTAATCGACCTACAATCCTGAAGATTTTCCGTAACGTGCTGACAACGCAGTTCGAAAAGTCTTTTCTGACACTCTTCAAGTTTACTTTGAAGGTCCTCTTGTTTCATGCCACTTATTTCTGATATCTTCATTTAATCATCCCTTATGCAAGAGAGTGTCTACGAGTTGTAAACCTACATTTCAGAGGCATCTTATGCGCCACACGTGCCAATGCCGCCTTTGCTGCATCCTCACTTACGCCACCAATTTCAAAAAGAACAGTGCCAGGTCTTACACAAGCAACCCATCCTTCTACCTCACCTTTACCTTTACCCATACGAGTTTCCAAAGGTGTCGAAGTAAATGACTTGTGAGGGAATATGCGAATGTAAATCTTACCTTCACGACGCAAATAGTGCGTTGCTGCCAAACGACCAGCTTCTATTTGCTGAGCTGTAATCCAGCCCATTCCCATGCTCTGCAAGCCAAACTCTCCAAACGCAACATAGTTATTTCTTTGCGCATTACCTTTGAGTTTTCCTCGATGCTGCTTACGATACTTAACTCTTTTAGGCATTAAAGCCATTATTAAATCCTCTCACGATAATTTATGAGTAAATACAAACGAATAACCTACTTGCCAAAAGATGCTCCGGTCTTATTTGCAGACCTAGCACCCTTTCTCGGTGCTCTACGTTGTCTCGGACGCTGAGCTTTAGGATTCGGTGTTATCTCTTCACCAAACTTACCCTTATAAATCCAAACTTTGATACCAATAGCACCATAAGTTGTTCTAGCGGTAGCAGTTCCGTAGTCAACATTTGCATCAATCGTCTGCAGTGGAATGCTACCAAGCTTTTGTGTTTCTTTACGGGCCATTTCTGCACCACCAAGGCGGCCAGAAACCATAACTTTAACCCCCTTAGCACCTGCATTCATAGCATTTTCACATTGCATCTTCATAACTCTTCTAAATGATGCACGTCTCTCCAATTGAGATGCGATGTTATCTGCTACCAACTTGGCATCAAGAGCAGGCTCTTTAATCTCAATAACATTTACATTCACCTTGCGATCAATCAACTCCTCTAGTTGCTCGCGAAGCTTGTCAACCTCCGCACCACGAGGACCGATCACCATACCTGGTCTTGCAGTATGAATTGTAACTTTAACTTCATTCCTAGTACGGGCAATATCAACTTTAGATACGGCACCGTAAGGTTGCTGAAGATTGAATTTTTTATTAACGTATTCCCTTATTCTTGTATCTTCGATAAGGAAATCGCCGTAATTAGCCTTTGGCGCAAACCAAGTACTTTGCCAATCTAGACGAATACCTGTTCTAAAACCAATTGGAGATGTCTTCTGACCCATATTAATTCCTGTGCTATATAATTACTCTTCAGACACGGTTACATAAATGTGACTTGCCTCTTTGCGAATAGGATGAGCTCGTCCACGATCTTTAGCAATCCAAGTCTTTGTACCAATTCGACGACCAGCGCCATCCACACGAGCCTCAGAAACGTAGAGTTTCTCTAGATCAGCTTCTTGCTCATCTGCATTTGCGATCGCACTCTCAAGAACCTTAGCCACCATAGCAGCAGACCTTTTAGGAGTGAACTTGAGGATATCAAGAGCATCCTGTGCTTGTCTACCAGCAATAAGCTTTGTTACAAGTCTTGCTTTTCTTGGTGAAGAAGGAGCATATCTATATGATGACTGCCACTGAGAGATTGCATTAACCTCGACTCCCAAAGCCCTTGCTAGAGCCTCAATATCAACCTTCTGAGGTCTCGGCTTATAAAGGCAGTTGCACCAATTCTTGATCGCAGTAGTGGCTTCACTCTCATTGAAACCGCCACGCACGATATATTTAGCCAATGAAGCAGGACCCATCTTACGCTTCTGACTAATTTCTTTTAATCTACTACCACTTAACATAATTCAACCTTATTAAATCTCTCAAAGAGCCTGTTAATTTATTTGTTGTGACCTTTAAACGTTCTAGTCATCGAGAATTCTCCTAGTTTGTGGCCAACCATATCCTCAGTCACCATAACCTTGTTGAAAATTCTACCGTTATGAACCATAAAGGTAAAACCTACAAACTCAGGAATTATTGTACTTCTGCGAGACCAAGTCTTAATAGGATCTCTTTTACCTGACTCAAGCTTTGCTGCCACCTTTTTGAGGAGCTTCTCATCAACGAATGGACCTTTTTTAAGGGATCTTCCCATTTATCTTCCTATCTAATTTTTACAGAACTAACTGTAGACCACGTTTATTTTTACGACGCCTAATAATACGTTTATTACTCGCTTTACGCTTGTTACGCGTTTTACCACCTTTAGCTGGCACACCGGTTGGAGAACATGGTTGACGACCACCATTACTACGGCCTTCACCACCACCCATTGGGTGAGCAACTGGGTTCTGAGCTTTACCACGAACGTGTGGTCTGCGTCCCATATGTCTCTTACGACCAGCTTTTCCAATTACAACATTTTGGTAATCGCTGTTTCCAATCTCACCCACAGTAGCTCGGCATTCAACCCTAACCATTCTCATCTCACCACTAGGAAGCACGATTGTAGCCCAACCACCTTCTTTAGCCATCAGACGAGCAACACCACCTGCAGCTCTAACGAGCTTACCACCTTGGCCAGGATTCATTTCTATATTGTGAATCTCAACTCCCAACGGAATTGACTTAAGCGGCATAGCATTACCAACAACCGGCTCAACCTTTTCGCCACTTTCAATTACTGCCCCAACCTTAATACCTTCTGGCGAGAGAATATATCTCTTTTCACCATCTTCGTATTTCACAAGCGAAATAAAACAGTTACGGTTTGGATCATACTCTATAGATTCAACTGTAGCCTTTATGCCATCCTTATTACGCTTAAAGTCAATAATTCTATAGATCCTTCTTGCTCCGCCACCACGAAAGCGTACCGTTGTTTTGCCGTGGTGATTTCGGCCACCACTCTTCTTTATACGCTTGCAGAGAGTCTTCTCTGGGGTATCAGTCGTAAGGATTGATTTGTAATCAATTACCGAAGCACCTCTACGCCCCGGTGTTGTTGGTTTATATAATTTAATAGCCATCTTACTATTCGCCTAACTTATCTGTTATTAAAACAAGTCTATTCGATGATCTTCATGCAACACGACAACCGCTTTTTTCCATGCCGCAGTAGTACCAATATTTCTACCTCTTCTGCGAGTCTTACCTTTGTAGTTCATCGTACGGACATCAACAACCTTGACACCATATAAACTTTCAATGGCATTTCTAATCTGAATCTTATTTGCCTTCTTGTTTACCTTGAAAGCGAAAGCGTTGCGAGCGTTCGCAAAATGCATGCTTTGTTCAGTAACCAATGGCTTAATGATTATATTACAGTTATCCACTTATACACCTGTAACTAATATAGTTATCATTTAAGAGCTTTTCTTTGAGGCAAGCAAACTACTCAAAGCATCCTTAGTAAAAAGCATCTTCTGTTTATTACAAATATCACCTGCGTTAAGATCTGAGACAACAGAAACATCTACCTTGTAAATGTTTCTAGCAGACTTATAGAGATTCTCATCTCTAGAAGCAATTGCCACCAAACAGCTACGATCTATGTTGAGGTTTTTAAGAATCTTGGCAAAATCTTTGGTCTTAGGAGCATCAAAACTCAGCTCATCTATTACATAGACACTACCCGCAATCAACTTTGCTAAAAGAGCAGAATCTGTAGCAAGCCTTCTTTGCTTCTTAGGCATCTTTTTGCTAAAGTCACGGGCAGACTTAGCGAATGTCACGCCACCGCCAACACGCTTGCCTGTCCTACTAGCTCCAACTCTAGCATTTCCTGTGCCTTTTTGCCTGAAAAGCTTTCTTGTTGAGCCTGCAACCATACCACGACTCTTAGTGGCAGCAGTGCCTACACGCTTATTAGCATGGTACATAACAATCGCCTGCTTTAGGAGATCATATCTTACTTCAGAGCCGAAAAGTTGCTCATCAATCTGCAACTTCTCAACTTCTTTGCCATCTTTATTTAATACAGCGACGTCTATCATTTTTATACCTGACCTTATTATTTAGTCTTAGCTGTCTTAACAATAACATACCCACCGGCAGGACCAGCAATAGCACCTTTAACGACGATAAGATTATTTTCTTCATCGATAGAGAGAACTTTGTGATTCTTTGTAGTCACTCTCTCGCAACCCATATGCCCAGCCATTCTCTTACCTTTTTTAAGGTTTCCACCGTGACCGGCATCACTTGCAAAACTAGAGATAGAACCAGGAGCTCTATGCTTACGCTCACAACCATGAGATGCAGGGAAACCACCAAAACCATGACGCTTCATGCCACCAGCAAAACCTTTACCTTTGCTAGTACCAATAACATCAACAGTCGCAACCTCTTTGAAAGAGTCAACCTTAATCTCATCACCAAGAGATACACTCACTTGATCATCAGACGCGACTCTATACTCACGTATGAAACGTTTAGGTGTAGTATTTGCCTTCTTTGCATGTCCAATAGCCGGCTTTTTTTGCCTAGACGTTTTAACATCACCGTAAGCAAGCTGAACTGCTGAATACCCATCAGTCTCTTGCGTTTTAACCTGTGTAACGACACAAGGTCCTGCTTGAATGACAGTTACAGGACAGATCTTGCCCTGCTCATCATAAACCTGAGTCATTCCAACTTTTTTACCAAGCAACATTGTCATTTCTTAATTGCCTCACTTATTAAGCCTAAATTAAGTTACTAGAGAAATACCACTAGATTAAGTACAACTCAAATCTCACTAGGCTTTAATTTTTACAAAAACGCCAGCTGGAACGACCAAGCGATTCAACGCTTCTACCGTTCTAGCATTTGCTTCAAATATATCAATAACCCTTTTATGAGTACGCATCTCAAACTGTTCACGAGACTTCTTGTTAACGTGCGGACTACGCAACACGGTATATCTTTCTATCCTTGTTGGTAGTGGCACTGGACCACTCACACGAGCATTTGTACGACGGGCTTGCTCAACAATCTCTTTAGCTGACGCATCTAATGCTTTGTGATCGTAGGCTTCCATTCTAATTCTAATTTTTTGTGTCTCTGCTGCCATAATCGTTCCTATTTAAGGCAAAAGCTAACATTAATTTTTATAGAAAGGCATAAACGGCAGTTCTCCAAAAACTGAGCAAAACAACGAAAGTCTTACTCAAAAAAAACTACACGTAAACCTTGTAAAACCGATAGACGAGTTATGGTTCGCGAAATCAAACCATTGATTTCAAAGCATGATTACATTTCGCTTTAAATGGCCCAACTCGAAACGCACAGGCATACCGTGCTCGCTCCGGCCTATGAAGCGACCAATCTAGCAAAACTGTCGGTCGCTGTCAACTGATAATTCTTATTTTTCCAATATTTTAGCTGCAATCTGTTCAGGCACTTTTTCATAGGTGTCAGGTTCCATTGAGAACGAACCGCGTCCTTGAGTTGCACCTCTAAGTTCACTTGTGTAGCCAAAGAGCTCTGAGAGAGGTGCTTGCGCATCCAATATTCTCATTTGACCACTTACACTTGAATCTGTCACCAAACCACGCTTACTTATTATGTTACTCTGAACCGGTCCGAAGTTCGCCTCTGGCACTACAATTTGTAGTTTCATAATAGGCTCGAGCAATTTAGGCTCAGCTTTTTGTAATGCCTCTTTTATAGCCAAAGAACCAGCTAGCTCAAATGCCATTTCAGAAGAATCCACCGCATGGTACGATCCGTCAAGTAGCTCTATTCTTACACCAACAACAGGATACCCTGCAAGTACACCATTGTTTAGAGCTTCACGGCAACCGTTCTCCACTGCTTTCCAGTACTCACGAGGGATAACACCACCAACAATTTTGCTTTCAAATTCAATCTCATTACTAACTTGACCATTCTCCTTAAGAATAGGCTCTATAGTAATAACAACATGACCGAATTGTCCACGTCCACCTGACTGACGAACAAATTTAGATTCTTGTTGAACCTTCTTCGTGATACACTCTTTATAAGCAACCTTTGGCTGACCAACTTTAACTTGAATATTCATCTCGCGTGCGATTCTGTGCTGCAAGATTTCAAGGTGCAACTCACCCATACCGCTAATAATCGTCTGGCCTGTCTCTGTATCATATTTTGTAACAAAAGTTGGATCTTCACGTCTAAGAGCGCCAAGCGCATCACCCAATTTTGCCCTGTCAGATGAATTAACTGGCTCTATACTCATACTGATAACTGGCTCAGGGAAACTCATTGTCTCTAAAACCATAGGATGCTTAGGATCACAAAGAGTATCACCCGTTAATGTATCTTTGAGTCCAACACAAGCAACAATATCTCCCGCTTCAGCCTTATCAACTATCTTACGCTCATTAGCATGCATCTCGAAAAGACGAGTTACATTTTCTCTCTTAGAACGTGTAGAGTTCATAACTCTAGAGCCTGAGTTAAGTGTACCTTGATAAACTCTAACGAAGTACAAATCACCGTGCTTATCGTGAGTAATCTTGAAGGCAACAGCCACTAATGGTTTTGTCTCATCACACTCTATCGGGATTAAGACCTCTTCATCCTTCGGATCCATTGCAGGCTTTAGGGCTCTGTCAACCGGAGAAGGCAGGAATGCAACAACACCGTCTAGAAGCAACCTTGTTCCCTTATCTTTAAGAGCCGAACCAAAATAAACTGGATTCATCTTATTTGCAATGGTCTCTCTACGGATAACCGCCATTACCTTATCTACTGGCAATTCTTCACCCTCAAGGTAAAGTTCCATCAACTCATCATCGCACTCGGCCACAGACTCTAGTAGCTTATCACGCCACTCCTGCGCCAAGTCCATTAACTCCGCCGGAATCTCTCTTATTTCGGCTTTTGCACCAGTTTTCTCGTTAATGTAATAAGTCGCTTCCATCCTAATCAAATCAATGACTCCCTCGAAGTCATTTTCAGCACCAATCGGAATCTGAACAGCTACAGCATTAGCACCTAACTTTTCATGAATGCTATTTATGGCCATTTCAAAGTCTGCACCAACCTTATCCATCTTATTGATGAAACAAAGACACGGAACGTTGTACTTTTGACCTTGACGCCATACTGTTTCACTTTGCGCTTGAACACCTTCGCTTGCATCAAACACTGCAACTGCGCCATCAAGCACCCTAAGTGAACGCTCTACTTCAGCCGTAAAATCGACGTGTCCGGGAGTGTCGATAAGGTTGATATCAGTACCTTTCCAAGAACATTTTGTCGCTGCAGAGGTAATGGTAATTCCACGTTCCTGTTCTTCTTCCATGAAATCCATAACCGCTGTACCGTCATGTGTCTCGCCGATTTTGTATGTCCTACCCGTATAGTAAAGAATACGCTCGGAAACGGTTGTCTTACCGGCATCAATATGAGCCATAATACCGATATTACGTAAATTAGTTAGATCTTTAGCCATTTCTCAAACCCTTATATGTCAAAATATGTCAAACACGATATTAAAAAACTGCCACGGTTGATATATGCTAGATCAATGACCGTGGCAGATTATGCATCAAAGTATGTTAAATATTAAGAGAGCAATTACCAAGCAAAATGCGCAAACGCTTTGTTCGCTTCTGCCATTCTGTGTACGTTCTCTCTTGTTGTCATAGCCGCACCTTCTTTGTTGTAAGCATCCACTATCTCAGCGGCAAGCCTTTGGCACATAGGTTTACCCTTTTTGCTTCGTGCAGCTGCTAATATCCAGCGATAGGCTAACGCTTGCTGACGCTTAGGTTTCACCTGCATAGGAACTTGGTAACTAGCTCCACCTACGCGCTTACTACGAACCTCCAACGCAGGTTTAACATTTGAAATTGCAGTTTCAAAGATCTCTAGCGGATCGACATCTTTAATTTTTTTAGATGCTATCTCCATAGCATCATAGAAAACTACACGTGCAATACTCTTTTTGCCATCTAACATTAGACAGTTAATAAACTTCTCAACCTGTTTGCTAGAAAACTTAGCATCCGGTTTGAGCTGTGTTCTTGAAGCTGTAAACTTCTTTGCCATTTCTACAAAACCTTATATTAAAAGTTATTTTACGCTTTCTTTGCACCATATTTACTTCGACCTTGCTTACGGCCTTCTACACCGGCAGTATCAAGTACGCCACGTACTACGTGATATCTAACACCTGGCAAGTCACGAACACGACCACCTCTGATAATAACAGTACTGTGTTCCTGAAGGTTATGGTCTATTCCAGGAATATAAGCAGTAACTTCCTTACCATTTGTTAAACGCACACGAGCAATCTTTCTAAGAGCAGAGTTCGGCTTCTTAGGTGTTTGAGTTCTTACAATCAAACAAACGCCACGCTTCTGTGGACAACCTGAAATATCCGAAACACGCTTTCCAGTTTTTTGTTTACGTCCCTTACGTACCAATTGATTTATGGTTGGCATAGCCTCTCCATGTATAAAATTAATTTAAACCTAACGCTTCTTTAACTGCGGCATCTGCTTTAGCATCCGCATCCTTCGCATCCTGCAATTCTTCATGAACTGGCTCATCAGCAAGATGTTTGACCTTCATCGCAAGGTGAGGCCTAAAACCAGTTCCTGCAGGAATCAAGTGGCCTAGAATTACATTCTCCTTAAGACCACGTAAAGTATCAATCTTACCACTCAAAGAAGCTTCCGTCAAGACTTTTGTTGTTTCTTGGAAACTTGCTGCTGAAATAAAGCTATCTGACTGTAGCGACGCCTTTGTAATACCTAGCAATAAGGTGTTCGCTGTAGCAGGTTTTGGCTTCTTGCCAACGGCAGGCTCACCACCAAGCAATTCTACTTTATCGTTTGCTGCTTGCAATTCCTGCTTGGTTACAATAGAACCCTCTTTGAGGTCTGTTTCACCAGGATTAGTTATAACAAGACTGTTTGCAAGTTCCTCATTAACTCGGCGGAACTCAAATCTATCAACAACTTCACCCGGCAAGAAACGACTATCACCAACAGACTCTATCTCAACTTTTCTCATCATCTGAGAAATAATAATCTCTACGTGCTTATCATTGATACCAACATTTTGTGCACCGTAAACACTTTGTATTTCACCAAGTAAGTATCTCTGGAGGGCTTCCTCACCTTTAATCCTCAAGATATCATGAGGCACCAAAGGTCCTTGTGTCAACGGTTCCCCTGCTTCGATAAAATCGCCAGCATGAACGTTGAGGTGCCTGTCCCTAGGAACATGATGCTCTCGTTCCATACCACTATCGCTCTTAACAACGATAGTCATTTTACCTCTACGTTTATCACTCTTGAGTTCTACTGTACCTGATATCTCAGCCATAGCAGCTGGGTCTTTAGGCTTACGTGCCTCAAAGATTTCTGTTACACGTGGTAAACCACCAGTAATATCCTGTGTACCGCCAGAACCACGAGGGAGCCTAGCTAGCAACTGTCCTGACTGAACCTGCTCTCCATCAGAAACTTCAATACGAGCTTTAGCTGCAAGGAAGTGAACATCCAGAATGTTTCCATCTTGGTCCTCAATTATTACCTGAGGATGCCTATCACCCTTATGTTCAATAATCACAGGGTGTCCCTTGGCTCCTTTACGTTCCTCTTCTATTCTCATTGTCTCGCCTTCAATGACATCATGAAGACGAATGATACCAGCAACTTCAGCAAGGATCGGGATTCTGTGTGGATCCCACTCAAATAGGATTTGCCCCTTCTTAATTTTCTCGCCATTATCAACATGCATGATTGCGCCATAAGGAACTTTAAACCTATCTAGCTCACGGTCTTTCTGATCCTTTATAATCATTTCAGAAGATCTCTTAAGTGAGACTTTCCGCTTGCCAGACTCTTTGGACGCAACCTCTACAACGTTCATATCAGAAAAATCTACAATACCAGCCCTTGGAGCCTTTAATGTTGACTCTGTAACAGCCAAAGACGCAATACCACCTGTGTGGAACGTACGCATTGTAAGCTGAGTGCCCGGTTCACCGATTGATTGAGCAGCTATAATTCCAACAGCAGTTCCTTCCTCAACCAACTTGCTTAAGCTCAAGTCCCAACCGTAACATTTTGCACAAACACCAGAAGGGCTATTACATGTAAGAGGACTTCTCACTCTAACAGTATCAATACCAAGCTCTTCGATTCTCGCAGCAGCCTCGCGAGTTATAATCTCGTTCTCACGGACTATCATTTCATCACGCAACGGATCTCTGATATTGTCTCTTGCGGTACGACCCACAATCAAAGAACTCAATGGAATATCAACCTTCTCGCCTTTGAAGATAGTCGTTTTAGTGATGCCCTGCAATGTTCCACAGTCATTGCACTGAACAATTACATTCTGCGCAACATCCGCAAGTTTACGAGTCAAATAACCTGAGTCGGCTGTCTTTAACGCGGTATCGGCTAGTCCTTTACGAGCACCGTGAGTAGAGCTGAAATACTCAAGGACGTTCAAGCCCTCACGGAAGTTGGAGATAATTGGAGTCTCAATAATCTCACCACTAGGTTTTGCCATCAACGCACGCATACCAGCAAGCTGCTGAATCTGGTCAATACTACCCCTAGCACCTGAATGCCTCATCACGAAAATCGGGTTCAAGTACGGCTTGCCATCACGAGTATCTTTTTCGAGACCATCCATCATGGTACTCGTAACTTCTATACGAGCGTGAGTCCAAGCATCGATAATCTGATTGTATCTCTCTTGCTCTGTTAGAACGCCCGCATCGTAGCTTGCTATAATCTCATCAACCTTCTTTTGCGTCCTACTAATAATCTCCTCTTTCTCAGGAGGTATTATTAGATCAGTAACGCCAAAGCTAATGCCGGCTAGGGTTGCATACTTAAATCCAAGATCCTTAATTCTATCAAGTAAGTCAATTGTCTCGCCAGTACCACATATTTGGCAAGCATCACTAATTACCTTTCCAAGCTGCTTTTGGTGCATAACCATGTTGTAGAAAGGCATCTTACTTGTAAGAATGTCGTTAAAGATACAACGGCCAACAGTTGTTTCGACAATCTTAACCTTCTTGTCGCCGTTCTCATCTCTAACAATTGTATTCTCTGGAAGCAAGACCTTAATCTTTGCATGTATATCAACTTTGCGCAACTCATACGCAGTGATTGCTTCGTGTATGTCGCGGAACATCATACCTTCGCCAGGCTTACCATCCTGCATTGTAGTAATGTAGTAATTACCTAATACCATATCCTGAGACGGAGATAGGTTAGGCGAACCATTTGACGGCGAGAAAATATTGTTCGTTGCCAAGATAAGTGTATGAGCCTCCACCTGCGCTTCGATACTTAGAGGTAGGTGTACCGCCATCTGGTCACCATCAAAGTCAGCATTGAAGCCCTTACACACTAGCGGATGCAGATTAATCGCATTACCTTCGACCAATACTGGCTCAAAAGCCTGTATGCCCATACGGTGAAGTGTTGGAGCACGGTTAAGCATTACAGGATGCTGATAGATTACTTCTTCGAGAATATCCCAAACGTGCTCATCTCTGCGTTCAAGCATACGCTTTGCACTCTTAATCGTGTCGGCGAGACCGCGTTCTTTTAGTTTACGAATTATAAATGGCTGATACAGTTCGAGTGCTATCTTCTTTGGCAATCCACATTGATTTAACTTCAACCATGGACCAACAACGATAACCGAACGAGCAGAATAGTCAACACGCTTACCAAGTAAGTTCTCGCGGAAACGACCCTGCTTACCTTTAATCATATCAGTAAGACTCTTAAGTGGGCGATTGTTGCTACCTAATACAGGTCTGCGGCACCTACCATTGTCTAGTAGAGAATCAACCGCCTGTTGCAACATACGCTTCTCATTTCTAATGATTACTTCAGGAGCATTAAGGTCAATAAGCTTTTTGAGCCTATTGTTACGGTTAATAATCCTTCTGTAGAGATCGTTTAGGTCGCTAGTTGCAAAGTTTCCACTCTCAAGCATCACTAGAGGGCGCAAGTCAGGTGGAATAACCGGACAAATATCAAGAATCATATTTGCTGGGTCATTTCCACTCTCACGAATAGCATTTACTGTTTTTAGCCTCTTAGTGAGGTCGTTAATCTTTTGCTTGCTATTAGTCTTTCCAATAGCATCATGAAGCTCTTCTGCTAGACTGTCAAGGTCTAGATCACGAATGATTTCACGAATAGCTTCAGCACCCATACCAGCTTTGAATGAGTTGCCATACTTGCTATGCGCATCATTATACTCATCTTCACTAAGCAATTGAAGTTGCTTAAGAGGTGTATCTCCTGGATCAATAACGATATAGTCCTGGAAATAAACAACCTTCTCCATATCTGAGGTCTTCATAGCCAATAGTGTACTGAGCCTACTAGGCATTGCCTTGAAGAACCATATATGCACCACTGGTGCCGCTAGAGTGATGTGCCCCATCCTTTTGCGACGTACACGACTGTGAGTAACCTTAACGCCACAACGGTCACATATTATACCTTTAAATTTCGTCCCCTTATACTTACCACAAGAACATTCCCAATCCTTCTCGGGACCAAAAATCCTCTCGCAGAATAGTCCATCTTTCTCAGGACGATAAGTACGATAATTGATCGTCTCAGGTTTTCTAACCTCTCCAAATGACCAGCTACGAATATCATTAGCGCTTGCCAAAGAGATTTTCACTGAACCATAATCATTAATTCGATCATAAATCGATTCTACCATATCAAGATCACTCCCATTAGGGTGTACAATATCAATTACAGTGGAGATTTACCAACTCTGTTTTTTTCGAGATTAATATTGAGACCTAGTCCCCTAATCTCATTACAAAGAACATCAAACGAGATTGGAGTTCCAGCTTCAAGTGTATTAACACCTTTAACCATAGATTCGTAAATCTTAGTTCTACCTTCAATATCATCACTCTTGACAGTCAATAACTCCTGTAGAGTATATGCAGCTCCGTATCCTTCCAATGCCCAGACTTCCATCTCACCAAAACGCTGTCCACCAGTTCTGGCCTTACCACCCAAAGGTTGTTGAGTAATAAGACTGTATGGACCAGTTGCTCTAGCATGAATCTTGTCATCAACAAGGTGGTGCAATTTGAGCATATACATATAACCAATAGTTGCTCTTTGCTCGAAAGGCTCACCAGTTCTGCCATCATAGAGTTGTGTCTTTAGTGTTTCTGGAACCTTTGCAAATATTTCCTTGTCGTCTGGTGCAATATTATTCGCTTCCAAATACTCTGCTCGAGAAGCAACATGCTCATTAGCCTCTTTAATTACATCCTGTATGTCCTGCTCTGTACAACCGTCGAATACAGGGGTAAAGGCTGTAAACCCTAGAACCTTTGCCGCCCAGCCTAGATGCGTCTCAAGGATCTGACCTACGTTCATACGGCTAGGAACGCCAAGAGGATTGAGTACAATTTCAACAGGTGTTCCGTCATCCAAGAATGGCATATCCTCTTGAGGAAGAATCTTGGCAATAATACCTTTGTTACCGTGACGACCGGCCATCTTGTCACCAACAGAGAGAGTTCTCTTAGCGGCAACATAAACCTTGACCATTTCAAGAACACCATTTTGGAGCTCATCGCCACGTTTCATTCTATCAAGGCGACGACGCATCTCATCTTGGATTTCCTCAATCTTTGGCCAATACAAGTCAACAAATTTCTTAACCTTTGGTTGTAGCTTTGCAGGTTTCACCCAGCTAAGGTCAAAATTCTCAATCTGCTCTAAAACGACATCATCAATGTCACTTTGACCAACTTTTTGCAGTGAAGTAGGGTCAACGATAGTAATATCAAGTTCGTCACTAATTTCTGAAATCATTTGCCTAAACAATGCACATTGCTTTGCATACATCTGAGCTTGGAAGTTTTCCATCTCTACTTTTAGCTCTGCTTTTTGTGCATCGTTGAGTGCTCCACGACGTCTAAAATGGCTTGTACCAATTACAACTCCCTCATGACCTGAAGGCATTGTTAGTGAATCATTCTTAACATCTTCACCGGCACGACCAAAAATTGCATGAAGTAACTTCTCCTCAGGAGTTAATTCTGTCTTACTCTTAGGAGAAACTTTTCCGACTAGGATATCATTTGGACCAACTCGAGTTCCTTCACGGACAATTCCATTCTCGTCGAGGTTACGCAGCATCTTTTCACTTACATTAGGTATATCACGGGTAAACTCTTCTCTACCAAGCTTAGTTTCCCTAACCTCAACACTGTAGCAATCTATATGGATACTTGAGAAAGTATCTTCTTTAACAAGATTTTCGCTGATTAAGATAGCATCCTCATAGTTGTAGCCATCAAATGGTACAAACGCAACAAGAACATTTTTACCCAAGGCGAGTCTGCCTTTATCGGTAGCACCCCCATCAGCAATAATCTCACCTTGCTTGACTTTCTGTCCTGGCATAACCAGAGGTCTTTGATTAAGACAGGTTCTCTCGTTTAGACCTCTAAACTTTTTGAGCGGATATTCATCTCTGTTGTTTACAACTATCATCTTAGAGTCAACATCCGTTACAACTCCATCGCTCTGGGCCTTAACAACCATGCTAGAATTCTTAGCAACCTCATCTTCCATTCCAGTTCCAACCAAAGGCGCCTCTGAAACCAGAAGAGGTACGGCTTGCCTCATCATGTTAGAACCCATCAGTGCACGGTTAGCATCATCGTGCTCAAGGAACGGAATTAGCGATGCTGAAATACCAACTGTCTGCTTTGGCGAAATATCAACATAGTTCACCTCAGAGCTATCCACTTGGCTAAGCTCTCCATGTTTACGTGCAAGCACAAGTCCAGATTTGAGGTCTTTCACTCCAGGTTGCAGTGAGCTAGGTGGAGAGAAGACTACTTCCATTTCTTGGTCTGCCCTTAGGTACTCAACCTCGCCAGTATCCTTACCGTCAACAATTTTGCGATAAGGAGTCATTAAGAAACCGTACTCGTCTATCGAAGCAAAAATAGCCAACGAAGAAATAAGACCAATATTGGTTCCCTCAGGCGTTTCAATCGGACAGATTCTACCGTAATGGCTGATATGAACATCTCGAACTTCAAAGCCCGCTCTCTTTCTATTGAGACCACCTGGACCAAGAGCCGAGAGCCTTCTCTCATGTGTCAATTGACTAAGAGAGTTTGTTTGGTCCACAACCTGACTAAGTTCTCCTCTACCGAAGAAGAATTCAATACTACTTGAAACACTCTTTGAATTAACGAGATCGGCAATCCTCTTAATCTGGCTAGGATCCTTCATGCTCATACGTTCTTGAACCGTTCTGCGCAGCTTCAATAAACCCTTGCGAATTTCATCAGCGCCAAGTTCACCAATGGTTCTAATACGCCTATTTCCGAGGTGGTCAATATCGTCAACACTACCTTTGTTCGCACGAAGGTCGAGAATATATCGAATAGCATTTACAAAATCCTCAGGGCGAAGTGTCATATCTGTGGCTTCTTCACCTTTGAATTTTCTGTTTAGTCTAAATCGACCAACCTTACCTAGGCGGTAACGATTTTCATCGTAGAATTTCTCGTGGAATAAGGACTTTGCCTTTTCAACGTTAGGCGGGTTACCTGGGCGAAGCTTAGAGTAAATCTTAAGCAATGCATGGTCATGATTCTCTGAATCATCTTCTGCAAGTGTATTCAGAATCAAATTATCAGTAACATTTACAAGCACCTCAACAGTCTCAAGGCTACTGCCCTGTATCTGACCAACGCGATCACCAATTTGAGTACCAGCCTCAACGATAATCTCTCCAGTATCAGTATCTACAATAGGGCTAGCAGACCACATTGTTGGGTCAAGCTTTAAAACGTCCACTTCTTTTGTATCGTAAAACAGTCTTAGCACATCAGCAACATCGCCATACGCTTCTGTCATAGCACGTAGGAAAGTAGTTGCAGGAATTTTGCTAGACTGGTCAATTCTAACTATAAGCTGGTCTTTATTAGTAACAGCGATCTCAATCCAACTTCCACGTTCTGGAATAATACGACCACCATGAAGGACTCTATCACCTTCTTTACTTTCGACCACAAAATCAATACCAGGGCTTCTATGCAATTGATTAACAATCACACGCTCAGCACCATTGATGATAAACGATCCCCCTCCAAGCATAACTGGCATTTCACCGAGGTATATTGCCTGTTCAGGAATATCATCACCTTTTTCATTGTTCAACCTGCAGTAAACCTTAAGGGGGTAACCATAGGTTAAACGCAACTCTTTACACTCAAGTGGAGTGTAGCGTGGCTTCTCAAGCTCATAACCTAAGAATTCCAGTTGCATATTCTTATCATAACTAACTATAGGGAAGACTTCCCTAAACAGAGCCTCAAGCCCGCACTCCGCACGGTCTTGTGGAGCGACATCTTTCTGCAAGAAAGCACTATAAGCATCTCTTTGCACTTTGGTTAGGTCAGGAACTGGTATCGCATCCCCTATTTTTCCAAAATTACGAACGGCATGTGAACCCATTCAGATTTCTCCACAATTTATTGAGATATTTCTCTATTACAAAAATGCTACTTATACGCAGATAGGTGTTGGGGAAAATCATAGCGAAATTCCCCAACACCATATTCAGTTCTTGACAATCAATTATGCAAGCTCAACTACAGCACCAGCTGCTTCAAGTTGCTTCTTGAGTTCTTCTGCTTCATCTTTTGAAACACCTTCTTTAACTGGTTTTGGTGCTTCATCAACGATTGCTTTTGCTTCTTTTAGTCCAAGACCTGTAATTGCACGAACCTCTTTGATAACACCAATCTTGCTATCACCAGCGGCCTTGAGGATTACGTCAAAACTGCTCTTTTCCTCTGCAGCTTCATCGCCACCTGCTGCCGGACCGGCAACCATAACAGCTCCACCTGCTGCTGGCTCAATGCCATACTCTTCTTTTAGGCAATCACCAAGCTCTTTAGCTTGCATAAGTGTTAGAGCAACAATCTTGTCTGCAATTTCTTTAATTTCTGGACTCCAGCTTTTAGCTTCTTCTGACATCCTAATAACTCCTGTATATTATCTAGCTCTGCAACAGCCAGGGCTACGCCGCCCTGTTTAACCCATACACGAGGCAATCACAGTAGCAATTTCTAAACTTTCCTGAAAAAAATATTAAGCTGCTTCTTCTGCTTTTTCTGCAACTGTCTTTATGCAACCAGCGATGTAGCTTGCAGGTCCAACGATTGCACCAGCAACATTTGCACCTGGACTCTGAGCGAGTTGAACGACCTGACCTTGAAGCTCGACCCTGCTTGGCATTTTCGAAAGAGCGACAACGCCCTCATGGTCAAGGACCTCACCATCTACATACGCACCCTTGAGCTCAATGGCCTTGATCTTTTTAGACCAATCAACCACTTCCTTAGCAACGTCAACAACGCTGTCACCACCAAAAGCCACGGTACATGGTCCGGCAGAAAAGAGCTCAGCCGCATTGTCCAAACCCATCTCTTTGAGAGCGCGTCTCATCAGAGAATTCTTAACTACATTTAACGCAACACCCTTTTCTGTAAGGCTGCCACGCATACTATTGTTATCATTACCACTTACACCTTCAGTCGAGAGAACTACGAATTCATTGCAACCTTCGTATTTCTTCTCTAGCTCTTTCTGAAGTAAGCCTTTAATAAATCTACTCATTTAAATACCTGCTTTCTAGCTTAGCTAATTTAGAGTTCTATGAGTACACTAGGACTCATAGTTGCACTGATAGCAGTTTTCTTAATAAACGTTCCTTTAACCGAAGACGGCTTAAGTTTTGAGATAGTTTTAATGAAAAACTCGATGTTTTCCGCCAATTTATCATCATCAAAACTCAATTTACCGACAACAGCATGAACATTTCCGCCAGCATCATTTCTAAATTCAACTTTACCTGCTGTAAATTCAGCAACAGCTTTAGCAACATCTGGGGTAACTGTACCATTTTTAGGTGATGGCATTTTGCCCTGAGGGCCAAGAACACGACCTAACTTACCAGCTTTACCCATAACCTTTGGTGAAGCTATAGCTACGTCAAAGTCTAGCCATCCACCAGCCACCTTAGCTATCAAATCATCACAGCCAGCCTCTATTGCACCAGCTTCCTTAGCTTCTGCTACCTGCGCATCGTCACAGAATGCAATTACCCTCTTGCTCTTGCCAATACCGTTTGGAAGGCTGATTGCCCCTCTGACGAGCTGATCTGCATGACGTGGATCAATACCAAGCCACATAACAATCTCGACAGTCTGATCGAATTTCACATTTGCAAAACTCTTGAGCTTCTTTACAGCCTCTGCAAGAGGTAATGCCTCCTTAGGTTGCGCCTTAGCCGCAGCTTCGTACCTTTTACTTCTTTTTGGCATTATTAACCTCGCGTTTAAAAATAACACGCTCCCACTTATTAGCCGTGGTAAGCAATATATTAAAGGACCTTAGTCCTCAACCTCAATACCCATACTCCTAGCAGTACCTGCAATAATACGGCTTGCTGCTTCAGCATCAAAAGCATTCAAGTCTGCCTTTTTTGTTTCAGCAATCTTAAGAAGTTGAGCTTTAGTAACCTTACCAACTATATTGGTGTTAGGCTCGCCACTACCTTTCTCAAGACCAAGCTCTTTTAGCAACAGTACCGATGCAGGAGGGCTCTTTACTATGAAATCAAAACTTTTATCATTATAAACACTGATTACAACAGGAACAGTCATACCGTTAAGTTCACGAGTCTGATCGTTAAACTGCTGTACGAACTGACCGATGTTGACACCGTGCTGTCCAAGGGCAGGACCAATTGGTGGGGCTGGAGTTGCCTGTCCACCAGGAGCCTGCAATTTAATTTGAGAAACAACCTCTTTGGCCATTTTATCCTCTTTTTCATTATCTCTAAACACAAAAAACCCGTGTAGATACATTACCCCTACACAGTTAAACAAACTGATAAACTAATTTTCAGTGCGTAATAGCGTTATTAAACCTTATCGATTTGCCAATATTCAATATCGAGAGGCGTACTTCTTCCAAAAATGCTAACAATAACTCGAACAACTCCACGCTCAGTATCGATTGAATCAACAGTACCTTCAAAGTTCTCAAAGGCACCTTCGCGAATTTTAACTACATCGCCCTTCTTAAACTCAACCTTAATGGCTGGTGCTTCCTCTGCCTTATCCTCAATATCGATAAGCATTTTAGCAACATCGGTATCTCGCATAGGAATAGGCTTGCCTTCCGTTCCTATGAAATCACCAACATCCATAGTTTCTTTTATCATAAACCAAACCCTCTCTGGGATTCTGCCATCCTCGAGGGGCTCAACTTCCATAAACACGTAGCCAGGATAGAGCTTGCGTTTAATTACGCGTTTTCTACCACCTTTTACACTTTTAACCTTCTCTACAGGTACAGCAATACGGCCAACCTGATCTTGCAAACCCTCCATTTGTACTTTTCTCTGGAGAGACTCGCATACTCGGTTCTCTTTATTAGAAGCTACTCTTAGAACATACCACTGCATTGTAAATTCCTTGCGCTGTTGTACTTGCCAAGATTATGAATACAAACCGATGCTGTTAAATAATGCATGGAATGCCAAATCAACTAGGCCTAGGAATGCCGCCATAATAATAACAACAGCAATCACAATAACCGTTGAAGCTATGATTTCAGCCCTACTGCTCCAGTTAACCTTTTTAAGCTCTCCCTCTGAGAGAATCAGAAAATCAGCAACTGCTGGTCTATTCTGCAACCAGTAGAGAAACCATGTAACCACACTAATGACAGCAATTGGGATACCCATATATATCCACTCGTTACTAGTTGACTGTAGCTTCTTGTAAAGGACATTACAACCAATTGCCGCAATCGCCCAAACAATGAGACAAGCCCAGAGTCTAGTGTAGTAACCCTGTCCTTTCTTGTAAAAATATAACTGCATCGCGTACCTCTGCAATCGTATGAAATTAACGTACCCTGACTTTAATCAGGCCAGGAGGGACTTGAACCCCCAACCTGCGGTTTTGGAAACCGCTGCTCTGCCAATTAAGCTACTGGCCTCTAGAGCCGAAGCCTAGTTACTTACGGCGAATCTTATGTGTAGTATGCTTGCGTTCTTTTTTGCAGAACTTCTTGAGTTCAAGCTTAGGTGTACCACCCACAACATTAACCTTAGTACGGTAGTTGCGCTCGCCACACTCTTTACACTCAAGCCAAACATATTCTCTTTTAACAGACTTAGCCATATTGTCCTCTTATCCATATCCCATCGGAATGGGAAAAATAGTTAGTGGCTAACCTTTTGGCTAGCCACTAACTAGCAATTACTAATTATTATTCAATGATCTCTGTAACAACACCTGCACCAACTGTTCTACCACCCTCACGGATAGCGAAACGAAGACCGATTTCCATAGCGATTGGAGAGATAATCTCAACAGTCATAGCAATGTTATCGCCAGGCATACACATCTCAACAGGCTTACCTTCACGGCTAGTAATCTCATTAACTGCACCAGTTACGTCAGTTGTACGGAAATAGAACTGTGGTCTGTAACCTGCGAAGAATGGAGAGTGACGACCACCCTCTTCTTTAGTTAGAACGTAAACCTCACACTTAAATTTAGTGTGTGGAGTAATTGTTCCAGGAGCAGCAAGAACTTGTCCACGAATAAGCTCCTTCTTATCGATACCACGAAGAAGCAAACCAACGTTATCACCAGCTTGACCCTCTTCTAGAAGCTTGTTAAACATCTCAACGCCTGTACATGTTGTCTTACGAGTCTCACCTAGACCAACGATCTCGATTTCGTCGCCAACTTTAATAATACCACGCTCAACACGGCCTGTACCAACTGTACCACGACCCTTAATTGAGAACACGTCCTCAACTGGCATCAAGAAAGTTTGATCAACTGCACGCTCTGGAACTGGGATATACTCATCGACAGCCGCCATTAGATCATCGATACATTTACATGCTTCATCATCTTGACCTTCACTGTTAAGAGCTGCAAGAGCAGAACCCTTAATTACAGGGATATCATCACCTGGGAAATCGTACTTGCTGAGAAGCTCACGGATTTCCATCTCAACTAGCTCAACTAGCTCAGGGTCATCTACTTGGTCAACTTTGTTCATGAAAACAACGATCTTAGGAACGTTTACCTGACGAGCAAGTAGGATGTGCTCGCGTGTTTGAGGCATAGGACCATCAGAGGCTGCAACTACAAGAATCGCACCGTCCATCTGAGCAGCACCTGTAATCATGTTCTTAACGTAGTCTGCGTGACCTGGACAGTCAACGTGAGCGTAGTGACGAGTATCTGTTTCATACTCTACGTGCGCAGTGTTGATTGTAATACCACGCTCTTTCTCTTCAGGAGCGTTATCGATCTCATCAAACTTTTTAGCGTTTGTTCCCTGCTTAACAGCCATACGCATTGTAATCGCTGCCGTTAGGGTTGTTTTACCGTGGTCAATGTGACCGATTGTACCGATGTTTACGTGCGGTTTGGTACGTTCAAATACAGCCTTAGCCATTTTGATTAACCTCCAATTATGCTTTTTGGGTTAATTTCCATTAAATTTATACATTAAACTACCCATATTTTTTTACGGGCATAACAATTCTATTTCATAGTGCTGCTGATGGGACTCGAACCCATGACCCCATCCTTACCAAGGATGTACTCTACCATCTGAGCTACAGCAGCAAGCCATAAGTGCCACCAAATAAAACACTTAGCGTCAACAGCAAGGCCCAAGTTTAGCTTCCCGCAAGCCTAAATAGGCAGGGATACCCCTCAGCCGTCATATGTTCAAAGGGGAAAGTATAAAGAAATCTAAAGAAAAGGCAACTACAAAAAACTTTTTTTATGCCAATATTCCTTTAATATTGCGAGTCTATCAAAGTTTGAGTAGATACCATCGCTATGCTAGAGACTAGAATTTAGAAATCTGCAATAATTCTCAGTACAAACTTTGCACAAATATACCCAAAATGCCGTTACTATTGTATAGCGACAAACTTACCACTGTAATTGCAATGTATAAGTAAGGAACGACCTTGAAAAAAAACATATACCTAGCTATTTTAGCAATCTCTCTATCTTTTCTGCTTACTGGCTGTTACGAAACTCTGTTACCTCCACAAATCGTTGATACGAAACCAAGCACAAGCTCCTACCCAAATGATATAAAGCCGCAAAAGCACTGTAGCTATACAAGAGTAAAGAAACGCAATCACAGTCTCGTTGGTAAAACCATCATTGTAGATCCTGGTCATGGCGGCAAAGACCCAGGTGCTTTGGCCAAAATTGGAGGACGCAACGAAAAAGATTTAGTTCTAGACATAGCCAAGAGGTTAGCTAAGAAGCTTGGAAATAAAGGCGCTAGAGTGATTATGACGAGAAAAACGGACCGATTCGTAAAGCTCGACAACAGAGCCAAGCTAGCAGATAAGTACAACGCTAACATCCTAATATCAATACATATAGATTCACACAGAAATCCTCGTATAAACGGTGCGACATGTTACATTGCCAGAAAATCTCTTCGAAAAAGTAGAGAAGTTGCAGAATCGATATGCTGTTGCTTGGAATCCAATCTTATAAGGTGCAAAGGAGTTAGAAAGGCAGACTTTAGAGTGTTGGTCGGACATTCAAAACCGGCCGTATTAATTGAGTGTGGCTACATCACAAACTCTATAGATGATATGAATCTGAACAATGGCAGTTATCGCGACAAGATCGCTCAATCTATAGCCACAGCAATTGAACAATCTCTATAGGTAAACATCACAAAAACACACCACCGTCATTTAATCGGAAGCACAAAAAAAAACGACGAAGAACGCAACGGATAAACCGTCGCGCCCTTCATCTAGAGGAGGAAGAGAAAACTTAAACTACCCTACGCAGTAGGATTGCTTATGTTTGTATAATATTGTCTTTTTTTAAATGTTCAAACTAAAATTTGCTGCTTTTTTACAAAATAATTAATCAACGTAAACATTTACAAACAAAAGATATACGTAGTGCTGAATTGCCTGATCGTTGCGATTAATCCTTCTTGCATAAACAAAAAGGTACGACAGGCAAAAAGTCAAAGATCACGAATATTATCTTGAGAAAAACAACTAGCAACTCTTGGCAGCAAATAAGGAGGAGTTGGAATAAACGGCTAGGATTTATTTGTGCGCACAAAAAACCGGATCGGCACTACAAATGGTACCAATCCGGTTAATATTTATATGCAGAGAGCTTGACTTAGCGTTGCTGTGAGTTCATGCGCGCAGCTTTGCGACGATTACGGCGATTCTTCTCTGAAGGCTTCTCGTAGTAGCTATTACGCTTCATATCACGAATTAGACCTTCCTTCTCACACATCTTTTTGAAACGCTTCACCATCTGCTGAACTGATTCGCCCACTCTTGCCTTTACCTTAATCATCTAAATCAAACCCTTTCAATACGTTATCTCAAATATAATTCTCTGCAAACGAGGAGATAAAGTACCCTTTTTTTTGGAAAAATCAAGCTTTTTCTCTGTCTGCAACCAAATTAATCGCAATTTCATTCCACATTCTAAAGTTACAGACATTGAATCGGCAAAAAAACGCCTAACATTACCATGTCGTCAAAGATTAATACCGCAAAGCATCTCACATGAAAGATCGCATTGCGCTAAAAGTATAATTGCACCATTAAAAGAAAAAAAATAACCTTTTTTTCTGGACTATCACTCGACTTTTGACAAAATATAAGCCCGTGTTCTAAACTAACATATAATTCACATTTTGATTGGAAGGATCTTAAAATGGCAGTAACAATCGACAAAGATACCTGCACAGGTTGTGGAGCATGCATAGACTGCTGCCCAGTAGAAGCGTTGACAATGGTTAG
The DNA here is from genome assembly GCA_027078365.1 of Phycisphaerae bacterium. Taxonomy (GTDB): domain Bacteria; phylum Planctomycetota; class Phycisphaerae; order Sedimentisphaerales; family Sedimentisphaeraceae; genus S145-28. The sequence goes on from JALWYQ010000014.1 coordinate 140,494, forward strand.
CGACAAAGCAACAGTGGACGAAGATACATGTGTTGACTGTGGCGCTTGTGTTGACGAGTGTCCTGTAGAGGCAATTAGCCTATAAGTCAAGTATTCTTGCTACAAAACTAAGCGGTTCATATAGAGCCGCTTTTTTTGTGCGCAAAGAAAAAGCAACTGCACCACGGTGCAATTGCTTGTTTTTTTGTGCACAAAATTTACTTAGAATTGCCAACCTATAGGATAATCAATATTGACAGGATCGATACCGCATTTTTGGCACAACGAATCTAAGAGCTTATTTACCCTTTTAACCTGAGTATCTGTCGCAGGTGAATCAGTGCGATTTGCAATTACCTTAATTCTGATGGTCTTTCTAGAGCCATACCACTGGCCATCTGGCAATGCTGGATACTGTTTTTTCCATTTGGTAGTAGCTTCAATCAACCCATCTTCTCCACCCTTGCCATTACAAACAACAAAGTGATAGTTGAGCTCATCACTACTTGCTAAGTTAGAAACTAACGCGAGCGACTCGATATTTCCTGCTTGAGTGTTACTCAGAGAAATCTCAATTCTGGACCAGTTATCTTTGCTGAATGGAGCTTGAGTTGCTATGTTTCCATCAATCCCCTCGAGCTTGGTGTAGCTAGCCAAACTAAAGGCACCGCCCTCAGGACCTTTAGATTCCAATGACATTAGAATCAAAGCCCCAAATGTCATTGACGATACCAAGCAAACCCAGACAGTAATTGTTCTTGATTTAGTGACCACAAAAATACCTTAAAAAAGAGCTATCCGCTTACGCTGTTTAATAGTGTCGTGAATATACCATATCCATCGTCTATTAAAAGCGTAAAACCTTAATATTTCCCACGAAAACGTATAAAAAATGGACACAGATGTATCTTTTATTCTGTTCTTAAAAGATAACAGCTCCGACCCACTTACATTGTACCACTTTCTCGGTAGATTACTGCGATAATATCAATAATTGAGTATTAATCTCCACATGATGCGTAGCACGAACTAAGCAAGCCTCCGATAAATAGCCTCAAGTGGTATGACTAGAAGAGGTCTCCATCACATCTGGGTCTATTTGCAAAAATTTTATAATAAAATAAGAATTCTTGAATTATGATGGTTTATCGGACCTCTCGCCTCGTACATCTCTTTTCTGTACAGATAGATTGATGAGCAATGCAAAGTCTGTTATAATTTGGCAACTTATTATAGGAGCCTCGAATGAACAAAAAACACATTAGAGCTATATTTCCAGGAACGTTTGACCCCATTACAAATGGCCATATCGATGTTGCCAAGCGTGGGTTAAAAATGTTCGATGAATTGATAATAGCTGTTGGCGCAAACTCTGTAAAGACAGACCTCTTCACACCTCAAGAACGCGTCAAAATGATTGAAAACATCTTCAAAGATACCCCAGGTGTTATAGTAGAAAGTTACGATGGACTTACCGTTGAATACGCCAAGAGCGTCAAAGCCGATGTTATGCTTAGGGGACTTCGAAATCTCACTGATGTTCAATATGAATTTCAATTGGCTATGACAAACCGTGCCGTAGCTGGCATAGAAACTGTCTTCGTTATGACAAGTGAGGAATTTGGTTTTGTGAGCTCAACTCTAATTCGAGAAGTAGCAACCCTCGGTGGCGACGTCTCAAACCTGATACCAGAACCTGTGTTCCAAGAACTTCAGAACAAACTCAAGAAAAAGTAACAGGGCACTTTGCAATATGTACAAGGCAATATTAAAAAGCTCGTTTAGAGCTTCGCATGCGGTTAAGATGCCAGATGGCACAGTTGAGAAAGCTCACTGGCATGACTGGAAATTAACTTCCTGCTTTAGTAGGGACAGTCTTGATGAGCTAGGATTTGTAATAGAGTTTGGACTTTGTCAGGAGATAATCAATTCTGCAACAACAACTTTAGCCAATCAGAATATAAACGAACTAGGCATTTTTAGTCCTAACTATCCCACGACAGAACTAATTGCAAAATATATCTTTGAACAGATAGCCACAAGATTGCCATCGACAACAATTAAATTAGATTACGTTGAGCTAACAGAACAACCTAACTGCCTTGTCAGGTATTCAGGGAATAAGTAATTAATCTCAAGAATGCAATACTCGCGCTTAAGCATTAAAATTTGACTCTAGTACATTTTTCTCTTAGCCGATAAGAGCTAATGGTTTTATAATGGTAGCTAAGTCAAAATCTAAAAGAGGCTCAATATGAATTGCCAAAATTGTAATAAGAATACAGCAACAATACACTTAACGGAAATCACCAACGGAAAACGTCAAGAAAAACATCTCTGCGAGTCGTGTGCGCAAAACGATGGTATTACCGTAAGTGCGCAGATTCCTCTCAATGATTTACTCAACAACTTACTTGCAGCTCAACCAAAAGACCAGAACGTTTTTAACGCTACAAGTGCATCTTGCCCAAAATGTAACATCACTATTGATGATATAAATGAGCAATCGCTACTAGGTTGCCCAGAAGATTACGATGTTTTCAGCGAATCATTAAATAAAATCATTGATAAATATCAAGACGGTGGTAAAGTTCATTGCGGCAAAGTGCCACAGAATGAATGTGATAAAACAACGCAGGAATCTGAGCTGGAAAACCTCAAGAAGGCCCTAGAAGAGGCCGTCGAACAGGAAAGATATGAGGATGCTGCTCGTCTGCGAGATGAAATTAGCAAGATTCAATGAGCATAGACGACATAGCAACAAAAGTCAGTAAATGGTTTCAAGACTCTGGGCAGAGTTGCGAGATTATCATATCGTCAAGGATTCGTCTGGCCAGAAATCTCTCAAATCACCTCTTTACAACCCATTGTAGCAATAGAGAAAAAGAAATTATTGTATCAAAGTTAAGAGAAGCAATTCTTAAGACAAGCATAGGCTCTATCAGTGAGTATGTTGACATAAGCTCTGCAAGTCAACTTCAGAAGGAACTGTTAATCGAAAGACATCTGATAAGCACCCATCTTTGCAAGGGGCAAGGCCCAAGAGCGGCTATAATTAGCAAAGACGAAGTCTTTACTGCTATGTTAAACGAAGAAGACCACCTAAGAATGCAGGCAATCCTTCCAGGACTCCAACTCAAAGAGTGCTGGGAATTGATAAACCGCATTGACACTGAAATCGAGAAACAAGTCAGCTTCGCATTTGATCAACACCTTGGCTACCTAACCGCTTGCCCTACCAATGTCGGAACCGGCATCAGAGTTTCACTGATGCTGCATCTTCCTGCGCTCAAGATGACAAACCAAATTGAAAAATTGCTAAACGCTACTAAGGAAATGAAACTTGCAGTTAGAGGGCTCTTTGGCGAAGGCACTGATGCACTTGGTGATTTCTTTCAAATATCAAATCAAATCACACTCGGCATAAAAGAAGAGCAAATAATTGAAAAGTTAGCCGAAAATCTTATCCCAAAAATCGTTGAGTATGAACTAGTAGCCAGAGACCATCTCTTAAAACATCAGAACAACCTTTTGGAGGATAAGGTCTATAGGGCCAAGGGCATCTTAGAAAATGCGCGTCTAATCAGCTCCAAAGAAGCTTTATTTTTGTTAAGCAATCTCAGATTGGGTATTAACTTGGGTAAAATCAAAGATGTAGCTATCTCAACAATTAATGAATTATTTATGCTAACTCAACCAGCACACCTTCAAAAGAACGCCGGAATGAGCTTAAGCCCAAGCGAACGCGATGAGCTTAGAGCAAAGATTATTCGCAACAAATTAAACATGCGCAAACCATAAGAGCCCTATTAAACTTCTCAATCGTATAAAATCTCAATAAATATTTTTCAAAACCATCTAGTCCTCCCACTACTACCAATTAATTCTAAGTGTATTATTTTCATACACCTAACTGCGCAACCGTAAAACGACTATATCACTATCAATTCTTTTTGGGCCATTCTTGCGATTGTAATAGAGGCTTCTGCTAATTTGCTCAATTGGTACAAAATTTGCATTTTAATGTTGCTACTCTATATAAAAAACTACTTGATTTTGATTATAACAGCGACAATGCCGAATAAAGACGAAAAACCAATTGAAGAAAACAAAAAAACTCCAAGCGAAGTTTTTAGCGGAGAATTCAAGGAAGAGCTCTCTGCGGAGGATATTTTTGCGGACAAAGGAAGCCTGTTAGAAAATCTTGGCATGACCAAAGAGTCTCAGAAGACCGAAGGCTCTACTTCCAGTGGTAACGCTTCCCCTACATCTGAGTCGTTAGCAAGTAGCAAATCCTTAAATAAGATTGTTCTGATTATGATTGCCAATGCGGTAGTCCTATCTGTCGTTGCAGCTGTATTGGTACATGCAATCACAAAACACCAAAACCCAACAGTAGTTACATTAAAGCCTAAAGAAGAAGCACAGCCCCCAAAGAAGGAAGTGTTGGATATAACGGAGCTAAAGGTAAACGAGGAGAAACTCAGAGAGTACAAGGAAGGCATATCCTACTCACTTGCGCAGAGCCTCTTCAATCAAGGTAAATATCAGGAAGCACTAAACGTTTTCTTGAAGTTAAATAGCAAGATTACCCAACATGACCTCCCTAATGAAGTACTTAAAGACTACGTCAACTTCAATATAGCTCTATGCCTAGAGCAGCTTGGAGAGAATGAAAGGCTTGGAAACATCTTCACAAAATTGCTAACGAGTAAATCTCCTGCAATCGAATTATTAACAAACTACCATCTCATTTTCATAGAGATGACTAACCACAATTATCTAGAGGCAAGAAAAAGAGCTTACAAAGCACTTGCAATACTATCCCCTTACAAAGATTATTTCTCAGGGGATATGGAACAGAACATCTACTTTGTTATAGCAGAGTCTCTCACTAATCATGTTTTAGAAATGGCAGATCCTCACTACGAGTTGCCTGGAAGGCTCTGGACCAAAAACATGCGAATCGAGAGTGTTCCTGTTATGGAACAAGACAAGCTGATAAAATTTCTCTTGCTCGGAAGAGACAGCCTAGACAAAGCACTGTTTGGACCTAACATAGAAGCAGAGACTATGCCTGATGGGAAGGTTATCTTCGACATAACCTCTAACAATGCCCCACTCAATGAATCTCTTGGAATCATAGCCAATAAGGCCAACATCAACTTAGATTGGGGAAACTGTTCGGCTGACGTGAGAGTAGAGCCGGTTACAATGATACGTAGAGGAATCAGAGATTTCTATGCTTGCGAAATCTTCTGTGGATATAATGGCCTAGTCCCTATATTCTCAGAAAACAACATATCGATATACAACCCTAGTCTTTACACAAACCTAAATCTTCACAAAAAAACCTTGACCACTCAGGCAATCTCTGTGTGGAGAAGATATCTAGTTCGCTATCACGATCGCAAAAGAATGGCTAATGTTCACTTTGCAATGGCCAAACTCTATGAACTATCCGGCAACTTACCTACCGCCCTTGCCGAATACAAGCTCATTTTCAATCGTTTTCCACATCACGATACAGCGTCATATGCAATATATGAATCAAGTAAGATTAAGGCAAAATTGGGCGATTTCGCTGGCGTCAAGAATGATTTAAATGAATTAATCACGTTGCATCCTGATTCTAAAATCTTGGATTTGGCAACTCTGAGTCTAGCGGAGACAAGCTATATATCCAAAAATTACAATGAAGCTGCAATGTTATTTAGTAAAGCATTTACTTTCGATACCAATAGAGAAACAAAATCAAAGGCAGCGATTGGCGCAGGCAAGTCATTTTTCAAATTAAAATCATACGAACAGGCTAAAAATTGTATCAACAGAGGCATTGCCCTCTACGAAAAGCAAGACAAGACAGACATCAGCGAGGCCTATGAGATTCTGGGAAAATCATACGAGAAAACAAATGACCTTGATAATGCTGCTAAGAGCTTCGCAAAGGCAATAGCTCAAAGAGGTATCTCTTATCGAAGGAAAGCAAGAATCTCTATTGAAAAAGCACTAGTTGAATTGAAGCAAAATGAAGAGGCTCGAGCAATTCAAACGTTGGAATCCATAAATACTGAGCAGCTTAGCCAAGAAACAATCACTCAGCTATTGATAACAAAATCAAGAGCATACAGACAGATTGGGCTATACGATACTGCAATAACTATGCTACGTAACAAAATAGAATACATGCCTAAAAAAGAGCTAAGGGCAGAACTAGCAATCGAACTTGCAGCAAGCTATCACGATAATGGTCAAAACGAATTTGCTCGTAGAGAATTAGTAAGAGCAATAAGATTATTGCCTATTAATAAAGAAATGTGTCTAGCAAATATTACTCTTGCACAAGTATCTATGGAACTTGGCAATTATGATGATGCAATAGACGCCTGTAAGAGAGTCCTTGAGATAGAAGAAAACGGTGAATACGTTGATCAAGCCAAGGGCTTGATGGCGCAAGCCTACAATAAGAAGGGGCTATATAAAGAGGCGGCGAATATTTTAAAGGGAGCTATAGCGAAAAAATAGCTTAGTAATGATTACGATTAGGACTAAATTATATGCTTAGATTATACATACTCACATCAATAGTAGTTTTTACTAGTTGCGCAGCCTTTGCAGAGGATGCTAAAACCTCTGCAGACCCTAATAGCGACCTTACAACTCTTAAGTTCAAGATGAAAAAATCTTTTATAGCTCAACCCCAAGAACAAGAACCTATCGAAGATAAAGACCCTGAGCTAAATAGTCTGCTTTCAACTTTAGACAAACTCAAACTACCTAGCGATCCAGAATGGATTGAAACCGTCAAAAAGGAATCATCTCCTATAGAGCCTGTTGATAAGGCCGCTTCTAAAACTGTTGCACCAACAACAAAATCAGCGACAGAGAAACCCAAAACTCAAAGCACCAACAAAGAGGAAACAAAGAGCAGCGAGGCAGTTGTAAGCGAAAAGCTACCAACAGACATATCAGAAAAATATGCCGCAACTATGGCATATAGTGAATATATGAGAGAAGAATACGAAAGCGCAGCGCAATACTATCTAATCGTCCTTAATAAACTCGATAGTAAATCACGCAATTACAATACTCAGCGTAGCTGGTATCTTCTTCAACTAGGTAATTGTTATAAACATTTTGATTCAGCAAAGGCAAGTGAGAGATTTTCTCAGCTTATCAATGAATACCCAAATTCTAGATGGAGCAATATGGCAAGGGTTGAACTTGACTTGGTAAGAACATTAAGAGACTCTGACATAGATAACACATTAAATACTGTATCCAAATTACTCTCTGATATTTCTGCAACAAACACTAAATAACACAATAAGTATGTCGTATAAGAATAGTAAAAATAGAATATTGATATTAGACAAGCACAACAACTCGCTAAGAGTTTTGCTTGAGACTTCAGCGCAAATTGGCATCAACGCCAAGGTGGCTACCACCCTATCTGATGCGGCAAAAGAAATAAAGAAATCCTACTGGGACATAATCTTCATCGCTGACGATTTCGCCAATATTAACGAAGATGATTGTAACGATAAGACTGTTATTAATCCGATTAACTATATCCATTCGTTAACTCCAGAGACTAATTTAATCGTCATTAGCAATAAGGACAATTCAGAAGCCACAATAAATGCCATTAAAAGTGGAGCAACAAACTTTCTTCCAAGACCAATAGTAAAAGAGAGACTATTAGAAATCATCTCTAGCAAGAAGAATAAATTAACTAGAAAAAGACAATCTCTAGAAATTGCTCACAACAACGGTTGCTACTATATGGTTGGCTCATCTGAGAAGGTAAAAAACCTCATTCAGACGGCTCAGAAAGTGGCCAAGACAAATGCGTCTGTAATGCTTATTGGCCCAAATGGCAGTGGTAAAGAGTTAATAGCGCAGCTAATACACAACAGTAGCAAACGGGCAAAAAATAATTTCGTTAGACTAAACTGCGCAGCCCTCAATGAGAGCCTCTTGCAAAGCGAACTATTCGGCCACGAGAAAGGCTCTTTTACCGGTGCGATGACAACAAGAAAAGGAAAGTTTGAGCGGGCAAATCACGGCACAATCTTACTTGATGAAATCACAGAAACTTCGCTAACCTTTCAATCTCAGCTTTTGAGGGTTCTCGAACAAGGCTCTATCGAAAGAGTCGGCGGTGACAGAGAGATTTCTCTAGATTTGCGCGTCATCGCTACAACAAACAGAGACATCCATGAGCAAATTAGGCTAGGCAAGTTCAGAGAAGATCTCTACTACAGACTAAGCGCAGTTACGATAAAAGTGCCGCCTCTCAAGGATCGCAAGGAAGATATCCTAGAGCTTGTTCTACACTTTCTGGATATTTTCTCAAAAGATACGGATAGAGAAATTAAAAAGATTGACAAAAACCTTCTCGAAGTCTTTGAGAGATACAGTTGGCCGGGTAATATTAGGCAACTGCGCAATGCTGTCGAGAGTTGTTTGATACTTGGAGATGGTCCTATATTAAGCCTAGTAAATACTGACTGGATGGATCAAGACTTGCTCTGTATGCACAGAGTGATGTCCGATAACAACTCATCAATAGTAGGCAAGAGTTTACGGGAGTTAGAAAAACAAGCCATTCTAGCCACTTTAGAACATAGTAACGGTAATCAGACGAAAGCAGCTAAACTGCTGGGCATCACAAACCGAACTCTAAGAGACAAAATAAAACGATATAGGGATACCGCTACGACTAGCGACAATTCTCTTAGAGTACTAAACTAACTAAAGAGGTTTGATGATGGCAGATCAGAAAGAAAATGAAGAAGTTAAAGAAGATGAAGCTAAAGAGCAGAATAGCGAAGAAACTGCAAGTAGTTCATCAAAAGCAAATATTGTAATGTGGGCTATTTTAGCCACTGTAGTACTCATCGGCTTTAGCGGTGGATACGGAGCGGCTAGGATTTTTGCCTCTTCAGAACAACAGGCAGAAGAGGTTGCGGCGCAACAACAAGAGGAAGAGGAAAAAGCTAAATTAGAAGAACCTCTTGTTGAGCCAACAAAAGAAGAAGAAAATAGCTGGGAATTTCCTCTAGATACGGTAATCGCCAATCTAGACGAACCTGGTGTAACACGCTATGTTAGAGCAGCGTTGATATTAAGAATAAGTAATGACCTGCCAGAAGCAGAGTATAAGGCAGTATTAGAGAGTAAAAAGTCAGAATTAGTGGATTGGTTGTATTCTTATATGGCTGGACTTAGCCTTGAAGATGTTCAAGGGACGAGAAATCTTGAGAGATTCAAGTTGGAAGTGCAGAAGAATTTCAACGATCTACTATTTCCTGATTCGAAGCCTATGATTATTAGAATCTTAACTAAGGAGTTTCAGATACAATGATGAAAGCTTCCTCCGGGAACAGTATCAGCAAAGACAAGTTAATATCTATACTAAAGAGAGTGCAACAAAATTCTCCTAAAGTTGACTCTGACGTTAGCTACAGCGAGCATAATTGGCACAAGCCAAGACACTTTAGTATTGAACAGTCTGCTACACTAAAATTGTTCTCGGAAAAGCTAGCCGAGTACATACAGGCCGATATAACAAATCTCTGTCATGGCGATTTTATTGTATCACCGCAGTCTATCACAGAACACTACTCCTATACATTGGAAAGAGATTTCTACAACAACGAGCAGAACTACTATCTCAACCTCGGTCATGATTCAACTACAAGCCAAGGCTTTGTAGCTATTAGCAAAAAATCTGCCCTCTCGCTGGTCAAATTCATACTTGCTGGGGATGACGACCCAGAAGAAGAACAGACAAGCATATCAACTCTCGAAGAGAGCTTAATTTTTGACACTGCTGAAACGGCGGTAGTTGCTCTAGATAAGACCTCACAAAGTCGTGGTGGTTACAGTCTAGTTTCTAGCTCAGAGCTGGTCAGGGGCAACTGGCCCCTCAACCTCGATAGTCTAGAAGAACTTTGCAGACTAGATTTTAAGATAGAAAAAAAAGATGGTTCTGCCGAGCTATCGATTATAATCGTATCTAAATTACTCGAACCAGCTCTAAAAGCGGAAAACTCTCACCCTAAGATAAGCAAGGAAGCGATTGAAAAGGCTTTATTAGATAATATTTCCAAAGTTCCTGTTAGTATTAGCGCAAAGATCTCTACAGATCTATTGCAGATGCAAGATATTACAGACCTTCAGCCTGGAGACCTGATAGTCCTAAATAGGAAGGCAAATGAACCTATTGACATACAAGTCAATGGCGCTGATGTCTTGCATGGTTTCCCTGCCACACTAGGGAGCCAATTGGCACTAACTATAACACAAAAAGAAGACTTCTAATTATTAAAAGGATTTAATAATGACTCAAACCGAAACTGACAACACAAACGCACAAGAAGACGCAACGAATGCGCAAACAGCAGAGTTCTCAGAAGCTCAGGATCTTGGCATAAAAAACAGTGATGGCAAAATAGAGATGCTTTTAGATATTAACATGCCCATCACCGTTACCTTAGGTGGCACTGAAATTCCTGTTAAGCAACTTCTTCAACTCTGCCCTGGTTCTGTGCTACAACTCGACAAGCTCATTGATGAACCTGCCGAGCTATACGTACAGGACATCAAGTTTGCAACTGGCGATATTGTTATTGTTGATGGTCACTTTGCTATAAGAATTAAGGAAATCGAAGGGGCATCAGAGCAAATTAGTGCCCAAGTTGAAACTCAAGAAGATAGCAACGAACAATAAAAACAATTCTATTAACTCTCAGTAACGGACTACTGATTGATGCCAAAAGAAGATGTACAACCAAAGATTTCTACAATAAAGAGTAAAATCGACAGTAATATATTGTTTGCATTTGGTCTTGTTGCCATATTAGCTACTTTGCTAATACCTCTACCACCTGTGGTGATAGACTTTCTTATCATAATAAGCATATCTATGTCTATCGTCATACTGATAACAACATTATCTGCTAATGAGCCAATGGATTTATCAACATTTCCATCAATGCTATTGGTAGTAACACTATTTAGGTTATCTCTCAACGTAGCATCGACAAGACAAATATTACTGCAAGGAAATGCCGGTAAGATGGTCTCGACGTTTGGAAACTTCGTTGCCGGCGGTAATCTAGTTGTAGGTCTGGTTATATTTCTAATCCTTGTTTTGATACAGTTTATCGTAATTACCAAGGGTGCCGAAAGGGTCAGTGAAGTTGGTGCTCGATTCACACTAGATGCGATGCCTGGTAAACAGATGGCTATTGATGCTGACCTTAACGCTGGCAACATAACAGATGCGCAAGCCCATGAAAGACGCAAAAAGATTATCTCTGAAAGTGAATTTTACGGCTCTATGGACGGTGCGAGTAAGTTCATCAGAGGTGATGCAATGGCAGGTCTTGTCATAACTGCGATTAACTTAATCGGTGGAGTTTTGATAGGATATTCTAGAGGAATGGATCTTTCTACCGCTGCAAAAACCTACAGCATCCTATCTATTGGTGACGGTCTTGCGAGTCAACTGCCTTCAATCATTATCTCGCTTAGCTCGGCATTTCTCGTAACCAAGGGCCGCTCATCTCAGACGGTCAGTAAGGACATTACAAATCAGGTACTAAGAAACAATCAACCGCTTATAATCGCTGCGGTAATTATTTCCCTATTCACATTTGTCCACGGTTTTGCAAAAGTACCATTTTTACTGGTTTCAGCAACGCTTGGTTGGATAGCATTTAGCAATATAAAAAGAGCTAAAATTATCGCTCAGGAAAAACAAAAGACTCAAATCGCCAAGAAAGACGATCAGATACCTGTAGAAAATCTTCTTGATGTTGACGCAATATCTGTACTGGTAGGCGTTAGATTAATTTCAATGGTTGATCCACGCAAAAAAACTGGAATATTTGAACGAATAGGCGCTATCAGAAGAAAATTTGCACAAGAGCTTGGCCTAATCGTACCGCTTGTTAGGCTCAAGGATGACATTAACCTAGAGCCAAACACATACGAGATTAGAATCTTTGACCATGTCGTAGCGAGTGGATCGCTAGAGCCTGAAAAATTCTTAGCAATGGACTCTGGAGCAACGAGTATTACAATACAGGGAATTCCGACAAAAGAACCAGTCTATGGATTGCCTGCTATCTGGATTAGCAAAGAAGATAAAGAAAATGCCGAACTTGGCGGCTACACTGTCATTGACCCTGAATCTGTTTTAATAACTCATTTATCAGAAACTCTCAGTCAACATGCCCATGAGATACTAACACGTGAAGATGTTGGTCAATTAGTTGAACGATTAAGAACCACTCAACCATCTCTAGTTGGCGATGTTATTGGTGAACTTGTCAACATTGGACTATTGCAACGCGTGCTACAGAATCTACTCGCCGATAGAATTCCAATCAGAGATCTACCACGCATACTTGAATCTCTAAGTGAGCATGCACCAAAAACCAAGAATGCTGATTATCTAACAGAACTAGTTAGAAAATCAATTACAAGAACAATTACAGAAACCTATAAAAACTCTGACAATAAGATAATTGCTATTAGTCTAGACCCAGAACTTGAACATCAACTGCTAAATTCATTAAAGCAAGAAGGCGACAATATGTTTATAACTGTTTCGCCTCAGATTACGATGAAACTCTGTGAGCAATTGGCACAAAGCTGGCGTGATGGCATGAGTAAAGGATATGACTCTATAGTCTTACTCTGTGATTCACGTCTGAGAAGGCCTTTGGCCGAAACAATAGCAAGGAGCGTACCAAGGCTTCCTGTTGTTGCTTATGATGAAATTACTACAGAGGTGGAAGTTCAACCTATCAGTGCAGTATCGATAGAACAAGAAAATAACAATATGGTCGTAGAACAACCAGCAACTGTAATCTAAGAACTTGGAAGGTATGAATAGAAATATCAAAATATTTGCTATAAGAGCCGCAGTGGTAATGTACTTTCTAATGAGCATGGTCGGGTTGTACACTGGTATTTGTCCGGCAACAACTTGCAAGAGAGCTATCATTGGCGCTATTGCAACATATATTGCGATATCAATCGTTGGCAATATCATCGTTAGTATAATAATAGATAATCTTGCCAATAAGAAATCTCAAGAGAAATTCAGTAAGACAGACACTCAAGAAAGTGAAAATGAATTCTAATGGCTATTCCTGCTCCATACAAAAATATTATCACAGATAAAGAAGCAACAAAGAGCAGAACCAGAAGTCTAACATCAAATAATTACTCAAACCAGAACAACACCTCGCATCTAGCTGCGCAGGCAGCTAGGGCATATAGCAGTTGCGCTAGAAAAAGCGTTGACGAGCTTGTAGTAGAGTACATTCCTCTAGTACATAGGATTGTCTCTCAAGTGGCTAGTTATATAAAACCTCCTCTAACCAGAGACGACCTTATCAGTGCAGGTTGCGTGGGTCTTGTCAAGGCGGCAAATAATTTCAACCCTGTCAAAGATGCAGATTTTAAGACCTACGCCTATATCAGGGTTCGTGGTGCGATAATTGATGAGCTGCGCAGTTGGTCGTTTGTTCCAACAGGAACAAACAAAAAGCTAAAAGAGCTTACGCAAGTATATCAACAGCTCGAAGATGATTTAGGTCATTTGCCAAGCGATGAGCAAATCGCAGATTGTATGAGTATCACAGTTGAAGAGCTCTACAAGCTCTATGAAAAATCTAGATGTCACAGTTTTCTTTCTCTGCAAAAACAGGGAGAAGATGGCGTTGGCATTGGCGATATGATTTCAGATAGTAGCGAAGATGCACCGAGTAGCCGATTAGATAAACAGGAACTAGCGGCAAAACTTACTGAAGCGATTCTTGAGCTTCCAGAACGCCACAAGCAGGT
>JALWYQ010000015.1 GCA_027078365.1 Phycisphaerae bacterium
AATAAAACTAGCAGACAACCAACCACTCTTACATTGCATCTTCGTCTTGGTAGGCACAAAAGATCAACGCAACTACCACCTGCGTGCACTAATGTCAATAGCCCAAATCGCCCAACAAGAAAACTTCCTAAAAAAATGGCTAGACTGCCGCAACGTAAACAGCATCAGAAATATGATCTTGCTATCAAATAGGACAAGACACTAAAAAAAATATCCGCCCAAGATTAAATCTAGGGCGGATATTTTTCTATATCATTTTCAATCCTTCACTCATTTTTGACTCAAATTTCAACTTCAATCCTCGCTTCGCTCGGATATAAAGGGTAAAAGGACAAAGTGCAAAGGATAACGAAAATCCAACCAAAACAGAACTCAACGGCACACCCGAAACCCCATGAGGTTGGGCGTGTTGGTCGGGTCGTAGGTGCTCCTGTACGAGACAGCACAGTAGTTACCAATGCTGTCCCAACTGCCGCCGCGGAGAACGCGATAGCTATGGGAGCTATCATACCAACTATCTGTCCACTCAAACACATTGCCTGCCATATCACATATCCCATAACCATAAGGTGGATAATAACCCACAGGACTGGTATAGGGAATGGAGAGGTTAAGCGGGTTGTTCCAATCATAGTTTGCTTTACCATGGTCAATCGTTATGCCACAACCATAGGTATAACTGCCATCGTAGTCCGCCACCGCCTGCCATTCCCATTCCGTAGGAAGTCGGTAACCGTAATACTTACAGAATGCAGTTGCTCCATACCAAAACACACCAACTACTGGGTGATTACCCATATAATAACCATCACGGTTGCGGACACTGAAGGCGGAGCAGCAATAAGTAATCTGAGTATATGAATTTACGGCATAAGTCTCAAGGTAAGGTTGGGAATGACTAGTGTCACCTGCCGCATACACCACATTGTTATAAACCGTTATTTGACCAGCAGCCTTGGCCTCATTTAGATATTCACAATACTGAGCATTGGTTATTTCATATTTGCTCATCTCGCCGATGAAACCACCATGACTGATAGGATTGCCATCGGCATCTTTCATGCCAGAACCGTCATCATTGATAGACACCCAGGTCATACCGTTAAGAACGGGAAACGGTACTCCTTCATCAAGCCATTGCGAGACAAGCAAGGCAAAATCTTCCAGATTAACGATACAATCACCCGTCAAATCCGCAGATGGACATGCCGCAAAACAACTTAGACCAAAACCACTGGCCCAAAGAATCACCACTACGAAAATTGTTCTCGTTAAGTTTCTCACCCTACTATCTCCTGAAAAAAGTTGTGAATATTGACACGCGACACCCTACTACAAGCTAGGCTACATCTGTTTTAAACCAATGCAACAAGATTATATTAGATGACTAAAAAATGAGTAATATCCGCATAACTACAAATCAAGAATTGAAAATCTCCACGTAGCAAGCGTTCCTTAATCTTTCGCTATAAATGAGCGATTTTCACTTAGCGCGGTATCGCAAATGAACCCACTGTAAATACCGCGGCGATAGCCACGTTCTATTTGTGTTGAATATGTTTGTAGTTTTAAGTTTGGATTGGTAGTTGAAAACTATATTGAACGTCATGCGGAGCTGGGGCTCCGCGCTCCCAGGAAACACCTTCTTCATGCTCTTATGGTAAAAAATCTTTCTCCATCTGCGTTTATCTGTGCTCGCCCTGTTAGAGTTTCAAACTCTAATAGGGTTTATTTGCGGTTAAATCTTTTGGTTTTTCATAGAACAAGTTCTTCCAATCCGCTCCGTTTGCGCCGGTTGCGTTTCTTTTGCGTCTTTTGCGTTAAAGCAGTTAAGGTGTTTATTAGTGCGCAAAGGAAAGGCTCGCAAAGTATTGCACTCTGCGAGCCTTATTAATCCTGGCGATAACCTACTCTCGCCCATAAGACTACCATCGGCCCAAAGGGCTTAGCTTCTGAGTTCGGAATGGTATCAGGCGTTTCCCCTTTGGTATGGTCACCAGGAATATTATTACTGCTGGATTTCTCCAGACTGTATTCAATTGTTCAAGCAAATAATGAGCAAGTGAGAGTTAAGGAAACCCTTTTACATCACTGAGATTTGAACATCAAATCTTCAAAGACTCGAATATCAATCAATGATTGATATGGTCAAGTTTTCGTTCGTTAGTACTGGTTAGCTTAACACATTACTGTGCTTACACACCCAGCCTATCAACCACGTAGTCTACATGGGAACTTCAGGACTAAAGTCCATGGAATCCTTATCTTGAAGTGGGCTTCCCGCTTAGATGCTTTCAGCGGTTATCCTTTCCCGACTTAGCTACCCAGCATGCACTTAGCAGCACAACTGGTACACCAGAGGTCAGTGCTTCCCAATCCTCTCGTACTAGGGAAACATCTTCGCAAGATTCCAACGCCCACGGCAGATAGGGACCGACCTGGCTCACGCCGGTCTGAACCCAGCTCGCGTACCACTTTAATCGGCGAACAGCCGAACCCTTGGGACCGCCTTCAGCCCCAGGATGTGATGAGCCGACATCGAGGTGCCAAACCTCCCCGCCGCTATGAACGCTCGGGGGAGATAAGCCTGTTATCCCCGGAGTACCTTTTATCTGATGAGCGATGGCCCTTCCACACGGAACCACCGGATCACTAAGACCTACTTTCGTACCTGCTCGACTTATGGGTCTCGCAGTTAAGCACACTTATACCTTTACGCTCGACGCATGATTGCCAACCATGCTGAGTGTACCGTTGCACTCCTCCGTTACTCTTTAGGAGGAGACCGCCCCAGTCAAACTGCCCATCAAGCACGGTCCTACGCCCTGATTCAAGGGTCGCAGTTAGATGACTAATATACTAAGGGTGGTATTTCAAGGTTGGCTCCACGAATCCCAGAAGATCCGCTTCAAAGCCTCCCACCTATCCTACGCATAATATAACAGGCATCAATACCTGACTGCAGTAAAGGTTCACGGGGTCTTTCCGTCTTGCCGCGGGTATGTGGTATCTTCACCACAATTACAATTTCACCGAGTCCGTCCTTGAGACAGTGCTCCAGTCGTTACGCCGTTCATGCAGGTCGGAACTTACCCGACAAGGAACTTCGCTACCTTAGGACCGTCATAGTTACGGCCGCCGTTTACCGGGGCTTCAGTCGCGAGCTTCGTCCGAGGACTAACAAGCTTCCTTAACCTTCCGGCACCGAGCAGGCGTCATTCTCTATACATCCACTGTACGTGTTAGCAGAGAACTGTGTTTTTGGTAAACAGTCGCCAGAGCCACTTTTCTGTCCCCTCTCAAAGAGTAGGGCCCCCTTATCGCGAACTTACGGGGTCAATTTGCCGAATTCCTTAAGGACGGTTCTCTCGAGCGCCTGAGGATATTCTCCTCACCTACCTGTGTCAGTTTTAGTACGGTCACGCTGGCTTCAACCTACAGCAGCTATTTCTCGGCACCTTATCCAGTTACTTCGGTATCAAAAACGACCTCGATCTTGCGAAACCCGCACGACTAATCACGGGATAACCTTCTAAAATGCGTCACTACTTTCGTCCACCAACATGGTGCAGGAATATTAACCTGCTATCCATCGTCTACGCCTTTCAGCCTCGACTAAGGGGCCGACTAACCCTGGGCGGATTTACCTTCCCCAGGAAACCTTAGGTTTTCGGCGAACAGGATTCTCACCTGTTTTATCGTTACTCATGCCGGGATAATCACTAGCAAACGCTCCACGACTCGTTGCCGTATCGCTTCAACGCTGATTGCTACGCTCTCCTACCACTATCCGTAGGATAATCCGCAGTTTCGGTTCCATACTTATTCCCGTTCATTATCGGCACCAAATTGCTCGATTAGTAAGCTATTACGCACTTTTTAAATGGTGGCTGCTTCTAAGCCAACATCCTAATTGTCACAGCAACTTGACTTCCTTAGTAACTTAGCATGGATTCGGGACCTTAACTGGCGGTCTGGGTTGTTTCCCTCTTGACCATGAACGTTATCGCCCACAGTCTGACTCCCAAGATAAGCATTACAGTATTCGGAGTTTGGTAGGGGTGGGTAGGCGGGTGGCCCCCCAGTCCCAATCAGTAGCTCTACCCCTGTAATGTATAACTTGAGGCTAGCCCTAAAGCTATTTCGGAGAGAACGAGATATCTCCAGGTTTGATTAGACTTTTACTCCTCCCCACAGCTCATCCCCTAACTTTTCAACGTTAGTGGGTTCGGTCCTCCAGGGATCTTTACATCCCCTTCAACCTGGCCATGGGTAGTTCACCTGGTTTCGCGTCTACCACCCGCGACTAAGTCGCCCTATTAAGACTCGGTTTCCCTACGGCTTCGTCCCTTAAAGACTTAACCTTGCCACGAACGGTAACTCCCCGGCTCATTATGCGAAAGGCACGCAGTCACCCATTCCACAAAGGGCATAGGGCTCCTACAGCTTGTAAGTGTATGGTTTCAGGTACTTTTAACTCCCCTAGCAGGGGTGCTTTTCATCTTTCGCTCACGCTACTTTGCACTATCGGTTGCCGAGTAGTACTTAGCCTTGGAGGGTGGGCCCCCCATATTCACACGGAGTTCCACGGGTTCCGTGCTACTCTGGTACACTCAAAATAACGGAGAGTTTACGTTCCGCTTACAGGACTTTCACCTTCTGTGGTTGGACTTTCCAGACCATTCAACTAGGTAAACCTTTGTAACTCCTTTTGAGTGCCCTAACCCCACAGAGCATGCCCTGTGGTTTGGGCTCTTCCGCTTTCGCTCGCCGCTACTTACGGAGTCTCGGTTGATTTCCTTTCCTGCAGGTACTGAGATGTTTCAGTTCTCTGCGTTCGCCTCACATGGCCTATGCATTCAGCCATGGATGATAGAGTCAGGTTGCCCTGCTCTACCGGGTACTCCCATTCGGAAATCCCAGGATTAACGGATATTTGGCTCCTGCCCTGGGCTTATCGCAGCCTTTCACGTCCTTCATCGCCTCTCGGCACCTAGACATCCCCCATACACTCTTAGTAACTTGACCAAATCAATCAATGACTGATTCAATCTCGCCTTTTCAGATTATGATATATATTTCAGACGCTCAGTGATGATGAAATTGTATCCAGTTCTAAAACTGGATCCCAATTATTTCTTTAATCTCACTTTGCTCATTATTCACTTGTTAAAGATCTATATATAAAAAGATGATTACTCATCCTCAATATCAATGGAGCTGGACGGAGTCGAACCGACGACCTTCTGGATGCAAACCAGACGCTCTCCCAACTGAGCTACAGCCCCGTATATCAATGGGCCCGGGAGGACTCGAACCTCCGACCTCTCGCTTATCAGGCGAACGCTCTAGCCGGCTGAGCTACGAGCCCAATTGCTTAAGCCCGATTACCACCGGACATCCTGTTACTGATAAATCGTCTTATCCATTTCAAAGAGCTTCTCAAAGACATCCTTTAATTGCCATGTCTATGAGGTCAAGAAATATATCAACAACAATAAAAAGAGTCAACAGCAAAATAGCTTTTTTTTTACATTTAGCGAAAAGTTTCACATTGGTGCAAATACTCGCTATCACTGTTGTAAAGATAACACAAGCTTAAATGATTACATTCTCTGGCCTTAAAGCATAGATAGGGCTGTTTTCGACAATCTACACATGCAAATTAACATATTAAAACCTACCCTAATAAGCCCTTAAATAATGCAAAGACGACAGAGAAAAATACTTATTTTTCTGTAAAGTTACTTACAACCAAATCCATACCAGTCAAGAGCGACAAGTGTCGGCTTACCAGACGCCATTAAAGACTTCTGTCGCTGGGCCTGTCATGTAAACACAATTATCCACTTCACTCCAGTTGAGTTCAAGATCGCCGCCTGGTAAATGCGCAAGCACCTTTCGTGAACACTTGCCATTTAAAACTGCAGCAACAACACAAGCACATGCTCCTGTACCACAAGCAAGAGTCACACCACTTCCCCTCTCCCAAGTGACCATAGTAAACTCTTTGTCTGAATCAACCTTTACAAAATGCGCGTTGATTCTCTCGGGAAACAATGGGTGGTTTTCAACCAAAGGACCTATCTTTTCTAACTCTATATCATCTAAGGAGTCGCAAAAGAAGACTGCATGAGGGTTCCCCATAGATACACATGTCATCTCATATTCTTTGTCTTGGATTGAAATCTTATGTGCAACAACCTTCTCTGCGTCTATTGCAACAGGAATATCTAGCCCTCTTAAGATTGGCTCTCCCATATTGACGCATATCTTCTCAGCTAAACCGTCATCTCCTGTAGCGATACCTACCTTCAATACACCATTGCCGGTTTCAATATCAAGAGAATACGGCATCGTTGTGCCATCTGGTAAAACAAAATCCTTGCCAGGCTGGGCAAGCCTGCGGTCGAATGTAAACTTAGCAACACATCTGAGGCCATTGCCACACATTTGTGACTCTGAGCCATCTGCATTAAACATACGCATCTGCGCATCTGCTATATCTGATGGACATACGAGTATAAGCCCGTCTGAACCAATGCCAAAGTGCCTATCACTAACCTTCTGTGCAAGAGCTGGAGCGTCCTGAACTTTCTCTTTAAAACAATTAACGTAAACATAGTCGTTTCCGATGCCATGCATCTTTGTAAATTTCATTGAGTTACTCCTATCATAATTACATATTGCCCGAAGATATTAACAACTCTGAGGCACTTTGTAAATCAACTTTAAACTGCCGCCGCAATATGCGCACAAAAAAAGCCGGAGAATTAAATCCGGCTCTTTGCTTTATTATTGGTAGTTCAGAAATGGCAACTCTATAAGTGCATTAGCGATAGCTAGGCATCAAACCACCTTGCTTGAGAATCAAGCAAAGCATTTGAAATACCACACCTTATTAGGCAAATGCAAATTCTTTCTTTCTGCTGTCCATCTGAGCTTTCAAGCGAGCAATGATAGAAGAATGCATTTGAGAAACTCGTGATTCAGATAAATCAAGCGTAGCTCCTATTTCTTTCATAGTCATCTCTTCATAGTAGTACAGAACGATTATCAACTTCTCAGCTCGAGAAAGTCCTTTGGTAATAAGGTTCTTTAGATCTCTCTTTTGTGCTTCAATTAAAGGATCATCGCTTTTAACATCACGCACAACATCAATCTCTTGCACTTCCTTGTCCCCGTCAGAATCGGAGAATTTGTTGCTAAGAGAGACAACACCAACTGCATTGGCATCACGTTGTAATCTGGTAAATTCTACTTCATCAAGTTGCATTTCCTTGGCAAGTTCTTCATCGCTAGGCAATCTACCAAGATGTGCTTCAAGTGTACGAAGCGCCCTCTCTAACTGATGGGAACGTGATCGCACAAGTCTTGGAACCCAGTCCATGTTACGCAACTCATCTAGAATTGCACCTCGGATACGCGGTGTACAGTATGTGGAGAATTTAACGCCACGCTCTGGGTCGAATGCATCAACTGCATCCATCAAACCGAAGACGCCAGCACTAAAGAGATCGTCAAGTTCAACTTTATCTGGCAATTTCGCATAAATCCTATCAGATGTGTACTTGACAATAGGCAAGTAATTCTCTAATAGCAGATTACGGTAATGATCATCTCTAGTCTCGAAAAAGGATTTCCAGATATCTGCAACCTTCTCTTCTGAAACGAGTGCCATCTTGTTACCTCCATGTAAATTTTATTTTTTAAGTTGCTCGGGCAACTCAAAGTCCAATAACCAACATCTATTTTTGTGGTAAATGCCACAAGAGATAGGATCTCAGCATTTACCTAGGTGCGGCTATATCGGCTCTCAAACCATCCTTGTTTAGAACCAATTTGAAAAAAATATCAAAAAAGCCAATTAACAACTTTTTTAAATAGGCCCTCTGAAGAGCTAATGTAAGTCTTCTTACAAATCCTAGCTGCAATATTCACGAGAGACATCGCTGCTGGAGACTTTGGAAAAGCCAAGACTAAAGGCTTTCTCATCTTAACAGCAGTGCAAAGTTTCTCGTCTTTTACTATAGCTCCTGCTTCATATAAATGTCTATTGAGAAATCTCATAGAAACATCAGCAATCTGTCTATAAATTTCTCTAGCTTCTTTTTTACTTTTAGCCATATTGACCACGAGGCTAATCCTACCGCGGTAGCCCCCAAGCGATAAAACCTTAATCATTGAATATGAATCCGTTATTGATGTCGGTTCTGGGGTAGCAACCACAACTACATCATCGCTTGCATTACAAAAACCTATAACAGATTTTGAAATACCTGCCCCAGTATCAACGATTATGGTTTCATAGCTATCCTTGAAATCATCAAGCTCATCAACTAAACGTTTTTGCTCGAAACGACTCATATCAGCAAGGTCACTAAATCCACTACCGCCGCATATTATATCTACACCAGCTGGACCAGCATGCACCACCTCATCAAGTGTTTTCCTGCCCTTGATGTAATGCCACAAACTATACTTACTGTTGAGCCCCATTAAAACATCAACATTTGCAAGTCCAAGATCTGCATCTATAAGAGCAACCTTTTGACCTGCCGCTGAGAGACATATCGCTAAATTGGCCGCTATATTACTCTTACCAACGCCCCCTTTGCCGCTTGTTATAGCAATTACCCTGCTACGCTCAAGCTTGGCTCCCATCACCATTTTTAAATCATCTCCTAACTGCAAACTCATGGAGCGGGTCTCTCCCCCTGCACAACTTCAAATCGTACGTTAATATATCAACAATCAAACAGCTAAAGGCTCAGCGACCATCTGCAATTCGTCCAACAGATTTCTGGCCTGCTCAAGAAGCCATCTGTTTTCCGCGAGCTTTTCTCTTTGAAAATCAATATAGGCATTTATATCCTTTTTAAAGATCTCATTAGATGCCTGGTCAACTGATGGATAAACCTCAAAGCTTCCATTTTCTCCAAATTTAACGCATTCACTATCTTCTAGCAAGATTCTTTCTGCATAAATTTGTTCTGCTACTGCTTTTTCAATCATATCCACGAATTCTTCGACTGGATACTCATAGGCTACAAATTCTGAGTTTGTGACTCCTGCGATATTCTTGCGCAAAAGCTCACCTCTTCGACGAGTAAATTCAATTACTATCTCAAGTAATTCAATTACCGCATTGTCTGGCTCAGTTTTATTTATCTGCATAGTTTCATTCCATTGAAACATTTAACTTATGAAGCCAAAGATCCATCTTCGGCAGCGAATATTTCCCTTATCTGCGCAAGAGTTTTAGTTTTCCTTAATTCAAGAATCATAGAAAGACGTTCAAAGACTTCTTCATCGTAAAGACGATGCCCACCTTGAGTCCAACTCGCTTCTTTAATCAATCCCATGACAGTGTAATTATGAATTGTCTGACGGGTGAACGGCGTGAAATCAACAACTTCACCAATACGATAAAGTTTCTTTGGAATATTGATGGCCTTTTTAGGATGATCAACTGCGATCATGTTTTAACCTACCTTAATTATTTTTCCAGATAGCACTCAAGAAAAGCTAAAATTTGCAAATGCACTTTACGATTTATAAAACGTAAAACACATTACGTCAATGTTTTTTTGGCCAAGATTGAAATTAAATAAAATTTTTGTGTAGATAAGCAAAACTGCTGATTGCTAGAAAAGCATCAGATAAGTGATACTACGCTTGCAAACAAGGTCTATCTGCTTTGCTTGATAGAGAAGAAAATTTCTATTTGTATCTCAATGCAAATTATTTAGAACTGTCTTTTTAGAGCTGATTAACATCCACATCCGTTAGGATTGTAAAACCTGATTCAACTAATGATTCTCTGACGGATTTACTGATTGGTTCTTTTATTTCCATACAACACAAACCCCTCTGGTCTGGTTCGAGGATAAAGCCAAATACATCAGCAATATTAACACTATTTTCTGTCATAATCGCGGTGAGACGATGAAGATTTCCTGGTTTATCAGGCACGCTAATTACAAGGACTTCTTTGAGTGCGCAAGCAAAACCACGGTCAGCAAGAATCAGATGCGCATCTTCAGATTTATCAACAAACATTTTCATTAGACCAGAGTCGCCCCTATCTTGGATAGTAAAGGCGCGGATATTTATGTTTTGCTCGGTAAGTATTTTTGTAACACTCTCTAGCCTACCTGGCCTGTTATCAATAAAAACGCTTAGCAGTTTTGGCATAACTTTCTCCCCAGAAATATATCTCTACATTTGATCTCGTTGGTCAACAACCCTAATCGCCTTACCTTCAAATACAGGCAAATACCCTGGCTCATGCAACTGAACCTGTGGATGAATGAAGATGGAAGCTCTTAATTCCTCTTTGATTCTCTTCTTTATCTGATCTAGCTGACTGGCTTCACCACTAAAAATCTTTGAATAAAGTTCAACTTTAACGGTAAGCTGATCTATCGCACCTTTTTTGGTTAGGTAAATTTGATAATTTGTTCCTACCTCTGGAATGCGCATAATCACTTCTTCTATCTGCGATGGGAATACGTTTACACCATTGATAATCATCATATCATCCGTACGACCTTTGATCCTAGAAAGCCTTCTATGCTGCCTGCCACAGCGACACACTCCATCGTATAGGTACGCTAAATCTCTGGTTCTATAACGCAATATTGGCATAGCCTTGCGAGTAAGATTTGTTAAAACCAACTCACCAAGCTCTCCATCTGGCAAGACCTCACCCGTTTCAGGATCAATGATTTCAGGAATAAAACCATCTTCCCAGATATGCATACCATCTCTATACTCACACTCAAAAGCGACTCCTGGGCCGTTCATTTCACTAAGACCATAGGAGTTGAAACATTTTATCCCAAAGAGCTCTTCGAGTTTCTGGCGAGTTTCTTCACTGTGCGGTTCTGCACCTATAAAAGCCCTTTTCAAGTTAAGCTCCTCAAGACTCACCCCGCTCTGAGCAAGTTTAGAGTGGATATGCAGGAGGTAACTTGGAGTTATATGAAGTGAGGTGGTCTGAAAATCTTTCATCATCTGAATTTGCTTGCCGGTATTGCCTCCACCAATTGGGATAACCATCATCCCAACACGCTCTGCGCCATAGTGAAGCCCCAAGCCTCCTGTAAAGAGCCCGTAGCTCATCATATTCTGAAAGATATCATCGCTAGAACCGCCCGTGGCAACAATACTTCGCGCAACTAGATTAGTCCAGCTGTCAAGGTCGTCTTTGGAAAGATATATAACCGTTGGAATACCCGTTGTACCGCTAGAAGAGTGCATGCGCACAACATCTTTAAATTCTAGAGCCAATAGTCCTGTCGGGTAATTTTGTCTCAAATCATCCTTCATTGTGAAGGGGATTTTCTTAAGATCGTCTAGCGTTTGTATATCACTAGACGAGTTTATCCCTGCCTTTGGAAGCAATCTTTTGTAGTGATCAGTCTTTAAGGCAAAATCAACTACTTCCCTGAGCCGAGAGAGCTGTATGGCTTGAATATCCTCCCTACTTGCAGTCTCAACATCTTTATTCCAATAATTTATTTCCATCAATATCCACCATTAAACAAACCAAGTGCCTTGAAGACTAAATCAAAGATACCTCTATATATTCTCTATATCGCTCTCACCAACCACCTTAACGCCACTAGCGGCAAGAATATCAGCAGCCTTGTGGGTGTCATCAAAGCGGAAAATCATCATCGCCCTATCAACTTTTCGTTCAACAAAACCGTACATGTATTCAACGTTGAGCCCGCCAGCATCAATGACCTTTAGAAGTGATGCTAAAGCGCCTGGTTCGTCTGCTACTTCAACGGCAATAACATCTGTTGTGTTAGCAACAAAACCGTTATCTTTAAGCGTTTCTATGGCTTTAGTGGGATTATCAACAACCATTCTAAGAACACCAAAGTTTTCGGTTTCAGCCACTGTCAACGCACGGACGTTTATTGAGCTGTTGCCTAAAACATCAATCACCTCGGATAAGCGGCCTTTTCTGTTTTCAAGAAAAATAGATATCTGAGTTATTTTCATATCAAAATCTCCTTCTATATCCTCAATGATTATAAATGACGATTGTCAACAACTCTCTTGGCCTTACCTTCACTTCTCTCAACAGTGCCACGTTCGACGAGTCTAACTGTTACGCCAATAGAGAGTGTAGAGTTGAGCCTTTCTTTGATCAAAGACTCTAGCTGGCTTAATCTCTTAATCTCGTCAGAGAAGAAACGATCCTCGACCTCAACAAGGACTTCAATCTGATCAAGGCCTTTATCGCTACGCGTTATTACGAGTTGGTAATGAGGCTGAGTTCCTTCTATTCCCAGAAGAACGTCTTCGATTTGAGAAGGGAAAACGTTAATGCCTCGAATTATAAGCATGTCATCTGTCCTACCCTTAACCTTGCTAATTCTAGGACTAGTTCTGCCGCATGCACATTTTTCGTATGTAATGCTTACGATATCTCTGGTTCTATAACGAATTAGAGGGATACCTCTCTTTGTGAGTGTGGTGATAACTAGCTCTCCATCTTCACCTTCAGCAACATCCTTGCCGGTATCAGGGTCTATGATTTCAGGGTAGAATACATCACTGAAGATATGCATACCTTGCTTAATCGTACACTCTTGACATACACCTGGACCGATTATCTCGCTAAGTCCATAAACATCGGTGGCAATGATGCCCCAAGTATCTTCAATTTCTTTGCGCATCTGCTCACTCCAAGGTTCTGCGCCAAAGATACCAATCTCCCAGCTACTCTTGCGTGTATCAATTCCCATCTTCTTGGCCTCTTCAGCCATGTAGATTGCATAGCTAGGTGTGCAGGCTAAAATCCTTGGTCTAAAATCCTGCATGATTTTCAATTGGCGTCTTGTATTACCACTAGATGCAGGAATGACGGTTAGCCCCATTTCAATTCCACCATAATGGAAACCAAGACCACCAGTGAAAAGCCCATAGCCATAGGCAACCTGCATCATATCTCCTGGTTCTGCGCCAGCACAGCAGAGTGAGCGGGCCATAACGGTTGACCATAGATGCAAATCGTCTTTTGTGTAGCCAACGACCGTAGGGTTTCCTGTCGTTCCACTTGAGACGTGAATCTCTGCGACCTTGTCAATTGATTCGGAAAAGATGCCGAATGGATAGCTGTCTCGCAAATCTATTTTAGTGGTGAATGGCAATTTTTTAATGTCATCGATACTCTTGATATCGCTTGGCTTGACCCCAAGGAGGTCAAACTTTTCCTTGTAGATTGGATTCTTGTCATAAACGTAACTTGCCAAATCAATTAAACGTTGAGACTGAATCTTTTTCAAGCCATCTCTATCCAAACATTCAACATCTTCATTCCAAATCATTTTGTGCCAACCTCTCTACCTTCAAGAAAAACTTTCTTATTTAATTCCTGAATTTTCTCTGGGAATACCTGCTCTAAAGCTGCCATCCAAAATTCTACATCAATAGGAAGTGATGCCGAGAGCACGCCTACGAGAAAAGTATTTAGTGTTCTTGGGTTCTCAATAGATTTCTTTGCAATCTCAATATATGAAACATAATCTCTACCATCCTCAGCAAGAAACGGCTTTAGCCTTGGATACTCTTCTTCATGGAAACACACTAAATACTCTGCGCACCCGGCAGGAATCAGTGGTGAATGAATCTCAGAACCAAAACGAACATAAG
Organism: Phycisphaerae bacterium; assembly: GCA_027078365.1. Taxonomy (GTDB): domain Bacteria; phylum Planctomycetota; class Phycisphaerae; order Sedimentisphaerales; family Sedimentisphaeraceae; genus S145-28. The sequence goes on from JALWYQ010000015.1 coordinate 13,675, forward strand.
ACTCAACTGATCCACCACGCTGACTCATTCCATGAATTTCTGATTTAGTAACGCTGTATCCCGCTAGCATCGCAGCTAAACCACAGATCTCAGAAGCTTTCAGAACTCCCTGACCACCAATGCCGCCAAATACAATATTGTATGTTTTATTTTCACTCATTAGAACTATCCTAAGTTTTTAATCAATTTACATGGATGCTTTGCGATAATAACGCTAAGAGCGTCCTGATTAACACGTTTCTCTACTAAAGCCTCAAATTCTTTATTTTCTTTAACAGGGTCTATCACATCGACATGATCAACACCGCAAGCAAGACAGAGTGCTTTGAGGTCGAGTTGCTTTGTTTTTTCATTGCGTATTGTCATTCCTGTTGCTGGGTTCTGCTGACCACCAGTCATTGCGGTAATTGAATTATCTAGTATAAAGATAACACCCTTAGCATTGTTGTAAACTGCATTAATTAGACCTGTAACCCCTGAGTGTACAAATGTTGAATCTCCAACAACACCAACAATCTTAGCATCTGGATTGGCTTTGCGCAGACCTTCGTTGAATGTTACTCCTGCCCCCATACAAACTGTTGTATGTAGCGTTTGCAATGGTGGCAAACAGGCTAGAGTGTAGCAGCCAATATCGCCGGCTACGAATAGGTCTAGCTTTTTCATTGCGTTGAAACTGAAGAAGTGCGGACAACCCGGACAAAGCCTCGGCGGCCTGTCTTTGTTTTCTTTTTCAACCTTTTTCTCTCCGTTAATAAGCGGCTTGATTAGCTCTGGACGTAATTCACCAATCATAAATGATGGGTCCTTTGTTTTAGCTTCAATGCCCATCGCTTTTATGTGAGTCTCGATAAATGGATCGAGCTCTTCAACAACAACTAGCTCATCAACACTCTTCGCAAATTTACGAATTTTTTCATCGCAGAAAGGATAACTAAAACCTAGCTTTAGAATAGATGCTTTAGGATAGGCCTCTTTAACATAGCTATATGCCATACTTGAGGTAATGATACCCATTTTAGTATCATTCATTTCTACTTTATTAAGGCTAGTCTTTTCTGCGAATTCGCGAAGTTTATTCAACCTCTCTTCAACAAGAATATGCTTCTTGTATGCTAGCTTCGGAACCATAACGTATTTTGCTGGATTCTTTTCCAGCGGTGGCTGTTCTGGAACAATACGCTCGCCAAGGTCCATATCTTGCTTTGTATGAGAAACTCTCGTAACCATCCTAAGGATTACCGGAGTATCAAATTTTTCACTAATCTCAAACGCTTCTTTAACGAACTCTTTTGCCTCGCGTGGATTTGACGGCTCTAGTACCGGCATTTTCGAGTAAAGACCAACCCACCTAGTATCCTGCTCGTTTTGAGATGAGTGCATTCCTGGATCGTCGCATACAACTATAACAAATCCTGCAGTAACTCCCGTATAAGACGCTGTCATTAGAGGATCCATTGCAACGTTAAGCCCAACATGCTTGGAGGCATACAAACTTCTAACTCCACCAACACAAGCCCCCATCGCACTTCAAACGCAACCTTCTCATTAACTGACCACTGCACGTCAACCTCTGGGTAGGTCGCAACAGCCTCCATAATCTCAGTAGAAGGAGTTCCTGGATATGCGCAGGCAACCTTTACTCCCGCCTCAAACGCACCTTGCGCCAAGGCTTCATTTCCTGAAAGAAACGCTCTTTTTGTTTTATTATTTTCATTCATAAATTAAATTCTCAATAACTTTCTCACTAAGTTTAAAAACATATGCGTTTGTATGTTGACACATTAAAGACGCACTAATTCGAGCTAGTAGAATACCAGAAAGAATATATCAAGGCAAAAAGAAAATTAGCTCTAAGTACGAAACACCCAGTATAAACACGCAAAAAAACTTCTTAAGCCTACAAACCGCCAAGCCCTCTCTAGACTAAAGGCAGCCTATAACTGCGCAGCCGTTTATCGCGTTCTCTAGCGTCTGGCATATATTTGTGAATTTCTTGCCAGAATTTTCTACTGTGATTTTTAACTCTAGTATGTACAAGTTCATGCAGGAGAACATATTCAATCAACTCAATAGGCAAAGTTATTAAATGCGCATTGAGGTTTATATTGTTGGTACCAGAACAACTGCCCCAACGGGTCTTTTGGTGGCGAATTGTGACTCTACCATATTCAAAGCCGTGGATTCTAGCGAGAGATTCAAGCATTGCCACAAGCTCTTGCCTGATTTGTTTTGCAGGGATTTTTTCAGTTTGCTCAAGCTCTTCGACATGCTGAGCCTCAAAGGCCTTCATCTTTGCATATTGTTCTTTCAACCAATCAATATGACCAAACAAGAATTCTTGCGCAAATGCAAAGCTAACACTGTATGGAACGGTAACCCTGACATCTTTAAATGGTCTTATAAGTATGCGCAGATGCCGAGCACGTTTGGTTTTCACCAGCAATACTCGACCTACACTTTCTACATTGACAATTTTTGTTGTCGCTTTCTTGCCCAATTCATTACCTATTTGACTCATCACATCTAACAAATTCGAACTTTATCGTCATTTTCTAGTATAACGTTACAGGGATGATGCCGATAAACCGTTGTCAAAATTAAAACACGTGGAGAGTTTAGTGGAAATAACCCGCAGTATCAACAGGTTCTTTATTATTGTTGCAATCTATGTTGCGACAATCGCAACGGCATCTCATGCTCAAATAATTGAGTTTGAGAATATGTATGAGGCCGCAATTGACCTTCCAAAAGTTAGTTTTCTATTTCGCCGTTGCCCAACCTGCGATCCGCTAGAGTACGACGGTGAGTTTGTCAGTCAATACGGCTACTTAGACACCGGTGCGTCTGGAATATTGCTTGCAAAAGAAACTGTAGAAGCTATGGGGATAGCTCTTGATGAAAACGGCGTGTATGTAGATGCCGGTGTCGGAGGCAATGAGTATTTCGATGTTTCAGAGAGCCTCTATCTTGGAATCGCTCCATACTCAGAGGAAAATCCCAACAATTACGAAAATTATGGACCGTGGCATATGCAGGTTAGCCGCGAATATGCAGATCCACTTGTTGGCCAGATAGATCTGATGGGCATTCCTGTGATGGCCTCTAAAACTGTTATATTCAATTCTGGCTTGACCAATAACCTTGAATATTTCACCGCGGAGATTGTCAATTCAGACAGCAATGATATCCCTGCTGTTGATTTTGAAATTCCAATCAGGTTTAAGAGATACACAACAACAAATAATCCAGAGACAGTTGCACCGTTTCCAGTCTTGGCGTACAACCCCATAATAGACAATATCACAGTTGAACTAGGAGCAAGCTCCACCAGCGGAACATGGCTTTTTGACACAGGCGCTACGATTAGTTTAATCTCGACACAAGCGGGAATGGAACTTGGCCTTGTCGATTCAAATGGCGATCCGATAGTAACTCCTGCATTCACCGCACAGGTGGCAGGTGTTGGCGGAACGGTCAATATCCCCGGCTTTATTGTAGATTCTCTAGAGATACCTACAATATCCGGCTACGACCTAGTATTCAAGAACGCTCGCATCGCTGTGCATGACGTGGCGTATTATGACTGGGATACAAACCAGATAGTCACTCTTGATGGAGTCTTTGGCTCAAACTTTCTTTGCGCAACAATGGAAATATCAAGTTTTCAAATAGCGGCAACCCCATTTGACCATGTAGTGCTTGATACAGACCGTGGCACACTTGGCTTCGATGTTAATCCAGCCTATCAATTGCCACCGCTATCTGGAGTAAACGATCCAAACTACTCAGCGAACTGCGGGTCCGCTTTAATGCCATATCCAGCCTGCGATTTTAACCGTGACTGCGTAGTAGACGTTTTGGATGTTATTGAACTCGCACATGAATGGTTAAACGATTGTGACGCACTAGATTGGAACTGCGCTGGGACCGACACAAATCGCGACGGAATAACAAACAATCTAGATTTGCATTAGCAACGAGTGATTCTAGAGAATTCTCAGCATCGCGCCAACTAGAAAACGAAGACCAAACACGGCCATTAAAACTCCACAGCTGCGCATCAACCAGCAAAGAGTATTTTCCTTCATAATCTTACGACCTGCAAAACTAAGTCTCGAAAGTAGGGAAAACCAAATCAAGTCGCACAACCAGTGAACTAGGAAGAATATTGGAAAAGCGTATATGCCAAAACTTTTGGACTCACTCAAAAGGCCAAGCCCGATAGTTGCCCACCACAGAAAAAAGTATGGATTACTAAGAGAGAGTACAATTCCTGTCTTAATTGGACCAAGCCCCTGCCCCTCTTTGGAAGTTGAAACATAATCACTTGGCTTTCTAACCATAACAATTCCAAGCCATAAAAGAACTGCCCCTCCAAGAGTACCTGTGACAACTTGAAATATTGCAGTCTCAAAGAAAGAACTAACTCCAAAAGTAAGCAAAATAACCAAAGGAAACTCTATCATTCCATGACCTACTGCAATTAGAGCTCCAGCATTAGACCTATTGCTGCCTTGAGCGATACAGGCAGCAGTGACAGCACCTGGCGATATTGCACCGCTAAAAGAAATCAGAAAGATTTGTATTAGAAAAAACAGCATAGGATCTTTGTTTAATTAAGCAATTTTTATTACTGGTGAATTTCCACGAGGAGCGGCGACGCTAAGGTCAAAATCTAGCATCTGCCCTGCCCTTACAAAAGCATCACGCACCTCGCGCAGCGCTATATTCGGCAAATTGCGTTTTTCGCTTAGATGGCCAAGCACAACATGTTTAGGCCTGTTTTGACTAGAAGCAACAACATCACACAAGAACCTTGCAGAGTCTGGATTGTTGAGATGATAGTCGCTGTTTGGATTAGGATTTTGAGCAAGCATTTCAAGGTCGTGATTTGATTCAAGAAAAATAAAATCGCTATCGACAAAATACTTTTTACATGAATTTGTTTCGCATAGATCCGTCGCAAGCGTTATCTTTTTAACCCCGCTATCGGTATCGCACGTTAGAGAAAAACCAAACGTTCTAAATGCAGGATTGTGTTCAATTTCAAACGGCTCAACACAAAAATCTCCGATAACAAATGGTTCACTGCCAAAAGTATTGAGCTTTAGATTTTTAAAGCCATGTCTCCTGAAAAACCGCTGTTTGAGTAAATCAACATTGGCTTCACTAATATGTAATTCGTACGATAGATTTTCAATAACCTTTAAAGGATAATGGCTTATGTGGTCGGCGTGAACATGCGAGACTAAGACAGCATCAACGCGGTCAGTAGAACCTAGATGAGAGCTGATCTCATTTTTCATCTTACGCATAGATGCAAATCCAGCGTCGAATAATATACAAGTATTATCCGTCCAAACAGCAACACAATTAGCTTTGCTACTACTACAAATCGATTTAAAATATAAACCCATATTATCTCAGCGACTCCAACAACTTCTTCAAAAACTGCCAATTATCTTCTACGCTCTTAATGTTAAGCTTTTCTTGAGGTGAATGCGCATCATGAATAATCGGCCCAAACGAAATCATGTCGATACCTTCAAATTTGTCACCAATAAGGCCACATTCTAAACCTGCGTGTATGATTACAACTTGCGCATCTTTGCCATGCAAATCTCTGTACACCTCTTTACATTTTTTGAGCAACGCAGATTCCTTACTTGGTTGCCAACTTGGGTATCTTCCCGAAATATCTACTCTAGCCCCTACAAGTTCTCCAATAGACGCTACAAGATTACTAATCTTATCTAGCTCTTTCATATCGCAACTGCGCTGAAGGGTGCAAATTTGAACTATATTGCTCTCAATATCAGTTCTTATGGTTGCAAGATTATTGCTCGTCTGAACTACCCCTGTAAAGTCTTTACAGAATTGTGTTGGACCATGGGGAATGGCTAAAAGAGTCTCTATTATTTTTTGATAATCGCGGCCACTCACAGCCTTTAATCCACTAGAATCTTTGGAAGCAAACTCAAGCTTAATATCTTTATCGCTAGAGGCAAACTCATTTTCAAAAGTAACACTTAACTCCTGAACCACTTTTTGCGCTGCGTCTGCAAAAGTCTCCTTCATTAGAATTACCGCATTTGCATCGCGAGGTATTGCATTTCTTGCCGAACCACCATTTATTGAGCTAAGCAAAAATTCCACACCATGCCCATCTAAGATATGCAGTGTCTTAGCAAGCAATTTAATGGCATTGGCTCTATTGCTGTTTATATCAGTCCCCGAATGGCCGCCCTTTAATCCTGAAACAGTTATCTCAAACGCACGGTAAGCATCTCCTATGGGTTGCGGCTCAATATCTAAAGCCAATTCGCATTCCTGACCGCCAGCGCAACCAATAATTAAATAATCATCTTCACTATCAAGATTTATTAGCTTTCTTGACTTGAAGAAATCTGATTCAATCCCATTAGCGCCAGTGAGACCTGTTTCTTCATCAACGGTAAAGAGCAACTCAAGTTTAGGATGAGAACATTCACTATCTGTTGCCGCCGCCAAAGCTAAGGCCACACCTATACCGTCGTCTGCGCCGAGCGTAGTATCTGTTGCCATTAACCAGCCGTCAACTTCACGTAATTTTAACGGATCGGTTCGGAAATTGTGACTACTTTGAGGAGTTTTCTCACAAACCATATCTACATGTGCCTGCAGACAAATACTCGGCGCACTCTCAAAGCCATCACTCGCTGCAACCTCTATTAATATATTTCCCGTAGAATCTTGAGAACACTCTAGGTTATTATCTTTTGCCCACTCTTTTAGCCATTCAAGAGCTTTTTCTTCATGTTTACTCTCGCGAGGCTGCGCAGAGAGTTCGTAGAAATATTTCCAAACTAATTTTGCTTTTGATTCACTCAATCTCATTTTATCGTATCTCTTTTGGCGTTATTACAATCATAATAAACATCTTAAGAAAACACATTAAACAGTAGCTACCATTTATTTTCCAGTGTCATTTATTGATAAAACAAAAGTAAATCAGTATCATGAGTGCTTTAATCTAAAATCGTAAGGAAAATACAAATGGCAATATTCGGTAAACTTTTTCTAGGTAGCATTGGCGCCATGATTGGTGGTCCGGTAGGAGCAATTCTTGGTGCTGTTATTGGCCACAAAATCTTTGATTCAGGACAATCACACATTATCTCAGACCAGCAGAAAGCCCAGACAATCTTCTTTGTTAACTTTATATCCTGCTTAGCAAAAATGGCTAAAGCCGATGGTAGAGTGTGCAAAAAAGAAATTAAGGCGATTGAAGAAATATTTGAAAAACAGCTTGGACTAAACGCCCAAGGTAAGCATATAGCAATCAATATATTTAATGCTGCCAAGAAAGACTCTACGCCTATTGAGCATTTTATTGAGCAACTCGTTTCATTACCAGGCTACAATCCAGCAATTGGCACAACTCTACTAAGCGCACTTGTTCACGTAGCCATGGCCGACGGCATTTTAGACCCTGCAGAAAAAGACATACTTCTTCGAGCAGAGAAAGTTCTTAGATTGCCATCTGGAACTGTAAACCGTATGTTAGGTCAGGATGACAACCTCGAGACCATGTATGAGATTCTCGGGTGTAGCGCAGATATGAGCGACCAGGAAATCAAAAAGAGATACAGGGAGAAAAGCTTGGAGTTTCATCCAGACAAATTGGTTTCCAAAGGGTTGCCTGAGGAGTTTATACAATACGCAAACAATGAAATGGTAAAAATCAATAAAGCTTATGATGCGATAAAAAAAGCTAGAGGGATGCACTAAAAACAAACCCAAGAGTAGACAATCTAGTTGCCTTTAATACGCAACTAGTTTTTATCCTCCCAAAAAAGGATAAAATAGCGACGACAAAACAGTTCGCCTAATTGCCAAAATACTTTTTCTAGAGGCACCTTAAATTTAGTCACATTTTACCATATTTTTTAAGTATTTTAGGCTTGATTGAAAGTTTTTTCTCGCTATAATGCCAAATCTCTTGTGAAAGGCTATTGGTTTTTCGCAACACAAGCTGCAGTAGCTCAATTGGTAGAGCACCGGTTTTGTAAACCGGCGGTTCGGGGTTCAAGTCCCTGCTGCAGCATTTTTTATGCGCTAAATGCAGCAAATCAAAAAAAACATCGTCAAAGCATAATCAATTTCCACAGTTAGACCACTGCATCTCATCTCATCAATTTGTTTTTACCTTGATTTTATGCCAAAAAATGGTACTTTTTCCCTTTGCGAAAAACATAAAAACTTGGGGTCAATTTTAATAAACCCTTTAGGGGAGTATTTAATTTGGAAGCAGCTATAAAAAAAGCTAAGGCTCTCATCGAGGCAATGGAGTACATCCGACGCTTTAAGGATAAAATCGTTGTAGTTAAACTTGGCGGCAGTATCCTTGATGACATGGATTTGCAACGCAAACTCTTAAAAGACATAGTATTTATGTCAACCGTAGGTATGCGCCCTATCATAGTTCATGGTGGCGGCAAGCACATTTCTCGCGCCATGAATGATGCAGGTATTGAGCCTGTCTGGGTTCATGGTCGCAGATACACAGATGAACGCACTCTAAAGATTGTAGAGCACACTTTAATTCATGAGGTTAACGAAAAGCTTTGCGAATCGATTAACGAAATGGGCTGTGAAGCAATGGGCCTGCATTCTTTGAGTAGTTGCGTCTTGTTTGCAAAGCCACTGGAACTTAGAAGCGATGACGGCAGAAAATTAGACATTGGACTTGTTGGCGAAGTTGAGACGGTCAATGCCGAACTACTTACCAATCTCTGCGCAGCTGGAACAATTCCTGTGATTGCACCTATTGGAATTGATAAAAATGGCAGGAAACATAACATCAACGCTGATAGCGCTGCAGGAATGGTTGCAGCTGCCGTTAAGGCGCAAAAGTTCGTTCTACTCAGTGATATTCACGGCATTCTTGCAGATATTGACGACCCTGAAAGCAGGTTCTCTACGCTCAACGAAGAGGAAGTAAAAGACCTCATTAAAGCGGGTACAATCACAACTGGAATGCTACCAAAAGTGGATGCTTGCTTTAAGGCACTCGAGGGTGGCGTGGCAAAAGCTCACACAATTGATGGGCGCATCGAACACTCGCTACTACTTGAGATATACACAGACAAGGGCATAGGCACACAGATTACCAGATAACTCTAATTCTTTAGAAACCGAAAACTTTAATCTTGAATCGAGAAGCTATGAATACACAAGAAATTATTTCGATGTTTGATGACTACGTAATTGGCAACTATGGCAGACTGTCAAAGGTAATCACGAAAGGCGCAGGCAATTGGCTATGGGACGCCGATGGAAACAAAATATTGGATATGTTCCCAGGTTGGGCAGTGAGCGGCATAGGACATTGCCACCCAAAAGTTGTAAATGCACTAAAATCTCAAAGTGAGAAACTTCTTCACATAGACAACACATTCTACACACAAGAACAGGGAATGCTGGCGAAAATGCTCTCCGATCGCAGCTTTGGTGGCAAATGCTTCTTCTGCAATAGCGGCGCCGAGGCAAACGAAGCGGCAATGAAACTCGCCCGCTTGTACACAAGCAAAGAAAAGTATAAATTCGTAACTGCAGAAAACAGTTTTCACGGCAGAACCTTTGCAACTGTGACAGCAACTGCGCAGCCTAAGTACCACAACGGCTTTACGCCACTTCTTCCTGGATTTAGATACGTACCATTTAATGATATTGAGGCGATTGAGGATATCTTTACAGATGAAGTGGCTGCTGTAATCATAGAACCTATCCAGGGCGAAGGAGGCATAAATGTCGCAACTCCAGAATACATGCGCAGAGTTAGGGAACTTTGCGACGAGAACAACGCCCTGATGATTCTCGACGAAGTACAAACTGGTATGGGCAGAACTGGCAAATGGTTCGGCTATCAACACTACGATGTGGAACCTGATATAGTAACAATGGCAAAGGCTCTTGGAGGTGGTGTTGCAATAGGTGCTATTATCGCTAAACCACATGTCGCAGCTGCTTTAGTCCCAGGTACTCACGCATCAACATTTGGCGGTAACAGCCTAGCATGCGCAGCGTCAATAGCTACAATAGAGGCTATCGAAGAAGAAAACTTATTGGAAAACGCTATAAAGATTGGCGATTATACTCACGAGAAACTCAATGCTCTAAAAGAAGAGTTCTCGATAATAGATCACATTCGCGGCAAAGGCCTGATGATTGGAATCCAACTTAAGGCTAATGGAGCTGAGATTGTTAGTAAATGCCTAGAACGCGGTCTTAGAATAAACTGTACACACGATACTGTCTTACGCTTTATGCCAAGCATGACAGTAACAAAAGATGAAATAGATCAAGCAATACAAATTTTAGCCAACGTACTAGAAGCTACCAAATCTCTCTAGCTACAACCAAAACACGATAATAAAGGGGTAGATACAATGAAAGATTTTCTTTCTATAGATAATTGTTCAAAAGATTACTTACTAGAGTTATTGCAACTCTCTCTGGATCTGAAAAAAATATACAAATCAGGAGGCAGAGACACCTGTCTTGCCGGAAAATCACTTGCAATGCTCTTTGAAAAACCAAGTTTAAGAACAAGAATAAGTTTTCAGGTGGCTATGACTAACCTTGGTGGTGCTAGTGTCTATATAAAACCAGAAGATGTTGGTGGAATAGGAAAGCGTGAACCAATCAAGGATATGGCCCGAGTGTTAAATGGTTATGTTGATGGCATTATGGCAAGAACATTCGAACACAACACTGTTGTTGAATTAGCCAAATATGCCGACATCCCCGTAATTAACGCCTTAACAGATTATTCGCACCCGTGTCAAGCTATGGCCGATGTACAGACCATAAAGGAACACTTCGGAGATATTGAAGGAAAGAAAATTGCCTATATCGGTGATGGGAATAACGTAGCGCGTTCGCTCGCTTTTGTTTGCGCAAAGCTTGGTATGCAAATCGCAATAGCATCACCAGAAAATTATGAATTAGACGAGGCTTCTATAAAAAGGGCTAATGAAATCTCATCAGGATCCACCATACAACTGCGCAGCCCTGCTGATGCAGTTAAAGACGCCGACGTCATCTATACAGACACTTGGACTAGCATGGGCCAAGAAGATGAGAAGCAAAAGAGAATCAAAGACTTTGCTGGATATCAAGTCAATTCTGACTTAGTCTCAATCGCCCCATCACATGTCAAAATTATGCACTGCCTACCAGCCTATAGAGGTCTTGAAATCACTGATGAGATTGTAGAAAGCGACTCGTCCATTATATTTGACGAGGCAGAAAACAGGCTACATTTCCAGAGAGCTCTTTTGAAGAATCTGATGGAATAAAAAACACATAAGGGCAGAATATATCTGCCCTTTTTTTGTGTACTCACAACCTATCTAAACTATCTCTTTACATACAAAATATTATTGTCATTCTGAGATAACAGCTTTGTCCCAAACCTTACCAGTCTTTGCATCTATCATCTCAATTGACACCTTACGTCCATCAACTTCAACAGAGACTACATAGTACATCGCTTCTGCTATATCTTTAACACTTCCATCAGAAGCAACAAACTTATATTCCGCAACCCCAGGTTTTAAGTCTTCTTTGCAACGTTTCCCATAATAAGCATCTCCACCGATTGCGTCTTTTTCCCTTTTCAATGGATATATTGGAGCTCCAGCACCCGCCGAAATAATGTAGGTTGTTGCATTTCTCTTTGTTCTGTAATAAACGTGATCGTGTCCACTAAAAACAGCTGCAACCTTATATTTATCGTAAAGTTTCGTCACGGACGTCTCTACCCCTTCAACATCTTCATAAGGTTTTAAGCCAACATCATAATGCGGACGATGCTTGAAGATAAAAATCAACTTGCCATTTGCAGATTTCAACTCTTTCTCAAGCCAAGCTAACTTCTTCTTGTCATTCTTTATCTTTGGCCAAGGAAGAGCTATAAATTTAGCATTGCCATATTCAAAAGAATACATGTCTTGCTTTATACCGAAGAAGTTAGAAAAGTTGCTCTCAGCATCTTTTCCTCCATATGATTCGTGATTGCCAACAGTTGGCCACATTGGATACTTTCTCATAAACCAACCACCATCTTTATCGAGCTGTTGGTAGTCTTTTGCCCCTACCTCACCTCCACCTTCTTTTACTAGGTCAGCTGTAGTCAAGCAAAAATCAGGTCTAATCGAATCGGCTCGAGCCAATATCTGCTTAAAGTATTTCGTTCCTTTAGAGTCGCCAAACACTAAAAAATGCATCTTTGTTACATTCGGCCCCTTCCTATGTTTGAGTAATTTCATTTTTGGAATCGGATTGTATGGGTTTGACATATCGCTGACGATAGCATCTAACTCCTGAGCCTTAACTATAGAATTCGAGAATAAAGGCACCAAAATACAAAAAACAATCAAATTGAGCATGTAACGTTTGGAAATTACCATAATCACCCCTAAAATTTTCACATGTAATATATTAAGAAAACTAGAAAATATTTGGCATACGCACCACTACAAGAAGTTTAAGTTGATAGTGTAAACAGTGCAATAACTTTCTTGGGCTGATTAACTTGACTGTCATTTTGGTGCTGTATATATTAGCCATAAACCACTAGAGTAGTTATCTAAGAAGTAGTAAATGTATCAGCCTTATATACAGGATGGCTATATCTCTCGATTAGCCTTAAATACACAACCATATAGAAATTGACAAAAGAACAAGATTATGAAAATTGTAATAGCCACCACAAACTTAGGTAAAAAACGCGAACTAGAACAAATGCTAGATTCAGAAGTTGAGATCTTAAGCCTCCGTGATTTTAAAAATATTAAAGAAGTAGAAGAAAATGGGCAAAGCTTCGCTGAAAACGCAAGAAAGAAAGCTATTGGTTATGCGAAACAAACAAACATGTACACCCTAGCAGATGACTCAGGGCTAGAAATTGATGCCCTTGGAGGAGCTCCAGGGGTCCATAGCGCACGTTTTTCTGGAACTCACAAGAATCACTCTAGTAGTTTGATAGATCATGAGAATATTGAGAAAGTTCTTCAGCTCATGAAAGAAGTACCTAAGAGTAAGAGAACTGCTAGATTTGTCTGCTCTCTATGCCTAGCAAGCCCAGAAGGAGTAATTTTTGAGGTAGAAGGACAACTTGAAGGATTAATTACCTCGAAAAAATATGGGGATAATGGATTTGGTTACGATCCAATATTTTACGTCCCTAGTATGGATAAAACTACTGCGCAAATGAGTGAAGAAGAAAAAAATTCTATATCTCACCGCGGAGAAGCCATTAAAAAATTCAAAGAACAGTTACTCAAGTCTAACATGTTCAGCAACCAAACCTTTCACAAATAGTTAATTATGTTTGCGTCATACACAACTAGGTGAACAGTTTTCAAGAACATTGTATTGCCCTGATACCAACGGATCAGCGACATTTTACCAGTAATTTGTATATTGTTAAATCAATACCTTAAATACAACTATACACATTTTTTCTTGACAATATGCTTTTCTCTCTGTTATCTGTGCGTTACTTACATTGACTAATAGGCATTCTAACCCGTAATTATACAAATACAGACAAGTGAAATCTTATGGCTAAATCAAGCTCAAATAAAACATTGGTTATTGTAGAATCTCCTGCAAAGGCGAAAACTATCAACAAATATCTAGGCGATAATTATATTGTCAAGGCCTCAATGGGGCATGTACGCGATCTACCAAGCAAAGGCATCAATGTCGATATAGAAAATAATTTTGAACCAACATACGACATTACCAAAGGACGTAAAAAATTAGTAAACAGCCTCAAATCCCTAGCTAAGAAATCTGACTACCTCTACCTTGCTACTGACCTTGACCGAGAAGGAGAGGCAATTGCTTGGCATCTAGCGGAACTGCTTGGCACCGCTCCAGACAAGACGTTTCGAGTTGTCTTCAACGCTATTACAAAGGCTTCCATACAAGAAGCTTTTCAATCCCCTGGCAAGCTAGACATGCCCAAAGTAATGGCACAGCAGGCTAGGCGAATTCTGGATAGAATAGTTGGATACAAAATTAGCCCGCTACTCTGGAAGAAAGTAGCTAAGGGACTAAGCGCTGGTCGAGTGCAATCCGTCGCAGTGAAGTTAATAGTGGAGAGAGAACGAGAAATAAGAGCCTTTACCCCCGATGAATATTGGCTAATACCTGCATTCTTTACTTCAGACATAGCTCAAGATTACAGACAAGAGTGGAAAGATTTCCTTGCTACAAATATTAACGACAAAAAGCCTACACTAGCACACCAAAATCAATGGCTTAGCGAGCACAACGCCTTCAAATCCGAACTAATCAGATTTGCTGGCAAGAAATTCTCTGCCAAAGATGAAGCAAGCGTAAAAGAAATATTTAACGCTATCGTTGACAAAGAATTCAGAGTAGATGACCTTGTAGCAAAAGAGACGAGTTCTAAAGCTTCGCCACCGTTTATAACATCAACACTGCAACAGGCAGCATCCAACAGGCTAGGCTTCTCAGCTAAAAAGACAATGCAACTCGCCCAAAACCTTTACGAAGGTATTGAGCTTGGAAGCATGGGTGCTGTAGGTCTTATCACCTATATGCGTACCGATAGTACGCACATATCAGGCGAAGCAATCGCCTCCGCTCGAAACTTTATTGAAGACAGTTACGGCAATAAATATCTACCTGAGAAACCGAACCTCTACTCTTCAAAGAAAAACGCCCAACAGGCACACGAAGCAATCAGGCCAACCGACCCTAGCGTTAAGCCTGGCGATATACAACAATATCTCTCTAGTGACCAATTTAAACTCTATGACCTTGTATGGAGAAGATTTATCGCTTCTCAGATGACACCTTCCAAATGGAATGTCACCACAGTTACGATAGCAGCAGATACTTCAATTGGAAAATGTGAATACAGAACGACCGGCCGTTCGTTGGTATTTGATGGATATTCGAGAATCTGGAAGACAAATTCAACAGAACAACAATTGCCTAGCCTAGAAATAGGGCAACCATTAAGAATTATTGATATGGAGCCACAGCAAAACTTCACAAAACCTCCAGCGCGATACACTGAGGCGTCGCTGGTTAAAACCTTAGAAAAAGAAGGTATAGGACGACCAAGCACATACGCATCAATTATATCTACAATCCAAGATCGTAATTATGTTGAGCAAAGAGAAAGAAAATTCTACGCCACAGATCTCGGTGAAGTTGTAACAGAAAAACTAGATGAATTCTTCCCAAGCATAATGGATTTAGCCTTTACAAGACAACTTGAAGAAGAGCTTGATATGATCGAAGACGGCAAACTCGAATGGGTAAAAGTTTTAAAAGACTTTTATGGCCCATTTGAGAAAAGTTTGAATGTCGCAACTGAAAAGATGAAGCATGCCAAGGCTGAGACCAAGCCAAGTAATTACACTTGCCCTGATTGCAACGCTCCGCTAGTATACAGATTTGGCAAAAACGGAAGATTCTTAAGTTGCTCTAAATATCCAGAGTGCAAATTTGCAGCACCTTGTAATAGTAAAGGAGAGATTCAACAACAAACCGTCTCTGAAATACCATGCCCAAACTGCGATAAAATGATGGTTGAAAAGCATGGTAGATTCGGTAAATTCATGGGATGTCAAGACTATCCAAAATGTAAGACTATCATGAAAATTGATAAAGAAGGAAACGTATTGCCACCTGCTGCTCCACCAGAGCCAACAGGAATACGTTGCCAAAAATGTAAAACTGGTGAACTAGTTATAAGACAAAGTAAAAGAGGCCCATTTATGGGATGTAACAAATTCCCTAAATGCAGGAACATCATAAGTATCAAAGTCTTAGATAAACTCAAAGAACTTCAAGAGGAAGGAAAATGGCCTCCTGCTACAATAGAGGAAGCTGACATAATACTTGGACGCAAAAAGAAAAATACAAAGAAGTAAATAAGAGTGTATTCAAGATAACAATGGACAATAATTTTGAAATCGTAGAACCTATAGGCAGACGGGTCTTGATACGCAAAGACCAAGACAAAAAAGAAACCAAAGGTGGCATTCAATTACCCGACAACATTGAGATACCTACAATAACAGGACGAATAGTGGCTGTTTCAAGCGAAGTGGAAGAGATGCCAGAACTACCACTTGCGCAGTACGACAAAGTTTTATTTAATCCTAAAGGTGCTATCCCCGTTGATTTTGAAGGCAGCAACAGATTATTCGTCGTCGATGTAGAAAATGTTGTTGCAGTCTTTAGGTAGATAGCAATCTTCGTAAAAAAGGGAAGCCCCAAATGGGCTTCCCTTGATAGCTTTTATTCTCTTATTACGACCTGCGTCGCTTCAAAGCAATTCCTGCGACTCCTACTCCAAACAATGCCACAGATATTGGCTCTGGAACTTCGGGTACTGGCACCCACGGACCAGGTCCATTAGGTGGTATTGGAATGCTTGGTCCTGATGAAGAACCAGAAAAATATTGAACATAAGCACCATCATTATTGGCTGCGCCAAGGCTCAACCCGTTAGCACTGTAGTTCTGACCCTGAGAAGCCCTAAGACCGCCCGTGCCTCCACCACCAGCTCCAACTCCTGCAGCAGTATTTGCAGTAGTATCAAACTCCATCTTTTCAAAGACAGCCATAACATATCTAGCACCGTCCATTGAGATAGTTGTCGAACTATTATTTGTATCAGAAACAGCACCAAGCCAATAAGCAAATTCATATCCTTGAGATGGATTTGCAGTTATAGTAACTAACTGTCCAGCACTGTAGGTGTGAACCTCTCCCGGACTTGGATAGATAGAACCTGCATTAGGGTTTGCTGATTCTATAAGCAAAACATAGTCTCCTTGGGCAAGACATAACTGCGGCAACACGGCCAAAACCAATAGAGAGGACAGTAATCTAAAATTCATTTGCATTCCCTTTCGCCAAAGAATCGCTTCTGGCAATTTCTATTACTTGAATAATTAATCCGATAAACATTACGGTAAATAAGTCTAAAAAGACGGCCCAATCTGTTTACTTCTCTAAACTATAAGTAATAAAATTATCGCTACAAAATCACTTAGGCTCTTTTTCTTCTAATAGCTACTAATCCACCAATGCCAAATATTACAAGCGTAGCTGGTTCAGGAACTACATTATCCATAAAATCTGGATTTGATTGTAGAAGTACGCCATTTATCGATGCCCCGTAACCGCTATTATCGCCATTGATAGATGTCATTACGAATTCTTGATCAGAGGATAACAGTAAAATATACGACGTTTGCCCTGAAGTAAGAGCATTATTAAAATCAAATTCTGCAGCTACAGTGTCAGAAGAACCTATAGCAGGATCAACATCAACTTCGCCAACACCAGCCTGATTAAAGTGTGCGCTTGCAACATCAACTTCGCCGTCCGCATAAGTTGTGACTTCAAACACCTTAGATCCGTAAGTTCCTATCACTAGACTGTCAATAGATGTACAACTGATGTCTGTATTTATCTGATATGCATACAAATACCTTCCGCTACCCACAGATACGCTACTAAACGGATTATCAATACTTGTATCAAAGACAGCAAAATCAACAGTACCTTGCAAATGCTCCCCATAGCCAGAGACATTAAATCCCGCTGTGCCACTGATAATATCTCCATTAGAGCCAGCAGCAATCCCCAACAAACCAGCATTAGAACTACCTGTTAGAACTAGTAGCAATGCCAATATTGCAACTAAATACACTTTGGTGATGGATGATGTGATCATTTCAAATTCTCCTAAAATTTCTTCTTCGCCATGAATTAATTGTATTCATCACGCATAACAGAATACGACATGTAAAACAACAAGGTTCGTACCGCTTGAAAATAGTGCTACAAATGTGAAGCATATAAATTAGATTTAAAACATCTTACGCATCTTAGATTAAAACTCAGATGCTACTTTTAACCAATTCAAACACCTCTTCCGGAATGACTCTTATCTCTCACTTCCCTGACAAGATACCGCCATTAGAGCAAATCAAAACACGCAGGTCAAGCATTCGAGAAGCTGAAATTTACCTATAAATTCAATGTCCGATATTAACCCGAGAGGGAGAAAAACAAGAGGATATTGCCGTAAAATATAGAGTGCAAAAATTTTATAATGCCATGTTTTTTTTACTTCTAAACGCCAGTCATCTTCAAAATTTAAAATATATGACTTCTTTCTTAAAAAAAAAGCATATGACACATAATTGTAAATTGACACATCGACATCAAAACCATAGATTAGCAATACTGTAAAAAGTAATTTAATGTAGCTTTAATTAAATGTGTAAACTCTGAGGAGATAAATAATGGCAAAAGCTAAAACTACATCCGTGAAGAAAAAGACATCTAATGCCACTACTAAAAAAAATGCAAAAGACTCTATTACAGAAAAAAAGAAAGACCCTGCATTAGAGAGAGCACTTGCCCAAATCGAGAAACAGTATGGTAGCGGCTCTATAATGACAATGGATGGAGCTCATAATCTCAAAATTGAGGGTATCCCAACTGGATCGATTTCTCTAGACATTGCACTCGGCGGTCGTGGCATGCCAAAAGGTAGGATCATAGAGATTTATGGGCCAGAATCTTCTGGTAAGACAACTCTGGCACTAAATGTTATTGCCCAAGCTCAGAAAGATAATGGAGTAGCCGCTTTTATTGATGCTGAACATGCATTGGATACAACTTGGGCTAAGAAGATCGGAGTGGATATCAATTCAATGCTCGTTAGCCAACCGGACACAGGAGAACAAGCACTTGACATTGCCGAGATGCTAATCAAGAGTAATGCTGTTGATATAATTGTTATTGACTCCGTTGCAGCACTTATTCCAGCGGCTGAAATGAACGGTGAAATGGGAGACTCGCATGTAGGGCTTCAAGCTAGGCTCATGAGTCAGGCGATGAGGAAACTCACAGGAGCTATAAGTAAAAGCAAGACTACTTTGATATTTATAAACCAGATTCGCATGAAAATCGGTGTTATGTTTGGCAGTCCAGAAACCACACCTGGTGGAAATGCATTAAAATTCTTTTGCTCTGTCCGCTTGGATGTTCGCAGAATACAAATGATTAAAGATTCCTCAGGAAATCCGATTGGGAATAGAGTTAGAGTAAAAGTAGTCAAGAACAAAGTTGCTCCTCCTTTCCAACAAACCGAGTTCGATATAATGTTTGATAGTGGAATAAGCTACACAGGTGATCTCATAGATCTCGCTGTCAACAACAATATTATCTCTAAAAGTGGAGCGTGGTTTAATTACGGTAAGGTACGTATTGGACAAGGTCGTGAGAAGGCCAAACTATTCTTAGATGAAAACAAAGAGCTCTGCGAGGAAATCAAAAATAAGATTCTAGAGGCAAAAGGCCTTATAGATGAAGATAAAGCATAGAGAATCAATTTAATATTTCTATACAACCTAAGACTCCTAGCTTAACACACTTGGAGTCTTATATTTTGGAAGCGAAGAAAGATGTTAACATCAAAAGAAATTAGAAGTTTGTTTATAGACTTTTTCAAAGACAAAGGTCATTCTTTTATACCAAGTTCACCAGTAGTCCCAAGTGATGACCCTACACTACTGTTTATTAATGCCGGCATGAATCAATTCAAAGACATTTTTCTGGGAATGAAGGCAGCTAGTTGCAAAAGTGCTGTTAATAGCCAAAAATGTATACGAGTTAGTGGCAAACATAACGATCTTGAAGAGGTTGGAGTCGATACATATCACCATACTTTTTTTGAAATGCTTGGAAACTGGTCTTTCGATGATTACTTCAAAGAAGAGGCTATTGCATGGGCATGGGAACTACTTACAAAAGTATATAAAATTAATCCCGATCAGCTATGGGTGACCGTCTTCGCAGGAGATGAAAAGGACGGTAGCGAATACGATGCAGAAGCTGCCCAAATATGGCCAAGAGTTACAGGTATACCAAAAGAAAGAGTCTTAGCTTTTGGCAAAAAAGATAACTTTTGGGAAATGGGCGAGACTGGTCCGTGTGGCCCATGTAGTGAGATTCACATCGATCTAGGAGAAGACAGGTGTGACATGAAACACATACCAGGTCACAAATGCGAGGTCAATGCCGGTTGTGCTAGATATATTGAGCTCTGGAATCTTGTATTTATGCAATTTAACAGACTAGCTGACGGAAGTCTGGAGCCTTTAAAAGCCAAGTATATCGATACTGGTGCAGGACTTGAGCGTATTACGGCAGTATTACAAAATAAGAAGAGCAACTACGACACCGATTTATTCTCCCCTATTATCTCTTCTATCTCAGATATCTGTAACATCAAATATACGTTTGACCTTGAGAGTAAGACAGATATTGCAATGAGAGTAATAGCCGATCATCTAAGATCACTTTCTTTTGCGATTGCTGATGGAGCTGTACCTGGAAATGAAGGGCGAGGGTACGTTCTCAGAAGAATTCTACGCAGAGCTGCTAGGTTTGGACGAGTACTTGGCATGGTCGAACCATTCATCTATAGACTGGTGCCTGTATTAGTTGAAATCATGGGGGATGCATTCCCAGAGATAAGAGATCGAAAAGATTTCATCATGACCGTAATTCAATCAGAAGAAGCAAGCTTCGGCCGTACTCTTGATAGAGGACTAGAGATCTTTACACAAGCAGCAAATAACGCAAAGGATGCTACTATTAGTGGTAGTGATGCATTCAAGCTATACGACACATTTGGTTTTCCGCTAGATCTAACGGAGCTAATGGCAAGGGAAGCTGGTTTGAAAGTCGATACTGCAAAATTCAACTCCCTAATGGAAGAACAACGAGAAAGAGCTCGCGCCGCACAGAAAGGCTCAACAATACTTTCTTCAATTGTTGGAGTTGAATTACCAGAGACAGATGATAGTAAAAAATACACAAATAATAGTAGCAAGGCTACCTTTTTAGGAATTATAACTGAAAATGGATATTTAGAAAATGGAGATATCACTACTGATAAAGATATTGCTCTAATTCTAGATAAGACCTGCTTTTATGCTGAAAGCGGTGGGCAACTAGGTGATAGCGGCACTATAACAAGTGATAGTGGTGTTTTTCTCGTAAAAAACACGATTTCTCTTGGACATTGCATCTTACATCAAGGGCAACTCAAATCTGGACAAATCACCATTGGACAGGAAGTAGAGTTATCTGTAGACAAAAATAGAGATGCTCGCAAAAAGAACCATACAGCAACACATCTATTGCAATGGGCATTACAGAATACACTCGACAGTTCAACTTCCCAACAAGGCAGTTTAGTTTCAGAGGAATATCTAAGATTTGATTTTACCCATCCAAAAGCATTAACAAAAGAACAAATTAAACAAGTCGAATCTCTTGTTCGTGATAAGATAGAATCAGATGTTGCAGTGACTTGCAAAGTTATGGATATCGAAAAAGCCAAAGAACTAGGCGCAATGGCTCTCTTCGGAGAAAAATACGGCGATAAAGTTCGTGTTGTCGCAATAGGAGCAGAGACCGATTCGCAACTGCAAGACGCTTTTAGTAAGGAATTCTGTGGAGGAACTCACGTTAATAGAACAGGAGAAATCGGTGGCTTTAAGATTATTAAAGAAGAAAGTGTTTCTGCAGGAGTGCGTAGAATAACTGCTCTAACAGGCTCTGCACTTATCAATTACCTTGAAGACCGTTGCGATGTTACGGACAGGCTAACATCGCTATTAAAGATCCCATACAATAAGGTAGAGGATAGAGTTTCTAAACTCATCAGTGAGAACAAAGAACTAACCAAAGAACTGAAAAGCTCTCACAAACAAGGTAGCAGTGAAGTAATGCTCAAAGCAAAAGAGCTCCTTGAGAACGCTCTTAAAATTGATGACTCTTATATCATCGTAGGCGAGCTTCCACAAACTCCTATCGAACAATTGCGTAGCGCACTAGACATGCTCAAAAAGAAGGCTAATTCAGGAGCAATACTCTTAGCGACAGTTAACGATGGAAAGGTTGTATTACTTAGTGGCGTAACTGACGACCTTATCGAAAAAGGGATAAAGGCCGGCGATATAGTCAAACAAGCTGCAACTATTGTCGGTGGAGGCGGAGGCGGCAGACCTCAGATGGCACAAGCTGGAGGCAAAAAACCTGAGAAGGTAGATGAATGCTTACAAGAGACTGTAAAGTTTATAAAAGAGAAACTTAATAAATAAACTTTCAGAACAAGAATTTAATACGAGGTTTGCAAATCTTAAGAGTAGCATTAGCTTAACCGCAAACCTCGTATTAAATTAATATGTCTTCGCAACATAATTTCGACCTACTATTTACATCGGATAGCGATACTCTTGGCGTGAGCATCAAGCCCTTCAATCATTGCAATTCTTGTAATATCCTCGCTGCTTGCTTGCAATTGCTCTTTTGTGTATTCAATTATACTAGAAGACTTGACAAAATCGTTACTACTAAGCGGTGAAAAATATTTTGTCGTCTGTCTAGTTGGTAAAGTATGACTTGGCCCCGCCCAATAATCACCCGTCGCTACTGGCGTATAATCACCGATAAATATCGCACCAGCATTTTCTATCTTATCGGCGACTAGACGACTCTTTTCTCCACACTGCACTTCCAAATGCTCTGCCGCAAATCGATTAGCAATATCGACTACATCTTCCATCTTTTCTGCGCAAATGATAGAGCTGTACTTAAGCAAACACCCTATTGTTTCTTTAGATCTAGAAAGCTTAGCCGCCTGAAATTCTAACTCCGTACACACCTGTTCAGCAAGAGATTCGCTATGCGTCACTAAAATAGCAGAACCTGGATTATGCTCTGCCTGACTGAGCATATCTGCTGCAACCCAAGCCGGATTGGCATTATCATCTGCCACAATTAAGACGTCACTAGGCCCAGCAAAAGAATCCATATCTACTAATCCGAAGACTTCTTTCTTGGCTAACTGCACATAATCATTGCCAGGACCAACTATTTTATCAACCTTTTTAATCGTTTCGGTTCCCCAAGCTAAAGCAGCAACCGCCTGAGCGCCGCCAATACGATATACTTCTTTAATACCAAGTTCAAAACATAATCCAAGAATCACTGGATTGATAGAACCCTTATATCTTGGCGGAGAGACTACAACAATCTCTTTAACTCCAGCAACAATCGCTGGCACTGCTGTCATTATAACAGTAGACGGCAAAGGTGCACTTGCACCAGGAATGCACAACCCTACTCTGTTTAGTGGTCTATAGCGAATTCTGTTACTATCGCTTTTGTTGCCTATAAAGATCTCTTTTTGATATTCTCTGACATTCTCAATTGCTTTGCGCAACGAAGAGAGCAAGGCCTTATCCATCTCACTATGAGCCTTCTCCATATCTTTGGTTGGCACTCTAAATTCTGCTGGGAGTAAATCTATGGAGTCAAATTTTGTGGTAAAATCAACTAACGCCTTATCACCATATTCTCCAACTTTAGCAACTATATCACGAACTCGAAGCTCAATTTCTTTGTTGTTTTTTAGGAAACCGCTCATTGAATGCTTATTCGAGAGTTCCTTTAATTTGTTACAATAATCGGGCTGGTTCCACTTTATGAGAATTGATTTTAATTCTAACATACTTCAGATGCTCCACATGGCAATCATGCAATAAAACTAATCGCTAGTTAACTAACTGTTCTATTTAAAAGTTAATAAAACAAAGTTTCTGATTATATTGTAGTACATTAATTAGAAAAATTTCCGTTACTAAAAGCTGGTGTCACCCTCTGCAAAAGCATGTAGTGATTACCTTTAAACTGAGTGGCTACCCCTACAACCTTAAAACGCATCGGGACAACCATTCTCGATTTAATGTCTATGACCCTCTCTAGCTCCCGACATGGCAACAAGCCAAACGATATATTGGAAATATTTTGACCAAAAGCATTGAAGGTTAACACATACTCATCATTTTTGTTTCTTTGTATAAATCCAATTCTATCAACAATAAGAACATCCTGCTCTCTCAAGACGTTTGATCTCAGTTGTTTTATATTCACGAATTTCTCTGGATGCAACTTCTTCAAAACATCATCTGGTAAGACCTCTGATTTTTTAGCAGTTTCTTGTTTAGCAGATCCCTCCTTGGAAGTATCCGTAGTTTTTAATTCATTAGACCTTTGCATTATTGGCAAAGAATAGCTTATGTAGATAAAATTCTCTTTCTTAAATGAGACGATACTACCCCAAAGCCTAACGGATTGGTGATCTTCGTTTCCCATCGCAGACACAGCTTTATCAAGACCGCTAGATAAAAGGAGCGCAACTCTGCTACCAGCCTTAATCTTGGCTCCAGAATCAACAATATCTGTATCTGGTATAAAGAAGTAGCTATTCCCGTCTTTCTCAATAGCCCCATCTACCCCAAAGACAACAAAACCATCCCGTATGAGTTTCTTGTAAGATCTCTGTTGACTCAGCACATTAGATTCTTCTGCTGCTATTACAACACCTACAAAAACAAAGGCCACGAGAGAGACAAATAACCTCTTATACTTCTCTGGCATAAGAATAATCCTTATATCAAGTCCTTAGAAACAACCTGTACACCAAAAGCGCTTTTAAGCGAGCCTCAAGCATTGTTGCGTGTATATTTGAGCAAACCACCAGAGAGAAGAATCTCTCTATCGCGTTTAGATAAATTGAGCTTACCAATAATCTCACACCCTTGAGTCTTATTTACAATCTTGATGTTATCGCTAGATTTCACACTATCAAGAAGTGAGGTAATCTCTAACTCGTCATGAGCCTCAATATTGTCGTAATCATCTGGATTTGCAAACTCTATTGGGACTATTGCAAAGTTAATCAAGTTCGCTTTATGAATACGTTCAATAGTTTTTGCAATTACAACACGAACTCCCAAATACATAGGACAAAGCGCCGCATGCTCACGAGAAGAACCTTGACCGTAACTATCTCCAGCAACTACAACACCTGCAATCCCTTTAGACTTAAGAGCCAACGCTCTGGTTGCAAAAGTCGGTTCATCTTCTTCATTGAAACAATTGAATACAACTTTAGCGTACTCAGGAACATTGGAGCGGTACTTTAAGAATGCTCCAGCTGGCATAATATGGTCTGTAGTAATTTTATCTCCACATTTCAGCAATACCTTTCCATTAATAGTGTCGCATAAATCTTGTGGAGACTCCGGAACAACTATCGTAGGGCCACGCATAACTTCGACCTTTTGTGATTCTTCTTCACTAAGAGGTTGCTCAATCATACTATCGTCTATCAGGAAATGCTCTGGCATCTCTACAGTAGGATAGTCAATTCCACATTCTCTAGGATCGACAAACTCCCCTCTCAACGCAGTAACAACAGCTGTCTCTGGGCTTACCAAATACGCCATATCACCTTTAGTTCCTGTTCTTCCTGCAAAATTACGATTGAACGTGCGTACAGTAATAGTTCCATCCGCTGGAGAGAATCCCTGCCCAATACAGCACCCGCAACCACTCTCTAAGATTCTTGCTCCAGAGGCAATTATATCTGCTAATGCGCCATTCTCCGCTAGCATATTTAATACTTGTCTAGATCCAGGAGCTATTGCAAACTCAACCATTGGGTGTAATTTACGCCCCTTTAATGTATTGGCTACCATCATAAGATCTGTATAGCTTGAGTTTGTACAACTACCAACAACAACTTGGTTAACTTTTTTCCCAGCAAGCTCAGCGACAGTCTTAATATTGTCTGGGGAAGATGGACAAGCTGCCATAGGTTCAAGTTTTGAGAGATCTATTTTTATAACGCGATCATATTCTGCGTCTGGGTCGGCAGATAGAGCCTGATAGGCACTTGCTCTACCTTGCGCTTCTAGGAACGAACGCGTCGTTTCATCACTAGGAAAAACGCTTGTCGTAACACCAAGTTCTGCTCCCATATTGGTTACAGTTGCCCTTTGAGGCACGGATAATGTCTTAACTCCATCACCAAAATATTCTACAACGCAACCAACATTGCCCTTTGTAGATAATACACTTAAAAGTTTTAAGATAATATCCTTACTTGCAACCCACGGCCTCAAGCTACCGACCAATTCGACACCTATGACCTTAGGCGCAGTCAGATAAAACGCTCCACCACCCATAGCAACTGCAACATCCATACCGCCTGCGCCAATCGCAAGCATACCGATTCCGCCGCCAGTTGGTGTGTGAGAGTCACTCCCAAGAAGCGTCTTGCCAGGTTCGCCAAATCTCTCAAGGTGAACCTGATGACAAATACCGTTTCCCGCCCTACTATGATAAGCACCACTCTTGGCAGCAACTGTTTGTAGGTAGAGATGGTCGTTGTGGTTTTCTGGACCAAATTGACTCATATTATGATCTATATAGCTAACACTTTTCTGAGTCTTTACTCGGCCAAGTCCCATAGATTCAAATAACAAGAACGCCGTTGTCCCAGTTGCGTCTTGAGTAAGAGTCTGATCTATTCGTATACCAATAGACTCTCCTGAGACTAGACGACCTTGAACTAAATGTCTCTCCAATATTTTGTAAGTAAGTGTCTTACCCATTTATTACTCCATTATCTTGCATTTTCATAACTTTTGGCAACAACAATAATGAACCGCTATTCTAATGCAAAATGAGGTAATATAAAAGGAAAATGATTGAGTCAACAAATCTAGACATTTAAGACGATCTTGGCGCAAAAAAGGGATGCTAAATTTCTCACAGCTTGATTTATTTATTTAATCTTGTTATTCTGCCTAGACTATGGAAATCATAAAACAAGAGAGTACTAAGAAGCATCCAGACCTATACAAAAAGGTTCTCAAAGGCGGGTTTTGGGTCTTTACGCTGCGCATATTCACCACACTTCTATCATTTGTTCGTTTAACAGTGCTTGCCAAACTTTTATCGCCTAATGATTTTGGTATGCTTGGTACAGCCTTACTTATGATTAGCACTCTTGAGACATTTACAAGGACAGGTTTTAACGCAGCCTTAATCCAGAATAACAAAGATATAACTTCGTACCTTAATACCGCCTGGACATTAAACATTCTGCGCGCCTTAGCAATATTTATAATCCTTTTCTTTATTGCCCCAATGATTAGTATGATCCCCTCTGTTGATGCCACTCAAGCACCAACAATTATTAATATTATTCGCGTAATAGCAATATGCGTTTTATTACAAGGTTTTTCTAATATAGGAACTTTGTATTTCCAGAAAGAGTTGCAGTTTCACAAAAAATTCATACTCGGGGCCGTAGCAAACATCATAAGCGTTTGCGTGAGTATCACAATAGCGGTAATCTACAAAAGCGTATGGGCATTAGTCATTGCTAGAATTATAAGTAGCCTAGCTAGCTGTATTTTGAGTTATTATCTTCATCCGTATAGACCAAAACTAGAATTGCAATTAACAAAAGTAAAAGAGCTTTGGAATTTTGGGAGATGGATAACCGTTGGCTCTATCATCGGTTTTATAATGACTCAAGGAGATGACATATTTGCAATGACCTACCTTGGATTAACAAGTCTAGGTATTTATCAGCTT
This sequence comes from Phycisphaerae bacterium, assembly GCA_027078365.1. Taxonomy (GTDB): domain Bacteria; phylum Planctomycetota; class Phycisphaerae; order Sedimentisphaerales; family Sedimentisphaeraceae; genus S145-28. The sequence continues at coordinate 41,263 of JALWYQ010000015.1, forward strand.
GCATACAGAGTGTCAAATATCCCAGCAACAGAGATAACAAACATTGTAACAAGCGTAACATTTCCAGCATTATCTTTAATCAAAGATGATATAACCCGCCTGGGCAAGGCCTATCTAAGTATTTTGGACAAAACTAGCCTTGTCTCGTTTATTGTAGCAGGCTCAATTGCAGGAAGCGCCCCCTTGCTAGCAATGTTTCTGGGGGCTAAATGGAATTCAATTGGCATACTTATCACAATATTGTCAATCAAAGGCGCAATGAGATCGGTTGGTTCAACTCGAGGGCCAATATACCTATCTTGTGGGATCCCTAAGAGAGCGGCTCAATTTAAATTATTCAGATTGTGCATGCTTATAATTTCAATATATCCAGCCACAAAATATTTTGGACTCATAGGGCTAAGTTTAGTAATCGCCACAATCTCAATCTTAGGACAAGTCCCAGAGATTATCTGCTTGAAGAAACAATTACAGATATCGTACTCCGAGCAACTCAAACCATTGATAAAGCATGCAATATACGGTATCATGATTTTCGTTACTATTAGACTCTTAATCTTTTTCTCCGGAGATTTCTATTGAAATCGATAGTAGATGAACCTTGGAAGTATTTAATTGTACTTGATACTTGCCGATACGACTATTTTAAGGATAATTATTCGGATTTCTTAGAGGGCGATCTTTCTTGCATCCGCTCAAATGGAACCTGTACAACACAGTGGAGAGACAACTCTTTTCCAGACAAATATGATGACATTGTTTATATAAGCGCAAATCCAAATTTTTCTGCTAATCAGTCAGTCTATGGCTATAATGCAGGCGAACACTTTCATAAAGTATATGAACTCTGGAACACCGAATGGGACATATATCGAGGAACCGTTTTGCCAGAGTCCATGACAAGAAAAGCTTTAGAAATATCTAGGCAACACCCTGACAAACGATTTGTTCTTCATTTTCAACAACCCCATGAACCATACCTAATGCCGGGGATATTATCTTATGGATACGACCAAGCCAATATCAACTCAGATAGAAAATTGATAACAGCTAAAAGATACAGATTTCTTAAACACAAAACGAAGCTCCTTAGGTTTCTATTAAAATATTTCAAAGATAGAAAATTTTTCATCTCCCCGTCAGAATGGGCGCTTCGCCAATTGTTATTTATGCCGCCGCGATGCGCAATGGATGCCGTAAGACGGAAATATGGCAAGAAGGTATTGCGCAAAGCCTACGAGGAAAATCTTAGATACGCATTAGCGCAAGTCAAAATATTATCTCAGCAACTAGAAGGGGAAATTATTGTAACATCTGACCATGGAGAATTTCTAGGCGAGGATGGGATGTATGGACATCCTAAGTCTTCAGAGAATCCTATATTGAGAAATGTGCCTTGGCTTGTGGTAAGCAAAAGTAGCGGCGTTGACACCAATAGAGACAACGATGATAATGTAAAGAGCAAACTAAGGGCATTAGGATACTTCGACGAATGAGAGCTACAGAGAATAAAATTATCATTTTTGGATTAGATGGTTGCAATTGGAAAATATTATCTCCTGCTATAGACAGAGGCTATATGCCTTTTTTGAAATCATTAATCGACAATGGCAGCTCAGGTATACTAAAATCAACAATACCCGCTATAACACCCGCCGCTTGGGGAAGCTTTTTAACAGGTGTTAGACCAGAGAAAAATAATGTCTTCAATTTCTCCTATTGGGACAAGAAAACTAAACAAAGCCATTTCGTTAGCTCCACACATTTGCAAAAAACCTTTGCGCAGATTGCAAGCGATCACGACAAAAAAGTTAGTTTAATAAATGTTCCAATGACATACCCTCCGCAAGGAATAAATGGTTATGTAGTCTCTGGAATACTAACTCCTTCCACAGATGCCGATTTTACCTTCCCTAAAGATTTCAGAACCAAGATACTAAATGAGATTCCAAAGTATCATATTTTTAATATTAAAAGCGCTGGAAAAGGCCATCCATTTTTCTCCCCAAAAGATTTTATTGAGAAAATGATTCAAATAGTTGAGATGCGTCATCAGCTAGCAGAAATGATTCTTGAGGAGCAAAAGCATGACATATTCATGCTCCATTTCCAATGTTGTGATGTTGTCCAGCACGCACTATGGCCATACATAGATCCTGATCATAAATTGTACAAAGACGAAATACACAACATGATAATGAGAGATTTCTATGGGTTTATTGATAAGAAAATAGAAATGATACACAATAAATTCTCTCAAATAAATCATGGTAATATTTTGACTCTAGTTGCATCAGATCATGGATTTGAAGCTCACCGTAAACGAGTAAATTTAGGAATATGGCTTTTAGAAAAAGGCTACCTAGTCAAAAATAAAAACACAAAACTTAATCCATTAAAAAAGATAACAAAACGCCTTCATATTGGGCGCATTCTAAAAAAAATATTTGGAGAACAGAAAATAAATGCCCTTGAGAAATCAACACGCTTCTCCAAATCCAGCTTTGACTGGGACAAAACTTACGCATTTTCTATTGGTCGCTCTGGTGAAGGCGCAATATACATCTTGGATAAGAACGACACTGCAAAAGCTAAACAACTAATAAATGATTTGGAGAATCTGCGCGACCCTGAGACTAATCTCACGATTACCAAGAAAATACTCACAAAAGAACAGCTATATGGTAGTAGTGCATCAGATATATTTCCGGATATCACAATAATACCAACAGAAGGATATTCATTTACTGGTTCAGTAGGAAATGACACTGATCTATTTAAGGAAATAACTCCCGAAAATGACTTTCACCTCGGGAAACATCACGAAGATGGCATAATCGTTTTTGCCGGTAGCGATATAAAAACAAACAACAACTTGAATATAAACATTGCTGATATCACGCCAACAATATTAAGTTTCCTCAATGTACCAATTCCGAAGCTATGTGACGGTGCAATTGCTAATGAAATCTTTATTAAAAGTCAGACCTCTTCATATTCTGACGAGAAAATATCTAATAAACTCAACCGTAGCAACGACAAAGAGATTCAGGATAGGTTGAAAGACTTAGGATACATGTAACAAAAGAGAAAGCCATGACAAAAATCATTAAACTTTTATTAAAACCTCTTTGGGCCATCAAGAGAAAAATATCTCAGATTTATATTCCAAAAAGCTACTGGAAGAAAAGATTGCAAAGATTTGGAACAACCAGTTTGAAAGGGGTTGGCAATATCGTCTTAAGCGAAGAAGAGAATGAAAAAAAATATGAAGAAGCAAAACATATTTTTTTAGAGCTCTGTGATAAATTCGACATAGATTTTGCTAATACGACCGTTCTAGAGATTGGTTGCGGAACGGGTTTTTATACAGATATACTGAAAGAATGCGGATGCCTTGATTATACTGGCCTAGATATAACCTCTGTCCTTTTTCCCAACCTCAAAAGGAAATACAGTAATTACAAATTTCTCAAGAAAGATATAACTAGATATAAGCCAGAAGAAAAAAAATATGATTTGATAATTATGATTGATGTCACTCAACATATTACAGACGAGCTCAAATTTAAAAAGGCTATGACCAATATAAAAGCCGCACTAGCTGATAGTGGTATCTTTATTGTCACATCTTGGCTGTCAGAGAAGGGAAAAAAGAGAACAAAATATGAAGTCGAAAGAACTATAAAACACTTTAAAAATGAGTTCCCTAATTATAATTTTACTCCTAAAGTTAAATTTAGAGACAAGTATATAATAGCAATCTACAAATAAGAATGATTCATAATATGAAAATAGCATTTATAGTCCAAAGCTTTCCTAAATTATCTGAACGATTTGTAATTGACCAAATCGTAGAGCTAATCAAATTCGGTCATCAAGTTAGCATCTATGCTATAAACAACCCTAGGGAACCATATGTTCATGACGACATTGCAAAACATGCATTAATGGAAAACACTTACTATATCCCAACGAGACCAAAATCTAAACTACTTCTAAGAACCAAGACTATCGCTCTATTATTGAAACACTTTCCCCGTAAACCATATGTATTATTCAAGAGCATCTCTAATCTACTTAGCAACGGTTTTGATTACGAGAAGCTCTATTATTCCATGATTTTTCCAGCCAAAACATTCGATATCGTACATTGTCATTTTGGTCCTGCTGGCAAAATAGGCGCATTTCTAAAACGCATTAATCTATGCAAGCACCTCATTGTAACCTTCCATGGCTACGACGTAACATCATACACTAATAACAAGGATAACGTCTATGACGAAGTGTTTAAATTGGCAGATCGATTTACATACAACAGTATTGCCACAAAAGAAAAACTAATAGAACTCGGATGCCCCTTAGAAAGGATGTGTCAGATACCGATGGGTATCAATCTTCGAGGCGTTGAATTTAAAATACGCACTCCAAAAGCAGGAGATTGTATCCGCCTGCTTAGCGTTGGCAGACTTGTTGAAATGAAGGGCAGAGATTACCTTATTGATGCATTTGCAGAATTGGAAAAGAAACACAGTAACATTCAGCTAGATATAGTAGGAGATGGAGAGCTTAGAGAACATCTAGAGAATAAGATTGAAGAATTAGCTCTTTCATCAAAGATTACCATTCATGGGTGGGTCGATGATGAACAATTAGAACAGCTCTATAACAAATGCCATATCTTTGTCCACCCAAGCGTAACTCAATCCGATGGTAATATGGAGGGCCAAGGGGTTGTGTTAGTTGAGGCACAGGCAAGAGGAATACCAATCGTAGCAACAAGACACAATGCCTTCCCTGAAACAGCACCAGATGGCATAGTTGGCTATCTAGTTGAAGAGAGAGATTCCAACGCACTCTACAGAAAGCTAGATTATCTAATAGAGAATCCCAGCAAATGGGAATACTTTGGAAATAACGGCAAGAAAAATGCAAAGAAATACGATATCACTACAATCACTAATAATCTATTACAACTATATGAAGAAATAAAAAAGGGTGAGATGTAACAAGTACACCCCACCCTTAAACTATCTAGAAATTACTACTAGTGTTCGTCATCGTTAACTAAAACGTTATCTCTGTCATTTCTAACGATTACGTTATCTTTACCTGTCTTAAATTTACCAGCACCCTGTCTGATTTGATCTTCATCCCATGGTCCTGGACCCTTTTGTGGGCAATAAATGTTATCATCATCAACACCAACGTCGCTACGCTTCTTAAACTCTACGTGGTTATCATTAAAGAGAACGTTTTGGCCTACACGACCATGCGCCGCAGAATTACCAACTTGATACATCCAAGTAGCGTTAGAGTGACCATTGTCTCCCCAATCGATTGGTATCAACATTGTCTTCAATTCCCAGCCATCGTTATCAGAGCTAGAAACTACTGAATTTGAAGGAACTAGCTCAGAATCATACCACGGACTCTTATCTGCCATAACAGCCATTCCAGCAGCAGCACTAGAATATAGAGGATGAGCAGAATCAAAGTGATCTTTATAAGGGTATTGATAAGAGTAGCTAACAAAGTCTGCTGGCTCTCCTTCAGCACCTTGACCACCAAAGTCCCAAAGATCTGTAAGGCTTGGCTTTTCGCCGTCAACCTCTTGAGCACCCGCTCCAGTAAATTCAGCTTCTCCACCACTTGGACAAACAAAAACCTTAGGAGAAACATCTACGTTACGTACCAATAAATAAAGACTCGCAGAGACAGTCAATTTCTTTTTTACATTCCAGTCTGGATTTGGATCATCCCAGTAGTTTCCTTGACCACCCTTAGAAGCCCACTCAACATCTGGACCACCAGCAACCGGATACTCTTCATCATTTTGGTTAGCATAAACTGCACAAGCACTACCAAGTCCTTTTAGGTGTGTACCACAAATAAGTTGATTAGCTAGCTTTTTAACCTTACCTAAGGCAGGCATCAAGATAGCCATGAGCATCGCAATGATCGAAATTACGACCAAGAGCTCGATTAACGTAAAACCTTTTTTCTTCATTTGAAACTCCTTACAGTTTGAGATTTGCACAATCATCGTTCTTACGACACTTTTCTTTTTTAAATACATTACAATAGCAACAAGCCTTTTAAAGGCCTGAAATAAAAATAGAACAAATCTCTTCTAAATCTAGATTAGAAGAACGACAATTTAACTATTTAACGTAGTATCAGCTAGCTCCGATATGCTAGACTGACTATCTGGAAGGAGTTTAGCAAGACAAGATTCTCTTATTATAACAGCTACTTTCAATATAAACACTTGTAAAATATGAACTTATCACACAGAATCTTTCAGTGCAAACCCATCCAGTGCTCAGCATTCTACCATAAATCTGTACGTGGTCAAAAGTTTTTTGTTCTCAAAATCATATCCACTACAGTTTCTATCGCAATGCACTAATTAAGCCTATACTAAGGCCTGAGAAACTTACCACCTATATTCAAAGCCACCGCTGATAAGGAAAGAACCATTGTCTTTATTAAGAGTGGTCTTATAGTTACAGAATAAGTTCGAACGGTCGTTCAGAAATGCCTTCATACCAACACCGAGCAATGCACTATCTCTATCAATCTCATCACCTTTAGCGGTAAAGCCGCTACTGAAACCAGAGAAATAGGATGTTGTTTCAGCTCTAGTATCTCCAAATTCATGAATCCACTTGCCAAGCACTTCCACACGAATATCACATCCACACGATTCTTTACTGAACATTTTTACAAATCTTGCTCCAACGGAACTCTTGTAAGAATCAAAGTTACTAGATTCAACATGTAGATTACTGCTAGGAGCTCCCTTTTCAGAATAACCGTCTTTGTGGTCATGAACGAAATCAAAACCCACCAGAGGCTCTATCAAGCTGTTATCCTCTCTATAGCGAAGTCCAAACTCTACAGCTGCGCCAAACTGCTGGCCATCATATTCTGCATCTGCAATTTCATGAATAGCACCAACATCGATGTGTCGTTTTCCATCGTACTCGTTAATCGAATACGCTAAGGAAGTATCAAGATACCAATCAATAGCATCGTAGCTCGAGTACAGGCCAAAATGTGAGCTATCGACATCTGTTGAATCTCTAGACGATGCTATATCAACATCTGTCTTGGAGAAACCCAATATCATTCCGACAAGCAATTGTTCGTTAATTCTGCGATCTATACCAAAACAACTTCCAAATGTATCATAATTGTAGCCAGATAAATTAGAGCTACTCTCTCTATCTCCACTTAAACCAAATGCCCTACCCCAGAATCCCCAATCTTTATCAGAATAAAACTTGGTTCCATTACCTACAGCAAAGAGCGGCTGCTTTACATCGGCAGCCGAATCATCCAACGATTCTCCCGCATCGGCAAGGAGCATAGCACCAGAAGAACGGCTCGCTAAAGAATCGCTAACCCCACGCATACGCATTGTTGCCATCTCCATAAAAGTAGAAGACAAATGAATCAGAGACTCCTGTATTGCAGGCAAATCTTCTCCACCCAACGTATCGTAGCTTGACTGCAATTGAGACAAATTCATGCTCTGCAATTCGCTCGTAATCGCATTGCCGCCAGAATTAGCGATTTCTTCCAATGCCGAACCTACTTCAAATTGTAAAGATGTATTACAAACAAGTGGCGAATTGAAAGGTAAGATAGTAATATTAAGATGAGCCTCCGTCGGGCTATAATCAAGAGAACCACCTCCAAACAACGCCATTGATGAGAAAAGTGTTGTATCTAATGCATCAAACGTACCAGAAACACTATTTCCTCTCAAAAAGGTATAATCATGACTTCCATCCGTTAGTGTTTCCATAGGCTTGGCAACAACAGTTCCTCCATTGATAGTTATATCACCTGTTGCTACAAGTAGGTCGCTGTTACCTGAATTATCTATCTCAACCTCAAACTCATTACCGCTCTCAAAGCTAACATCACCATCAACATTAAGAGTTCCTATTGAATTTCCAGGTGCCGTTTTACCATAGACCGTCAACGAACCGCTACCAGAATTTAATGTTAAGAGGCCATTACCTGAAAGAGAGCCGCTATCCCATACGGTAACATTATCCGCCAAGAGTTCACCACCATATGATGCATTTAAGCTAGCAATACCTTCGGCACCCAAAGCATCGCCACCAACATAAACATCGCCCGAGCTAGTAACAGTAGAACCAGCGCCAGTGATGTTTAGTGTACCGGTGCTACCGCTTTGCTTAGCTATATAGACGTCTGACGAAGTAACACTCGCTCCATTAGAAACCAAAAGAGTTCCGTTACCTTGATCACCAACAGATATCTCGCCGCTAACAGACCAAGACGCATTACTGTCCGAGAGAGTCGCCGTACCAATAGAACCAGCCACATTTCCAATCTTTGCATCACCTGGTGTTGAAAGTTGGCTATTCCCTGGAATCTCCAACCTTCCACCTCTATAGGAATAGTCGGTTGGGACATTACCAAGTAACAAATCACCTTCATGAGACCAAGTCGTGCCAGACTCGGTCATCGTGTACGGCGTGGCACTACCAATGATATAGACTTTATCACCAAATAGTATAGTGCTACAAATAAGAAAGATAGCTAGAATGGTCCGAACTACAAACTTCGAATCGCAAGCACCATCTCTCTTTTTACCACATTTATTATTCACTAAGCTCTCCTTTTGTAAACTCTGCCGTCTCTTGTTTGCATATAGCTTTGGATAACCTGCTCAAAAGCAAGTACCCAACAATAAAGACCGCAGCCCCCAATAACTCATGCCATTTCCCTATGGCATACCTCTCCATTCCAACAAACCTAAGCTCCAAAGACACTACAATTCTCAGGAGATTCAACGTTAACGACATTAATATTGCGCTTAACAAAAACAGCCACATTACCACTCGATTGTGTTCATCTAAGATACTTAGAAATAACGAAACAATAACCAATCCTGTCATCGACCTCAAACCAGCGCACTCATCAGCGATAATTATTGGCTTGCTAAACTTCTCAAAATAAAAAACATTGCCATCTCTAATAAAAATATCAGACGATAATGCTGGGCTAATCGCATCAATCACTTGAGAAAACAAAGACTGAAGCAGGCTCTCTCCAGAATTAAATACGACCAAAGGCATTGGAATCATCAAAACAAGAAAACCTAGAGGCCTAAGCCAATATTTCTTTACTCTAGCCGAAAAAGCTATACTAAAAAGCCAAAACAGCGAGAGAAAAAAACAATATCCAGACAACCTTACCAACCCTGTATTGGCTAATACAACCATTGCGACCAAAGACATAGATAGCAGCACCAGAGACTTATAGTTCCATGCTAATTTTTGAATCCTTAATTTATCTCTTACCTTATAAAACAGTAGTGCTGCCATAAATGGAACTAATAACAACCCCCTAAACGCAACATTGCGAGACCAAATACCCCAAAGACCAATGAATGCGGGAGAAGCCAGCAAGATAATTAATGCAAATATCACATAGAACTGCCCTTTACTACTCAAAAAGGATAAACTCTTATCATTTATCTTAGACTCCATTATATCTCAGAGTAGCCACTAAGCTACACATCTCCAATAGCGTAAGAAACTCAACACACAACTCAATACCATAATCACAGTAATTGTAGGCTCTGGAACAACATTTATGTAGTCTAAGTCGTAATCTGCTGAACCCTGAAGTTCAGAGCCAAACGCACCAAATAAAATCCTCGCATCACCACTTCCACCATTCCAATGATTTGTCGTCTCCCCAACAAGCACACCGTCAACATAAAGCCTTGCAACACGATAATCTACTCCTGGCTGCTTCTTATCAACTTCCAAATCATAGGTATGCCAATCATTATCGATTTCATAATCAACAGTATTCCAACTATCTGAAACACCTGCAACCAATTTCTCTTGACCACCAATAGATCTCACCTCAACTGTAGCAAGCCAGTAGGCAGTTTCGTTACCAACTTCTTCTGCACCTTCATCGAAATCTACCCCAAAAACACTTGCACCAAGAACATGGCTATAATCATTAATGCGCATGCGCCACTGGATACTGTACTTAAGATCGCGATCCCTCTGATTAAAACCTAAATCACAGTTGGGATGATTTTCGGATTCAGTTCCTTCAAAGAAAACCCTGTAATAGGCATTAGTGGTAGAACTCGGAGATGATGGTTGATCTGAACTAAAATAATCTCCAGAGAGACTCTCCGTCGAACCCATATTATTATAAAGCCAAAAATGACTCCCTGCCCCCGCATCAACGATTGAACCTGCATCTTGAGGCAATCCGCCTTTACCTATGTCACTACCTGCATCATAGTAGATAGAGCCATAAGCTGTACTTACCAGTACGAAAAAGACATATGCAACATACGGCAATACGCCACATAATGATCTCATAATACCTTTTCCAAAAACACTCACTAAGAATTCCTCTAAAGCCGCAATAATTTTAATACAACAATTCTTTGGTTAATTCACTCTAGATAATTACCAAGCACTACACTTCCAATAACGATAAAGACTCAGCACACAACTCAATACCATAATCACTGTAATCGTAGGCTCTGGCACAACATTCATGTAGTCTAAGTCGTAATCTGCTGAGCCCTGAAGAGATGAGCCAGGTGCTCCAAAGAAGAATCCCGCATCACCGCTGCCACCATTCCAATAATTTATCGTCTCTCCAACAAGCACACCGTCAACATACAATCTTGCAGTGCGGTAATCCTCTCCTGGTTGCTTCTTGTCAACCTCCAAATCATAGTTATGCCAATCATCATCGATTTCATAATCAATTTTGTTCCAGCCGCCTGAAATACCAGCAATCAATTTCTCTTGACCATCAATAGATTTCACATGAACTGTAGCAAGCCAGTAGGCAGTTTCGTTACCAACTTCTTCTGCACCTTCATTGAAATCTACCCCAAAAACACTTGCTCCAATAACATGGCTATAATCATTAATGCGCATGCGCCACTGGATACTGTACTTAAGATCGCGATCCCTCTGATTAAAGCCTAAATCACAGTTGGGATGATTCTCGGATTCAGTTCCTTCAAAGAAAACCCTATAATAGGCATTAGTGTGAGGGCTTGGAGATGATGGTTGGTCGGAGCTAAAGTAATCACCAGATAGACTCTCCGTTGAGCCCATATTATTATAGAGCCAAAAATGGCTCCCAGCCCCCACATCAACGATCGAACCGGCATCTTGAGGCAATCCGCCCTTACCAACATCACTACCTGCATCGTAATAGATAGAGCCATAAGCCGTACACGTCAAGATAGGCAAAAAAGAAGCAACACACAACAACATGCCGTATGATAGCCTCGCCACACTCTTATTAATCCCCATTAAATAGCCCCCCCGAGCTGTAATAATATTCCACATAAAGACATCCACACTATCTGCCGTCGGAAATCCCACTAATCATCCTTTATTTTTTTGCTACCCAGAACAGATTCTACTGTAAAGACACTAGCAATACTTCTAAAACCCCTACAATTTTAGATATTTGGGAATATTACAAAAACTTTAGTCGCAAGTATGGCTATCTCAATCTTCCTGCTGTTGCTGTATAACGCTAGTGGCCGTTTTAACAAAACCTGCAATGTCTGCTAGATTACTTGGAATAATCATCGTATTGTTAGCCTTAGCTAGATTTCCAAACTCATTGATGTACTGTTCTGCTATACGCAGGTTAACCGCCTCTTTACCGCCAGTCTCATTAATTGCTGACGCTATAAGACTTACTCCTTTTGCGGTAGCCTCTGCAACCATCAGAATCTCTTGAGCGAGACCATCCGCCTCATTAACTCTCTTTTGCTTTTCACCCTCTGATTTTGCAATGGCCTCTTGCTTCAAACCTTCCGCCCTATTAATCTTAGCTTGGCGTTCTCCCTCACTCTGCGCAATCAAAGCACGCTTCTCGCGTTCGGCTCTCATCTGTTTTTCCATCGCATCTTTAATACTTTGAGGAGGAACGATGTTCTTAACCTCGTAACGTGAGACCTTAACACCCCATGGGTCGCTCGCCTTATCAACTGCTTCTACGATTGTACTATTGATAGCATCTCTCTCTTCAAAAGTTCTATCAAGCTCTAATTTACCAATGACACTACGCATAGTAGTCTGCGCAAGCTGGATTGAAGCAAAGAGATAGTTATCAATACCATAGGATGCTAATTTAGGATCCACAACTGTAAGGTATAAGATTCCATCAACCTCAACAACGATATTATCCTTTGTAATACAAGACTGCGGAGGAACATCTATCGCTTGTTCTTTTAGAGTATGCCTATAAGCCACCTTATCTATAAATGGCACAAGAATATGCAAGCCAGCGCCAAGAGTCTTTCTAAATTTTCCAAGTCTCTCAACAATAAATGCACTCTTCTGCGGCACAATGCGCATCATTTTAAAGAACGCAATGATAACTATTACAGCTACAACAGCCAACAATATTGTCCATGGGCTAACTTGTGTTTGCCCTAAAACTAAAAAATTAAACATATTTCCGTTCTCCTTAAGTGTTAACTAAAACCTGACTGTATCATCCGCAGAGGACTATAAACCTTTGCTCTTAACCTTTAGAACAATCCCTTCTTGAGCTACTATCACTAAAGTCTGACCTTTAGAAACGCTCTCTTGCGGCTGCGCACTCCAACTTGTACCGCAAAATTCAACTTTACCTATCTGCCCTGCTTCAATATCCTCAAGGGCTATTACCTGCTTACCAACATTCTCTTTTAGCGAAGTTTGCTCAGGGTCATCTGAAGAATTACCTATAAAAGTATCTTTAATCGCACGGCGCAAGAGAATAAGCAAAACGATAGATGTTGCAATAAATATTATTAGTTGGGTGTTTAGGGATATATCCGTAAATATGCATGCAACACCAGCAATTATTGCACCAGCCCCAAAGAAGATGATTACAAGCCCTGGTATTACGAACTCAAGCAGAACAAAAAACAAACCTACCAAAATCCAGATAAACTCCGGCTTCAAAAAACTATGCAGTAGCTCCATACATCTCCCCATTAAAATAAAACCACCTCAAAACACACAAGAAACAATTTTCTCGTGACCGAAAACGATTATACATCCAACACAAACAAAGTACAGGGATTTATTAGTACTTAGGAGCAAGCTCTAATAATTCATTTTGAGACAAGCCCCTTATCTGCCCGGTATTAAATCTTTGACACTAAGTCTATAGCACCGTATAATTTCGAGCGAAGTGTGAAGTATCCATTGCTTTTGAAATTCTTTAGTTTAAGGTTTTTTACAGAAAATGATAAAAAACACAAAGATCAATTATTTAATCCTACTACCTCTGGCCTTGACAGTCCTTTTCCTTAGTGGTTGCGGCAGACCAATGGCCGTCCATGATTATGTAGATGCTGTCATGCTCAACGATAGAGGACAACAAGACAAAGCTCTCAAGAAACTCAACTACGCAATATTTCATGACCATAAATTCGCCCTCGCCCACTCATTAAAGGGAGACATCTACAAAGAACAGGGCAAACTAGAAGAAGCCTGTAGTGCCTACGAGACAGCAACAAAATACAACCCTTGGTCATTTAAGGACTACTACAATCTAGGCGAAATTAATCAAGAAATGAAACGTTATGACAAGGCAAGCAAAGCCTATATCAAAGCGTGCGAGATTAAACCAAAAAACTTTGATGCAAACTTAAATGCTGCAAAGTGCCTAAAAGAAATTGGCTCTTTAGATGACGCAATTGAGTATTCCTACAAGGCAAGAGAGATAAATCCTAACGATAGCGCAGTTGAATTGCTACTTGGCGATATATTTGGTGAAATAAAGGACAACGAACAAGCCATTGCAGAGTACCGCAGAGCACTTGAAAGAGATGGCAATAAACCAGAGATTATGATACCTCTAGCCGTCTCATACATTAGAGCCGACCGCATAGAAGCAGCAAAAGAACTTCTAGAAGCAGCAATAGAGATAGAGCCAAACAACTCGTCAGCATATCAATATCTTGGCTTTGTGCTAATCCGACTCAACCAGATTGATGACGCAATAGACAATTACAAACTCGCTATACAAATCAATTACAGAGATTGGAAATCACACAAGGGCCTTGGCGTTGCGTATATCTTAAAATCTTCCAGAGCAGCCCATAACAAGAAAAAGCTCAAGGAAATCGGATTAAATCAATGGGAAATCTCACTAAAGATGAACCCTAAACAACCGGATCTGCGCAAAATGCTAGCCAAGTATTCATCAGAAAAATAAGATAAATTAAATGTCAGATCAAGATAGCCTAACCAAAGAAAGCGCAGACACTATAGTTAAGAAAACCCCAACAGCTGCGCAGCAAGTATTGTTCTGGGTAATTGTTGTCGTTGCTACTATAAGCGACTTATGGAGCAAGTCTTTGGTATTTGAATGGCTTTCGCAAAAACCATATCAGCAATATACCATAATCCCCAATGTGCTCAGTTTCGTATTAAGGGAAAATGGTGGTGCTGCCTTTAGCATGATGAGCGGCAAACGAGTATTTCTTGTTGCAATATCCTCTGTATCTTTGATTGTTATGGTGGCAATCTTCTACAGAGGCTGGACGAAAAACACCTTTATGAGAATCACAATAGCGATGTTCACTGCCGGTACGATAGGCAATCTTTGGGATAGAGTTTTCAACGGTGGTTTTGTCAGAGATTTTATAGACGTTTACATCTCACCATTAAATTACCACTGGCCAACATTCAATATTGCAGACTCTCTAATGTGTGTATCACTTGGCATGTTTTTTATATACAGCACGCTCACAAAGAAGCAATGACAAGGCTAACCAACCATCAGATGTTTCCAAATAGCTAGTTTTTTGGAAACAATGAATCATCTATAAAGATTGCGACTCCCTGCTTGAGTGCTAAAGATATTGCATCGCTAGGTCTCGCATCTAGGCTCAATACCTTATCATCCTTGAGCAGTTCTATCCGAGCAAAATAAACACCATCGCTGTGGTCATCTATTACAACTCTGGCAATCTCGGCGTCAAAAGCAGATATGGTATTAATATACAAATCGTGCGTCATTGGCCGCTGTGATTTTTTTCTCTTAACACTTCTATCAATTGAAAGTATCTCGGGAATTCCAACTAATATAGTTAGGGCGCGCAAACCACCAATCTCTTTTAACACCAACATCTGTTGCTGGCTCTTTTCATTAATTATGAGTTGTTTGAGCTCTGCCTCTACTAGCATTGGCTCTCCAAAGTTTATAAATATTAGAGAGCTTTCATTTGAGAAATTCTCTTTTCTATAATTGAAAGCTGTTCTTTAAGTTCAGCAAGTCTAACACGTGAACTTTCGACAACTTCAGGCTTTGCTCTACTTGTAAAGTTTTCATTTGCAAGTTTAGCCTCTATTGGTTTTATTCCCTTCTCAATCTGCTCTTTTTGTTTGTTTAGTCTCGCAATTTCTTGCTCAAAATCAATAACATCATTAACGAAGACCTCCATATCGCCAACAATTGCAGAAGCACTCGTCTTAGACTCCATAGCAACATCTCCAATTGTCAAAGTCTCAAGAGATGCCATATTGCAAACGAGCGATTTATTTTCTTCTAATAACTGAGCTAAATCTCCCGAGCAATTAACCGCTGCTGTAAGCTTCTTGGATGGAGCAACGTTATATTGACTACGCACCTCCCTTATTGCCTTGATAACATTTTGTAATATGGAAATTTTCTCTTCCACATCAGGACTTTCAAACTGTTCAAGGTCTTTTGGCCAAGGAGCATCAATCAGAGCTTTACTTGCCGTCGCCTCCACAATATCGCCAAGCTTTCTCTCAGGTGCAAGCTCATTTAAGTGCTGGAAGATTCCCTCTGTTATAAAAGGCATAAATGGATGCATCAACCTCAAACATTGATCCAAGACAAACGCCAAAACATTTTGAGCAGTGTGCTTCTTGGATTCCTCACGGAACCTTGGCTTTATCCATTCAACATACCAGTCACACAGATCATTCCAAAAGAAACGATAAATGCTCATCAAAGGCTCGTTGTATTTATACTCATCTAGCAAGTCTGTAACATCATTGACCGTATCAGCCAATCTTGAGAGAATCCATTTATCCTCGATTGTCATCTGCGTTAAATCAAACTTGCTAGAATCAATGCCCTCCAAATTCATCATTGCAAACCTTGATGCATTCCAGAGTTTATTACAGAAATTGCGACCAATATCAAATTTTTCACTGACATTTCGTCCTTGATCGTCTTTCTTAACAGGCATCCTCATATCTTGGCTCTCTGTCGTCATCTGCGCCATCGTAAACCTCATGGCATCAGCACCGTACGTAGAGATAATCGCAAGTGGGTCTATTCCGTTACCCTTACTCTTACTCATAGTTTCACCCTTGCCATCAAGGATTTTGCCATGAATAAAGACGTCACTAAAAGGGATCTCTCCAACATTGTAGAGCCCCATCATAACCATCCTAGAAACCCACAGCGTAATGATATCACGAGAAGTAACTAGCAAACTTGTTGGGTAATAGAATTCAAGCTCCGGCGTTTGCTCTGGCCAACCTAGAGTGCTAAAAGGCCAAAGTGCAGAACTAAACCAAGTATCAAGAACGTCAGGGTCTCTAAGCCAACCACGAGACTCTAGTTTAGCTTCGAGCTCAGGATTCTCTTGTGCGCAACAGATATCAACCCTTACAACACCTTGCTTATCTTCAAGCTCAGTAATCTGAACAAAGTAATCATCATAGCCATGCATAAAGTCTTGCCAGTCTTGCCCTGCCGCTTCTGTCAAAGCCGCAAATATTTGGGTATTCATCTTATTGCTATGTTTGTTGTTATCTGCAATCTCTCTAGCAATATCCACCGCAGCAAGATCAACACCAAATGAAGCGTCCATAGCAAATTCACTCATCGTAAACCTACTAAGTGCCGCTATCATCTTATCGCTAAGTTCGTCCTGAGTGAAAGGCTCAGGTTTTATATCTGCTGGAAGAGCAACCTCACGCGACCAAATTGGAATGCGGTGCCCCCACCATAGTTGGCGAGAAATACACCAATCTCTAATTCCACCTAGCCAATCTAGGTAGCTCTTTTTGTATCTCTCTGGATGGAATTTAATCTTGCCCTCTTCAACAACTTTTATTGCCGGCTCTGCAAGAGGAGCAACCTTAACAAACCACTGATCTGACAAATATGGCTCAACAACAGAGCCACTTCTATCACTGTGACCAACTTCTTGATCCTTTGGCTCTATTTTCTCAAGAAGCCCAAGTTCTTGTAGTTTTGCTACTACTGCTTTTCTCGCTTCAAACCTATCTAAGCCTTTAAATTCTCCACCGTTGTCATTTATCTTACCATCTAAGGTAAGGATATTAATCATCTCTAGATTATGGCGCAATCCAATCTCATAGTCGTTAGGGTCGTGCGCAGGCGTAACCTTTAGGCAACCAGTCCCCTCTCCTCGTTTGACGTGGTCATCTGCAATAATTGGGATTTCTCTATCGGTCAGCGGTAATTTTATCATCTTTCCGACAAGTTCATCTGCGCGATCATCCTTTGGATTAATCGCAACCGCTGTATCGCCAAGCATAGTCTCTGGCCTAGTTGTTGCAACAGTAACAAAACCACTACCATCAGAGAGAGGATATTTAATGTAGTAAAAATTACCCGCAACACTTTTATGCACAACCTCATCATCAGCAATAGCTGTCTGCAATGCAGGGTCCCAGTTTACGAGCCTCTTGCCTTTGTAGATGAGTTCTCTCTTGAAGAGATTATAGAAACACTGACGTACTGCTTTTGCGCAGACATCATCAAGCGTAAAGCGTGTTCTTTGCCAATCGCAACTTGCGCCAATTCCTTTGAGCTGTTCTAGGATTGTATTACCATACTCCTGCTTCCAATCCCAAATCATCTCAACAAGCTTATCTCGTCCAACATCATGGCGAGTTAGATTCTTTTCCTGCTTCAATTTTTTCTCAACAACCGATTGGGTTGCAATGCCAGCATGGTCGGTTCCAGGCATCCAGAGAACATTGAATCCCTGCATCCTCTTAAATCGAATCTGTATATCTTGAAGTGTATTGTTTAGAGCATGCCCCATATGCAGCATACCAGTTACATTTGGTGGTGGAATTACTATAGTGTAGGGCTTGGCATCAATTCCTCCCTTGGAAGGAACTTCTGCATGAAAATAATTACCCTCTTGCCAAATAGCATTTGCTTTGGCTTCAACTTCTGCAGGTTGATATACTTTTGAAATCTCTTTAGACATACTTAAGATCCGATCTATTCAGGATTTATAACAAATTAACTATATCATTTAACACAGCATTTTAAGCCGTATGGCAACTCCAATAATCACTCTTGAGTAGCAAGCAGAAATTTTGTCATTCAGCCAGAAAGGCAAAATTGCCTTGTTAGTAAAAAACTCGCTTCACATCTCAAAATCCGGCGGCAAAACCGCGCTTATCTATCAAACAAATTGTCAGAGTTTGTCGCATAATTTACCAGAAACACGCTCTACGGTAAAGTTAAACTGTAAATTTCTTATCGTTGAGGCAAACCAATAAAAAAGGGACCAATACGATTAAAACGCGTTAGTCCCTAGTAATTTCACCTCAATATGGCTATTAGCTTAGCTGCATAGACATCAAGAACTCTGCATTCGAATTCGTTTTAGATAGCCTAGACTTTAGAAGTTCTACAGATTCAACCAGACTCATCTCACTGAGAACCTTTCTTAACCTGTAGCTGAGTTCAAGTTCCTTCTTATCTAACAGCAACTCTTCTCGCCTTGTACCACTCTTGCTGATATCAATGGCTGGATAAATCCTTCTCTCAACAAGCTTTCTAGTTAGATGGATTTCCATATTACCAGTAGCCTTAAATTCCTCAAAGATAACATCGTCCATCTTAGAACCAGTATCTACCAGTGCTGTCGCAAAAATACTTAGCGAGCCACCATTTTCTATATTACGAGCTGCTCCAAAGAAACGCTTTGGCATGTGCATAGCATTTGCATCAACACCACCTGTTAGAATCTTACCACTGTGAGGCATCTCGGTATTGTAAGCTCTTGCAAGGCGAGTTATCGAATCTAGGAAAATAACAACATCGTCTCCGTATTCAACCATACGTTTAGCCTTTTCAATAACCATCTCAGCAACTTGCACGTGCCTGCTAGCAGGTTCGTCAAATGTTGAGCTAATTACCTCAACTCCAGATTTAACCTTACGCTGGAAATCAGTTACCTCTTCAGGACGCTCATCAATCAAGAGAACAATAATTTTAACATCTGGATAGTTTACACTAATCGCATTGGTAAGTTTTTGCATCAAGACAGTTTTACCAGTTCTAGGCGGCGCAACAATCAACCCGCGCTGACCCATTCCTACCGGAGTGGTAAGGTCTAAAATCCTCATTCCAAGCTCATCTGGCGTTGTTTCAAGAATGAATCTCTTATCTGGATGCAAAGGAGTAAGATCACGGAAAACAACCTTGCCCTGTAATTTATCTGGTTCTTGGAAGTTAATCGCTTCAACTCTAAGAAGTGCAAAGTACTTCTCTGAATCCTTTGGAGGTCTTATCTGTCCAGAGACTATGTTACCGCTCTTGAGCCCGAAGCGTCTAATCTGTGAAGGTGAGACATAAATATCGTCGGGGCTAGATAGATAGTTGTACCTTGGATTTCTCAAGAAACCAAATCCGTCAGGCAACACCTCAAGGACACCCTCACCATAGAGCAAGCCACTCTCCTGTATCCTTTTTTTGAGTATTCTAAAAATCAGTTGTTGCCTGTTTAAGCCAACATATTCATCGATACCGATTTCCTTGGCCATCTCATGCAGCTTTGGAACTTCTAAACTCTGCAACTCCGTGATATGAAGCTTACCTTTTTTCACGCGTTCATATCTATCATTGCCACCTTTACCATGGCCATTCTTATTATTAGAACGGTTAGACGAACGGTTAGACGAACGGTGATTGCGGCCATTCCTACGCTCAGATCTCTGCTCAGCTTTGGTTTTAACCGACTCATTTTTAGTTGTCTGCGCATCATCACTAGAAGACTCTTTAGTTGCAACTGCCTCTTTCTTCGCTGTTTTCTCAGTAGTCTCACTGTCAGTCTTGGGTGTTTGCTTTGCAGAGCTTACTTCCTCTTGAGTCGATTCTGTAGCTTTGTTCGCCGTCTTTTTTGTAGTCTTTTTACGTGTGGTCTTTTTGGGAGATGTTGCCTTGGCTGGCTCACTATCTTCATTAGCAACCACTGCTTCATTTTGAGCTTCTACCTTTTTAACCGCTTTTTTACGGGCCTTGGTAGTTTTTTTAACAACCTTTTTCTCTTGGTCATCATTAGCATCTTCTGCCATGTTTACTCCTTCTTTCCAAAAATTTCTTTTCTAACTTCCAAGCAAGTGTAGTAGATTTGAAATTTGAGGATTGCGTTTAAAAATGTGCGACAAATTCAAAATAAGTCTTTACAAACAAACGAGTTAAATAAAAGCCCTTCACTCTTAATTCCGCTATACACAGATTTGTTTCAATAACTTCTGCTCAAACGATTGACTAAAATTACTAGAACTCAATGAATCTTGCCTAGAATTTCAGAGAGGATTTGGGCCACTTGGTTCGCTACTGCCGAAGCATTAGAATTGTTATCGACTACATAATGGGATATATCTTGCTTTTTGTCCAGAGAAATTTGTTTTTTTTCTCTTTTTCTAAGTTCCTCTGCACTAGCAAGACCTCGGGCAAGAGCCCTCTTGATACGAAGCGCCTCACTTGCATCGACAAAGACTAACGCATCGCAACGCGATTGCCAGTTAATTTCAAGCAAGAGCGGAATATCCAAGACTATCGCGCAGACTGCATTGTCTTTGCGATACTCATCAATTAATGCCTCAGTTTTTTCAATAACCTTCGGATGTATTAACGAATTGAGGATTTTAAGCTTATCGCTATCATTAAAAACTCTCTGTGCTAGCTTACTTCGATTTACCGTGCCATCTTCATCAAAAACCTCTTTGCCGAAATATTTGAGAATCTCAGCCTTAGTATCTTCTTCTAGAAGCTCTTCATGCGCAAGAGTATCTGCTGTTATAACAGCGCAGCCAAGTTCTTTGAATTGAGAAGCAACAAAACTCTTACCGCTAGCAATTCCACCAAGTAAGCCAATAACTGGTTTTTCCCTTAAATTCTCCATACGCCAATATTAAAGGATATTGAAAGTACAAGCAAAACAAATTACACCAGTAAATACACGTAACTGCTACACCTAGCAAGGCGAGAGAACTCAACCCAAAGTTTAAATTTGAAAAATCTAAGATCAATGCCACCTAAATGATTGTCTAGCAAGAATCTGACACTATAATAGTCCACAAAATGTTTGTCCCTCACGGCAATTAACAAAGCTTTATTAATCGTCTAAATGACGGAGACATAAATAAATGACAAATAACCCATGGCGCAGCTTTAATGGTGGAAGATGGCAAGATGAAATACGAGTTAGAGATTTCATCCAAGCAAACTATAAACCATACGAAGGTGACGAATCATTCCTCAAGGGAAGCACTGAAAGAACAAAGAGGATATTCGCAAAGGTCGAAGAGCTCTTGAAGCAGGAACAAGAAAATGGTGGAGTCCTCGATATTGACGTGGACCACGCATCTAGCATTCTAGCCTACGACCCTGGTTATATAGACAAGGACAACGAGTTAATCGTTGGTCTTCAAACTGATGCTCCACTTAAGAGAGGAGTAAGTCCGTTTGGTGGTATCAGAATGGCAAAAGCTGCATGCCAAGCGTACGGATATACACTAAACCCAAAACTTGAAGACATCTTTCTAAACTACAGAACGACACATAACGACGGTGTGTTTCGAGTTTACACTAAAGAAATGCGCAAAGTTCGTCGTAGCGGATTGATTACTGGCCTTCCTGATGCGTATGGCCGAGGACGTATCATTGGAGATTATCGCCGCGTTGCCCTCTACGGAGTGAATAAGATTATAGAGCAAAAGCGTCTAGATAAAGAGGCTATTGGCAAGGGTGTCATGAATCAAGACACAATCAGGTTAAGCGAAGAGCTCTACAGTCAAATCACATTCCTAGAGAGACTCGCAAAGATGGCAGCTACATATGGTTTTGATATCACAAGACCAGCTGCAAATGCTCTCGAGGCCGCACAGTGGACATACTTTGCATATCTTGGCGCAATAAAAGAACAAAATGGGGCAGCAATGAGCTTCGGAAGAGTCTCTACCTTTCTTGATATTTACATTGAAAGAGACCTGCGTGAAGCAACCCTAACTGAATCACAGGCACAGGAAATTATAGACGATCTAGTCATAAAACTCAGGCTCGCACGTCAACTGCGCACACCAGAGTACAACGACCTCTTTGCTGGCGACCCTACTTGGGTTACAGAAGCTGTCGGTGGTATGGGCGAAGACGGCAGAACTCTTGTAACAAAAACTTCTTACAGAATGCTAAATACGCTTAAAAACCTAAGCCCTGCACCAGAGCCAAACATTACAGTCTTATGGAGCCAAGACTTACCTCAACAATTCAAAAACTTTTGCTCAAAGATAAGCATTGAGACTGATTCAATTCAGTACGAAAATGATGACTTAATGCGACCAATATTCGGTGATGATTACGCAATAGCATGTTGCGTCTCCGCAATGAAACTTGGTGAACAGATGCAATTTTTTGGCGCAAGAGCAAACCTAGCAAAGCTTCTTTTAACAGCTATAAATGGTGGCAAGGATGAATTCAGCGGCGAATATATAGCTCCCAAATCAGAAGCTCTTATTGGAAAGAAATTAAACTACGAAGAAGTGATAGAAAAATTCTACGAATATATGGATTGGCTTTGCGAAATATATGTCAACACCATGAACGTAATCCACTACATGCATGATAAATACGCATACGAGAAACTTCAAATGGGCCTTCATGATACCGAAGTTGAGAGATTCATGGCCTTTGGAATTGCTGGGCTCTCTGTAGTGACAGATTCTCTTAGCGCAATTAAATATGCCAACGTCGAACCAATTATTAACTCTGATGGAATTATTACCGACTTCAAAATAGAAGGCGACTTCCCTAAATACGGCAATGACGACGATAGAGTTGATTCTATTGCAGTCCAAATAGTCGAAGACTTCTTCAATCGCCTTAAGAAACACCCAACATATAGAAACGCAAAACATACAGTATCAATCTTAACGATAACTTCAAACGTAGTTTACGGCAAAAAAACCGGCTCAACCCCAGACGGCAGAAATGCAGGAGAACCGTTCGCTCCAGGGGCAAACCCTATGCACAACCGAGACCTTGACGGGGCATTAGCGTCTCTTAACTCCGTCTCAAAACTTCCTTACAACTGTTGCAAGGATGGCATATCAAACACCTTCACCGTAACGCCAAATGGGTTAGGCTGCGCAATAGAAGATAGAATCACTAACCTATCAAGCATAATCGATGGCTATTTTAAGAAGAACGGTCATCACATAAATATAAACGTCCTCGATAGAGACAAACTCATAGACGCAATGGATAACCCTGAGAAATATCCAAATCTAACTATAAGAGTCTCTGGATATGCAGTGAATTTTCATAGACTAACTCGCTACCAGCAACAAGAAGTGATACAAAGAACTTTCCACGGCAAGATGTAACTTACTTTAGCAAAAAGTGGTTTTATGTCTGACAAAGAGATAATTGGATACATACATTCAATAGAGACTTTAGGCACACTAGATGGCCCTGGCACTAGGTGTGTTGTATTTATGCAGGGATGCCCGTTGCGCTGCGCGTATTGCCATAATCCAGACACCTGGGAATTTTCTAAACCAAACCCTACCAACGCCACCGACCTAGTCAAAAGAGTTGCTCGCTACAAAGACTACTTCTCTAAAAAAGGTGGCATCACAATATCTGGCGGTGAACCACTTGCTCAAGCTAAATTTGTAAAAGAAGTTTTTAGATTGTGCAGGCAACAGGACATTCACACCGCACTCGATACCGCTGGCTCTATTATTAATAGAGAAACCATTGAGCTACTTGATTATACAGATCTAGTCCTTTTAGACGTCAAACATACAGACTGCAAAGAGTATAAAAAACTAACCGGCGCAGAGCTTGAAGCAACCATGAAATATTTAGAGATTATAGATAAAAAACAAATACCATTCTGGTTGCGCCAAGTTATAGTCCCAGAGATTAACGATTCACCAGAGCAATTACAAAAACTTGCTAAAATATTGCAGAACAAAAACTCTCTTGAACATATCGAACTGCTCCCATACCACGATATGGCTCGCAAAAAATGGCAACAGCTA
Source organism: Phycisphaerae bacterium (assembly GCA_027078365.1). Taxonomy (GTDB): domain Bacteria; phylum Planctomycetota; class Phycisphaerae; order Sedimentisphaerales; family Sedimentisphaeraceae; genus S145-28. The sequence goes on from JALWYQ010000015.1 coordinate 65,619, forward strand.
GGATTAAATTACCCTCTGAAGAATATACAACCACCAACCAATGAATCATTAAATGGACTGAGAAATATTCTAAAAGAACACAATCTACCTATCAGCTTCCCTGAATAGGCAATCATAGCGGCTAGCATAATAAGATCTAGCTCCTCTAATCGAGACATATAGCAATCAACGCAAAATGACTCCATATTGAAATGTATCGATATAAAAAGGCCATCTACACCGCAATGGCATAGATGGCCTCGTAATCCTTACAGATTTCTAAATTAGCAATTGCACATTAAGGACTTACAGTCAAGATGAGATCGTCAACTGTGATGTCAGAGCTAGTACTATTATTGTCGAATTCAATTGTATTCCAACCCTGAATATCATACGAAGGATCAATATCGTAATAATACCAAGATGGCTCTGTCGGAACCTCAAAGTATGTGCTAGATTCCGTACCAATTGTATTGATTCTAAGCACTCCCGAAGACACTGAAGCATTGTCAATCACATGGGAAACAAAAGAACCTCCTGTGCCATCTGAGTAGAGAATTGCACTAGAAGAACTTGGCAGATAATCTCCATCATATTTCATTGTCCACGTTGCTGGATTAGTTCCACCTGCAAGTGCCCCGCCATCATAAGCGTAGAAGTAATCGGTATCATAATCTGCATCAGGAGTACCTGTTAAATCTCCAAACAGTAGCGGTAACTTAGCATGGCTATGCAATCCAACATGGAGAGAATCCGTTGAATTATCATCAACATACAACCTAGCCATACCACCAGAAACTGTAACCCTTAGCTTATGGAAGCTCGGATTATTAGCATCGCTATCTAAAACAACATATCCAGCAGCCCCGTATAGAGCGACTCTATTCTCTCCAGCCTCTTGATAAACACGAACCATCCACCATGTATTATCCTGCGGACAAGCATACATAGATGCAGCACTTTGCAACCCTTGCGTATCAACATCAACGAGTTTCATATTCCACTCCACTGTATATCCAAGAGTCGAATCAAGATAAATACGACCAGACCCTGTAGAACTAAGCGGTAGAGAGTTGCCATTCAACTTAACATCAACATCGTTAGAATTTGCAAAGCCAGCATCGCTCCTAACCTGTAGTTGCATATTATAAGAAGCATTTGTAGCATCTGCTATGTATAGAGGCACTGAATTTGAAGAACCTTGAGTAACAGGTAAACTCTGTTCACCTGGCAACACAAAATCATAATGTAGATAACTAGCCACACCTGACTTCATTACATCTGCAATAGCATTGTAGTAGCCTCTAGCAGTGGTTGTGTATATCTTGCCCTTTGGAGCAAGAGTACTCAACTCTCCAATATAGTTGAGTCTTGGCATTGGAGCAAATCTGACATCATAGTTGAAACTATATATGCCGTCTGCGCCCTCTTGCAACCAAGTCATAGCTCTAGCATAGTAACTCTCTTCATAAGAGCGTTTATACTTTGCTACACTATCGGTTACACGGCTTTCATCAAGTGAAGGATATATCGCTACATTGTAAGTATGAGCCAAGTTAATACTGTAGCTCGGATCGTTATGACGCCAATATCCTGTAGGCAACCAAAGATCCACTAAGCCGTCAGCCATCCATTGCTCTAAATCAATACCGATATCCCGACAGAAATCAACATCATCTGGAGTTCGAATTGCAAGTAGAATAGGCTTACCTCTACTATTACCCTGCGCAACCAGCATATCGTGGATGTCAGTTACAAGTTCTGTCATATAACCACGCTCTGTATCATTACAAACACCGCCATCTGCGTGACTCTTGAAAAATACTGGATGCCGGAAGAAATCTAATAGAACTCCGTCAACATCATAATTCTGACAAACTTCCTGAACATAGTTATAAGCTAAATCGCGTATTTCATGGCGGGTATAATCTAACGCTGTCCAAGCGCCGTTAACTGGGCGATTAACTTCTGTGCCCATTAACCATTCAGGATGGTCTGTTTTAAACTGCGGTCTAAATGAAGCATAATTACAGTCATGAGTATCGTTCATACGCAGTGTCCAGAAAATCTCTAGATCATTGTTCCTACAGAACTCAACCGCCATCTTCAAACTGTCTGTGCCTTGGTCGATGAAATCTTGAGTCTTATTATTTGTTAAGTCAACATCAGTATTAGCTTTGCTGTTGAATACTTCTCCTACAGTTGTGTTATGAGTAAAGTAACCTAAGCCAGAACTCCACGTACAATAGAAGACTGTGTCAACTTCACTGCCAGCATCAACAAGATGGGTAAATCTACAATCCCAGAAGTTCTGCTTAGTTGCATTATTTATGTAGTAAACTATGTCTGCGCCATCATTATCAAATATAAGCCTACGTTTCCTAAAGTTTGCAACTACAGTCGTATCTTCATCTGAAGTAGTGAAGGTTGTGGTAGGATCCTTAGGATCGGCTATTGTTCCTGAGCCAGATTCTATAGTCCAATTTTCAAAGAAGTAACCTCTAGGGGCAGCACTGAAATCTACACTAATATCAACAGTAGAGCCACTAACATAATCACCATCGCCATCACCATCTGTAACAGTCAAGCTGTAGCTACTTCCACCACCGCCACCACTAGTCACATTTATATCAACAGAATCATTAGCAGACACACCGTGATCATCGGTCACTGTAAAAGTTAGAGTGTGGAGCCTTACTTCTGTTGGTGTATAATTAAACGATGCTGAA
>JALWYQ010000016.1:0-26445 GCA_027078365.1 Phycisphaerae bacterium
AACCAGACGCTCTCCCAACTGAGCTACAGCCCCGTATATTCAATGGGCCCGGGAGGACTCGAACCTCCGACCTCTCGCTTATCAGGCGAACGCTCTAGCCGGCTGAGCTACGAGCCCAATTGCTTAAGCCCGATTACCACCGGACATCCTGTTACCAGGTCTTAACTTCTTTCGGTTTCAAAGATCAACACTTCCGTGCAACTTATGACAGACCCGCGATGTTATCTAGAAACAACACAACCGTCAAGATTAAAAAGTTTTATTTTCAAGAAAAAGTTAAAACCTTCAACCTTCACACAGCTCTAGCAACTTTTGCTGACCAAGTCGAGTGGGGATTATACCCAAATGTTTTGATGCGTCAACCGTTATTATGAGTTTTTAAATTTTTAAATGATAATTATATGCGCATGCCACTTAGAGTAGTTATAAAGCATCAAATTGCTTCTTAATCTCTTCTAGGATCATAGCTTTCGCCTCTTCAATGCCGCTATCAATGATGACGCCTGCAGCAAAATCATGGCCGCCGCCGCCAAATTTCTGGGCAATTTTTCGCACATTAACCTCACCCTTGCTGCGCAGCGAGACTTTAATCTTAGAATCCTCTTGTTCTACAAGTACAACAGCAACCCGCACAGAGCCTATTTTCTGCCCCTGCTCAATAATACCCTGAGTATCACGTGGGCTTGCATTGGTTTCTATCAGATCCTTCTGAAGTATGGTTTTTACTGCAACACGTTTATCTAAATGAAGCTCAAGTCCGTCAAGAACTCTTGCTAGAAGCTTCAATCTTGGCAATTCAAAATTTTGGTAAAGTCTCTGGTATATTGTAACTGGGCTTGCGCCAAGGGTGATAAGCTCTGAGGCTCTACTGTAAACCTCATTAGCTTTTGCGCCAAATCTAAACCAACCTGTATCAGAGGCTATCGATACAAATAGCGCCTCAGCGACATCTGCTGGGATTTTTATCTGCGCAAACTTCAAGAATTCAAAGACTATTTCCCCACAAGCGGCTGAAGAGGCATCTACCAACTCAACATCACCGATAGAATCGTTGGTGATGTGATGATCGAACACTAGAACCTTTTTGCCCTGCTTCTTATATCCTCTTAGCCATTCTTCAAAAATCGGCAATTGAGTGTAGCTGTTGGTGTCACAAATCACTACAAGATCTATATCTGCCCACTTACCTAAGCCTTCTTTCAAATCCTCAATCGCTGTGCTATGGCCTAAGATGTCTGGTTCTTCCTCAAAGAGAAAATTGTGCCAGTCCGATACTTGAGATAGGAATAATGGATGTATCTTCTTACCCAAAACCTCCGCTAAGTAAGTAATCCCTCGCACCGATCCACAGGCGTCACCATCTGGGCGAATATGAGCAGTAATCAAGATATTATTTGAAGCCTTGATTGTTTCAAGAGCCTCTCTGAATTTATCGCTACCTAACATTTTAAACCTTATCTAACTTCGTTGTCCTAATCATTGATCTTCGTCAATTTTATCACTGTAATGACCATGTCGGCTATTTTCATGGAAATCTCTCTCCATATCTTTAGTTTCCCAACCAAAATGTAGCCGTATAAGAAGAAGCACTTGATACATAAAACTCAAACAATAACCGCTGAGTTCTGAGATATCCTCAGTGCTATCAAAATCGATATTTATTTGGTCACCCTCTTGAGTTATTCTACTAGCTAATGAACTCAAATCTATATGTATTGCATTGTTAAATTGCAAGAAACCTCTCGGATATATTCCCCTGCGCCAGTTACGAGGAAGACGGTTGAAAATTTCAATTGTCTTTGGCATACGATGACCAGGCAGAGATTTCATTTTCTTCTTTCTAGATATGATATCTTCTTCAAGTTCAAATTTTTGTGTATGAGAGACAATCGACCTAAACTCCTCTAACACGCGGACTTCACCATGAAGAGTACTTTTTTCCCATTGAACAATCTTTTTTTCTATGGCAGCTAACTGTCTTTTCTTCTTAGTGCTAGGAGCAACTAAACACCAAGCAAGCTTTGCGTTAAGTTCACAAAGTATTCTAAGCAGTGCTTTAACTGGCATATGGTAACCTTTTAGCAACAAGTCCACACATGCGTTGCTATAGTTTGCAGCAACGCTCATAGCAGTGATGCAAATCATATCAACCCTTCCTTGAGGATGGATATCTCTCTCAATTGCCTCTGCCGTATCATCGAACCATTTACTTATCAGTCTAGCGTCTGTTCTGACAATCTCTAATTCTTGTTTTTCTCTTTCATTACCCATTAATTTTCTCCGTAGAAGGGTTCGAACAATTTCGTGCGCAGAAGATTAAAAAAATGCATTTAGCACCATCATAATAATTATAATGATTGCAATCGGATCGAAGGGTTTCTTTGTTTTGTACCATCTCGCTCCAACGATGAATGCAACCAATATCATCTGTAAAACTATTAAAGTTAGAGCATAGATACTTGTCTCACCGCACCCAAAAATCCTTGAAATAGCTGGATTGGTTAATTCATGAAAATTAACAATCGTCCAACCTGCAGAATCGGATATCCAATTCTCAAAGAAAATCTTCAAACTCGGCGCAGGCCCAATCAAACTATGAATAGCAGCAATCAATCCAGCAATAAAAATTTCTAGAGCAAAAGCTATATACAAACAACCCCATGAGTGTTTATACGCTTTTCTATTAATTGCCAGCGCACCCAAAACAAGCAAAACAACTGGAATAACAGAAAATATCCAAGATAAAGTATTCACTACTCTAGCCCCAACTTCTTTCTAGCATTAGCACAATCTTTAGTGATTTGAGCAATCAGTGATTCTGTCCCATCAAAAATCTTTTGCTTGCGCAAAAATGTTTTAAAATCCATTGCCATATATTTGCCGTAAAGGCTCTCTTTTAATATCTCATCTTGAACCAGAATATGCGCCTCTATAAGCAGAGGGTGGTTGGTTTCAAGAGTTTTAGCCCTACCAACACTAAAGACAGCTTCGAGCCTCTTACCATACGTCTCCACGTCTGCCTGAGAGGAGCCAATCTCAACAAAGCCCGCATACACACCTTCGGCTGGAATAATCTGGGCAATTGGGTCTAGGTTTGCTGTCGCAAATCCTAGTTTTCTGCCAATACCACGACCAGTAACCACGCGACCGATTAGCCTGTAATCACGCCCCAAGGCCTTAACAGCGTCGTCTATTCTGCCCCGTTCTATAAAATTTCTAATTAGCGTGCTTGAGACCTTCTCTCTGTAGTCTTCACTAAAGCTCATTCTTTCAAGGTCTATACTAACCACATCAAACCCATGCTTCTGCCCTAATTGTTTGAGAGTCTCAACGCTGCCGCTTCTTCCATATCCAAAGTTAAAGTCGCTGCCCTCAACAACGACACTAGGCTTAATGGTTTGCATCAAAAAATCATCAACAAAGGCCTCTGGAGATAAGCTCAAAAGCTCTAGACTATCTGCAACGACGACAAGAGCTTCTACGCCAAGAGAAGCTATTAAGTGCTTTTTCAATCCAATCGGCGTTAGAACCCCAGGCGCCTGAGATGGCCTAAGCAATACGGCTGGATGTGGGTCAAAAGTCATCAGTGCCACTGTTTCAATATTTCTTTGCGCAGCTATCCGTTTTGCAGTCTCAATAATCTCTACATGACCAAGATGTAAGCCGTCAAAATTGCCTATACTAAGAACGCAGCCATTGAGTTTGTCTTTGATATTTTTAATGTCATTAATAATTAACATGGCCGCAATTATAACTGCAAATAGTCAAATGCGAAAGATAAAAGGTGTATATCGAACTCCAATCACGGCTGTAATCAAATTAAGAACGCTAAAGAAACCGCAGATGGCGTAAGGGACATAAACGCAACGAAATAGAACAACTTGTTTTATTTTTTTGAAACCACGAATGAACACGAATTTTCTCGAATGATTTTGGAACCGCAGATAGAAAATCAAGTTGTGAGGAACCTTTTCTAGGTCTCCCCTTTTGTTAATTGTTAATGGCGGCTTTAAATCGATTACTGTTTCTTTCACCCTGCCTTTATCACCAAACCCTACGCCGCGTTTGATGCTATTTGCTATTTTCTCTACCTAAAACTTAGCCATATCTTTGCGAACTTGCAAGATGAAGATTCCTAACCCTTTACCCCCCCTGTGGCAGCGAGTAGAAACGGTTGCGCAGATAGTGGTCGTCTGTGTATTGCAAAGAAATTGTTAAGTGCGACATTCATCTCAGTGGTTTGCTGAATTTGCATATACAAGGCTCCTTCCTTATCGCCGGGTATGTTGTTCACATCGAGAACCATAGTATGTAAACTTTCTTAATAGCAGCATCAGAGTTATCGTAAAGCACATACATTCCAGAATTGTTAGCACTATCGGTATAATTAAACGACTTGAAATCACTTATTGAATCGGGATTGAACCATTTACGCTTTCTTGTATTGTCGTTTTTTAAATACCTAATGGTTGTTGATGGGTGAAATTTATTCTCTGGAAAGAGTTCTTCAACTGCCTCTCTTGGCATTTCTAACAAAATATATAACGAATCATTAAGGGCCGATAGGCGTTGCGATCCAACAATTCTGGTATTTTCTGGAAATTCAAGTTTTGTAATCCTAGAAATCTCAGGCAAATTTGGATTAGATACATCCACCAAACTTGAAAACATTAGGTAGAAAATCGCAAACAACAATCCTAAAACAAAAATTGATACGAAAGCCAAAATCTTAAAAAACAGTTTTCTTTTTCGTTTCACTTAACGACCTCCCTTTACGATTGCGACAGAGTCAATTCTTTCACCTTTACCCCAATTCAAGAGAATTTAAGGGGGAAGGAATCTTTTCTAGGTCTTCCCCTTTTGTTAATTGTTGATTGAGATCTAAATCGACCACTGTTTCTTTATCCAGTCTTTATCACCAAACCCTACGCCGCGTTTGATGCTATTTGCTATCTCATCTGCCTTAGACTTAGCCATATCTTTGTGAACCTGCAAGATAAAAGATTCCTGCCCCCTTTAATACCCCCTAATCCCCTGCAGGTCTAAATTCATTAATTTAATTGCACATAAAAACCCCATAAAAATTGTAATCATAGAGACTATCACGTAAATAATCTTTAAACTCTTTCTCATCTCTACTCTATTCCTTGCTTTAAAAAATCGAGGCCTTGGGGATCCATAGAAATAAACCATACAAGGAATAGCTGAAACACATACTATCATCGTAAGAATACCAAGGTGATATACTAGTTTTGTAGTTTCACTATAGGCATACAACACCACAAGGTAATACACCCAACATACAATAGCAATAACCACCGAAATAACTCTTATGATACTTAATAGTCCCTTATCCCTCTCAAACAAAAAGAATAACACTATGGTAAAAAGAGTACACAGAATTGGCATTGATGCTATCTCAAATCTTGACACCATTATATATAACCTCAACTTTAACTAAAAGGTGTCTGACACCTTAATTCTCTAGCAACCGCTAAGGCGTCAGAGGTTGCTCTTACATCGTGGACGCGTACAATATCAATACCGGCGGACATTGCCGCTAGCGTGGTTGCGATAGTGCCTGCGCATCTATTGGAGGGTTTATCCTGATTGGTTAGTTCTCCAATAAAACGCTTACGGCTTGCGCCGAGTAATGTGAGATAGCCGCTATTGGCAAATTTTTCTAATGCTCGCATTAACTCTAGATTGTGCTCTAGAGTTTTGCCAAAACCAATTCCTGGGTCGAGTATGATGTTGTCCCTAGCAACCCCCGCTTCTTGCGCAGCAGTGGCTCTATCTAATAAATAGCCGAGAACTTCTTCAACGACATTGCCGTAAGTGGGGTTATCCTGCATATTTTCAGGAGTGCCTTGCATGTGCATCAATACAATAGGAACGTTTCTATCTGAACAAAGGCTAAACATCTCTGAATCGCTACCTGCAGTAATATCGTTGACGATGGCTGCGCCAACATCCAAGCAAGCCTTTGCAACAGCTGAGTCGTAAGTGTCGATACTTATTGGAATATCGCGTTCAGAGAGGATTTTTTCTATCAATGGAGCGGCTCTGTCTATCTGCTGCTGCGCAGAGACTCTAAGCGAACCAGGCCTTGAAGATTCTGGGCCAACATCAATAATCTCTGCGCCTTCATCGGCCATCTTTATCGCCCGTTGGAGAGCCTTATCAATGTCAACAAATTCTCCGCCGTCGCTAAAGGAATCTGGTGTTACGTTAAGAATCCCCATAATGATTGGCTTGCGCGCAAAATCGATTTTTCTGTAACATTCTCTCATAGGAAACAGTTATAAATGCAAAAGCTAAAAGTTGCAACATCTGGATTGAAATAAGATTCCAATAGCCATAAAACAACCGCTCACAACGAAAAGTAATATAGCTAGCTTGTTTGGAGTCGTTACTCTAGGAGCAACCATAACATCGTATCTAGCAGAATTAATCGCCAAGACGGCTAAAGGCAGAGACAATAAAAAGCCAACAGAAGCGCCTCTGATCTCAGGCATAAAGATGCTACTTATGATTGCGGATAAATAGCTAATCGCTATCACTGCTCGATAAACAATCAAGGCCCTAGCAACTCCAATTCGCACAACAAGAGTTCGTTTATTAACCTTCTGGTCTGCTTCTCTATCTGGAATTGAGTTTATAAGAAGTACCATCGCAATTAACAATCCTATCCAGATTGATGGAATTAGGGGCAATAAATCGATTTTAGAAGTTTGAAGGTAATATGCACCAAAGGTAGGTAACAAGCCAAACATCAGGAAGATATGAATCTCCCCAATAAATCTGTAACAAATCTTAAATGGTGGCGCAGTCCAGAAAAAACCGCCGAGTATTCCCGCTAGCCCCAATATTAAAAGCCAAATATCCTTGGTTAGAAACAGTATAAAGCAACCTATCACCGCTGCCAATAGAAGTGCCAATAATCCCGCCTGAATCATAGCGGTTGGGCTAACAATGCCTTTTTGTATAAACTGGCTTCCGCCGTTGAAAGTTGCGGCATTTGAGTTTAGCCAATCATTACCGCTTAGATGGTCGAAATAATCGTTGACCATATTGGAGCCAGCGTTAATTAGCACAACGCAAAGTAACGCAAGAAATGCGAGCAGTAGGTTCATATGCGAATACTTATAAAACGCTAAAGAAGTGCCAACTAATATTGCCGGAACTGCAGGCAATAAGAACTGAGGTTGTGGCATACACAATAACAGCAAAACTTTTTTCATGGCCATATATTCTAATCGTAAAGTTAAACACCTACAACCGGCCTTTGGCTCAGTGCAAGCACTCCCAATTGCGTCCTTAGCGTCATTTGCGTTAAAGCAGTTAATCACTATTCTGCTTTTAAATCGCGGCGCATCAGTTGTTCTAGTGCTTGATCAACGGTGAGTTCATCTGTAACTATTCTATAGACTGCTGCGGTAATCGGCATATCGACATTAAGCTCTTTGGCAAGTTTATAAACAGCTTTGCATGTCGCCTCGCCTTCAACAACACTGTTGGTTGCTTTGAGAGCATCTTGCGCAGTTACTCCTTTACCGATTAGCTCGCCAAAAGAGCGGTTTCTACCCATTGGAGAGATACAAGTCGTTACCAAATCCCCAAGACCTGTCAAGCCGAAGAAAGTCTGGGCTTTTGCGCCAAGAGCTTCGCCGAGCCTTGATATTTCTCTAAGACCTCTTGCAAGCAAAGCCGCCTTGGCATTGTCTCCGAGTTTTTTGCCATCGATGATGCCAGCAGCAATGGCAATTACATTTTTCATTGCCCCCGCTAATTCCACACCAATAATATCGTCGTTGGTGTAGATTCTAAACGATGAGGTGTTAAAACTCTGCTGTGCTTGACGTGCAAATTCTAAATCTGCGCTTACTACACAAGCCGAGGCAGGCAATCCTCTGACTATTTCATCTGCAATATTCGGCCCTGACAAAACTCCAATAACCCTACCATCATCAATAGTTTTAGAGACAATCTCGCTTGGACGCTCTAGCGTCGCAATTTCAATCCCCTTCGTTATAGATAGAATAGGAACATTAGATGGAACATTTGGCTTTAATCTCTGCCATACACTTCTAGCAAACTGACATGGAACAGCAGATATAATCATCTGCGCATCTGCCATAGCAGCCTTATCATCAGCTTCGAATACTAGATTATCTGGCAATTTATAGCCCGGCAAAAAGAGCGTGTTCTCCCTTGCCGCATCAAACTTTTCAAGCTGGGCTTTATCGTGACCCCACATCTTTACATCAATGCCATTTGAACAAAGAAGCATAGCGCACACAGTACCCATTGCTCCATCACCAATAATTGTAACTTTCTTAAACATATCAAAATTCCTCGCTCAATAACGGAGCTGCTAGAAAAACTTAGGCTATAATCTCTATTTTCTCAGGTTTAAGTTGTCTAACAGATTTGAGTTTATTCGTTCCTATTTTACACTCTGTTAAAACAAACTCATCGGTATAATCTTGTGAAATAATCTGTGCCGATGCATTCAGAAAACTTTGTAGCTTACCATCACTGATGCGTGAAGTTACCACAAGATGCAACTCTTTGCCCTTAACAAATTCAGAAACCCTTTCACGCAAAAGCTCGATATTGTGGTCAAGTTTAGCTGAGACGCTCACAGCTTTTGGGTATATTGTTTTTAGACTCTCAAGAGTTGCCATGTCAGTCAGGGCGTCGATTTTGTTAAAGACGACCATTACATTATTGCTGTCTGCGCCAATCTCTTTGAGAACAGATTCAACACTCTCTATTTGAGAATATACTTCGTCGCTACTGACATCTACAACATGAATAAGTAAATCAGCGTTGATTGCCTCTGCAAGAGTTGCCTTGAATGATTCGACAAGCTTATGTGGAAGGTTGCGCACAAACCCCACTGTATCGCTAAGAAGGGCTTCTGTGCTACTATCAATCTTCCAGCGTTTTGTCCTTGTATCGAGAGTTGCAAAGAGTTTATCTTCTGCTAGCACTCCAGCACCGGTGATAGAATTCATCAATGTGCTTTTACCGGCATTGGTATAACCAACTAAGCAAATCTTATACACGTCACTACGCGCATCAATCTCTCGCTCGCGTCTCTTTTCAATTACGGCAAGTTCCCTCTTGAGTTCGGTGATGCGCTTATTTACCAAGCGTCTATCAATTTCAAGCTGTTTCTCACCAGTACCTCTAGTTCCGATACCACCAACGGCACCTGCCCCACCACTAGCGGCACCAGTGACGGTATCAAGGTGCGACCACATTCTGGTCAAACGAGGGTAGGTGTATTCTAATTGGGCCAGTTCTACTTGAAGTTTTGCCTGCTTTGTTTTAGCTCTGGTAGCAAAGATATCTAAGATAAGTTCGCTTCGGTCGAGAACTTTAACCTCTACTATTTTCTCAAGTTCGCGAATCTGCCCTGGGGATAAATCGTTATTGAAAATAACAACATCAGCTTCGTTGATTTGAACTCTATTGGCTAGCATCTGCGCTTTACCACTACCGATATAGGTCGCTGGATTTATCGAAGAAATCTTTTGCAGAAACCTATCAACAACCAGACCGCCCGCAGTTGACACGAGGGAGGCAAGTTCATCTAGATTATCATTATCCTTTTCTTTGCCACGTAGGATTGCGCCGACAAGGATGGCTCTTTCCCCTTCTACACGTAGCTGGTCTCGACCATTTTCCAAACAAAAACCCCTTATTTACCGGTAGCCACAGATACATTTTTAGGCAACTACCTTTGATTGTAACAGTTAAAACGGGGATTATACCAGCTCAATGATTGTTGCTCAATAGGAAAGATTGAGTGCTCAAGGCAAAGGTGAGAAAAAGATATTTCTAGGGATAGTAGAGAGAGGCTGCCCTATTATCTGCGCCATGCAGGCTTTTTAACCATAAGTGGAGGAAGCTCTTCTGGACGAAGGTTGTTAAAATCACTTTTAGACGAGCCGCGTCTGCCAGGGTACCAGCGTAGATGAATCACGTGATCTCTATCGATTTTGTTGTGATCTAGCTTCTCTTTTAACCATTTCATACCTTGTTGCCCTTAAAATACCTCATCACAACTATACCTTCGTCTTGTTAAAATAGAGGCTTAATCAATTTTCTTTAGAAAAGTAGCTATTATTCAAGCTACTCAATGTAACCTAGAGGATTAGGATGTGTCTTTAGTAGTCGCTACGTTTTTGAGCTTGATTCAATCTGCATTTTTGTTAGATTATCCGGTCTCGTTTAACATAGCGCAACCCTTAATTTATTAGTATAAAGGACTCATAATAAATATGGATTATTCAGCGAAAATCGCCAAGGAACTTAACATCCTAGAGAAACAGGTAGAAGCAACTATTGAATTATTCAACGAAGGAGCCACCGTTCCTTTTATCGCCAGATACCGCAAGGAAGCTACAGGTAGCTTAGATGAGGTTTCCATCACCAATATACGTGAAAGATTGAACCAGCTAATTGAGTTGGATAAACGCAGAGAGGCCATTCTCACGTCAATAGAAGAACAGGGCAAACTCAGCAAAGAACTAAAAGAAAAAATACTTCAAGCCCAAACACTAGCGTCGCTAGAGGACATATACCTGCCATTTAGACCAAAACGCAGGACTAGAGCAACAATTGCCAAAGAAAAAGGACTTGAACCTTTAGCGAAGCTTATTTTTGAACAAAGTGATTTCAATATCAGCGACGAAGCCGCTAAATACATAAATAAAGAAAAGCAAGTCAACTCCATTGAAGATGCAATCGCCGGTGCAAAAGATATAATCGCTGAGTGGGTAAGCGAAAATAGCGAAGCTAGAGAGGCAATAAGAGAAATTTTCCGTAAAGATGCCCTGTTTAGAACTAAAGTTGTAAAAGATAAAGAAGACCAAGCAGCTAAATACAAGGATTACTTTGACTGGACCGAGCCGGTCGCAACGGCGCCTTCGCATAGAATTCTAGCTATGAGAAGAGGCGCAAAAGAGAAGCTCTTAACTATGCGTATAGAGGCTCCGCTAGAGAAATCCATAGCAAAACTTGAAGAGTTGTTTGTTACTAAATCCAACGAAGCCGCCCTACTACTCAAAGAAGCCATTTTAGACTCATTCAAGAGATTGCTTTCTCTGTCGATGGAAACTGAAATCAGAATGGAAACCAAGAAACGCGCAGACGAAGAAGCAATCAGAGTTTTCGCTGAAAATCTGCGTCAACTGCTACTTGCTGCCCCGCTAGGACAAAAGAGAATTCTTGCCCTAGACCCAGGCTTTAGAACTGGTTGCAAGCTAGTGTGTCTCGATGCACAAGGTCAGTTAGTACACAACGACACAATCTATCCGCATACATCAAAAAACTCTGCACAAAGCGACGCAATCAAGATAAAAGATTTGTGCCGCAAATTTAAAATTGAAGCGATTGCCATTGGAAATGGAACCGCTTCTAGAGAAACCCTGCAATACGTGCGCAGCCTAGAGCTTGGCTCTGATATAGAGGTAGTAATGGTCTCTGAAAGCGGCGCGAGTATATACTCCGCCTCAGAAGCTGCAAGAGAAGAATTTCCAGACTACGATTTAACAGTACGTGGAGCAGTCTCCATCGGACGCAGGCTCATGGACCCGTTAGCTGAACTGGTAAAAATTGACCCTAAATCCATTGGCGTAGGTCAGTACCAGCATGACGTTGATCAAAAGAAACTAAAAAACAGCCTTGATGACACCGTAATGAGTTGTGTAAACAGTGTAGGGGTAGAGCTAAATACTGCCAGCAAGCAACTTTTAGCCTACGTCTCTGGCGTTGGAGCATCTGTGGCTGAGAAAATCATTGCTTATAGAAACGAAAATGGACGCTTCAATTCAAGGCAGGAACTTTTAAAAGTGCCTGGGCTTGGAGCAAAGTGCTTCGAGCAGTGCGCAGGTTTTCTAAGAATATCTGGAGCTCAAAACCCGCTAGATGCTAGTAGTGTTCACCCTGAGGCGTATTACATTGTCGAAAAAATGGCAGCTGACTTGAAATGTAGCGTCAAAGATTTAATGACACAGAAAGAGCTGCGCAAGAAAATCAAGCTATCCGATTACGTTGATGAGACAATAGGACTTCCAACTCTAACTGACATTATGGCTGAATTAGAAAAACCGGGAAGAGATCCACGAGAGAAGTTCGAGTCGTTTAATTTTAGTGATCAAGTAAATGAAATTAGCGACCTTGAAGTTGGGATGAAGTTGCCAGGTATCGTAACAAACATTACGGCATTTGGAGCTTTCGTTGATATTGGAGTCCATCAAGATGGGCTTGTACACATAAGCCAAATTAGTGATAACTATGTCAAAGACCCTGCCGATGTGGTTAAAGTGCATCAGAAGGTCAGCGTTACGGTTACTGAAGTTGACATCAATCGCAAAAGAATAGCATTGAGTATGAAGTCAAATCCATTTGAAGAGGTCTCTAGGGTTAAAAAGGATTCGAAAAAATCCAACAACAAATCAAAGCAAAACAGAAATACAAGAGACAATAAGGTAAAACGCGGCAACCAAAACTTGCAATTTGGCGAAGGATTAGGCATAAATCTCAAACTCTAAAGCAGTACAGGTAAATCATCTTGGTCTGCGAAATAGACTAAAGACGGGCCTTAGACGTGAGTATATACAATCTCTTGGCATGTTTACTAGGGAACCGTCTTGCGCTCTAATGATTATTCTATCGTCAACAACCGAGACGATACTTGCCCTGATAACTTCACCGGATTTCATTCTTAGAAGTGTAGTTCTTTGATGTTTTGGTCTGCTCTTTTTATCAAGAAGCTCACTTGCTAACATCTCGGCAAGCCCAATATTGGCCTCTTTTAGTAGCTGCGCAAGCTCATCTGGGTGGCTCTGCCAAAAGTAGCGTAGCTCATCATCATTGTTAAAATTATCAACTGTATAATTAGACTCTGCTTGATAAGTTAAACGATTGTGCCATATTATCACATCATCTGGCTTTCTTATAAGCATACCTGAAAGCTTGGCCTGTGGCATTCCGCTTTGCTTTGACAGTCCGTAATCAAGGTCGATATTGAGAATGTATCTCTCTATGGGCTCGGCAAGATTTTTGAACTGAGTACGTGCTGCGATAATTTTATTGTTAAGATAATTTCTAAAATACGCTGAGTAATCCTTTTCGTATGATAGAGAATTAATCAGACCTCTATGAGAGAAATCTTTTGACACATCAGACAAATAGGAAAGACCAAGCATTAACCGTTCAGGATAAGTTCCGTAACCGTAAGAATCCTGTTTGCGCGTAAACATACTTGGTCTGGTAATTTTTGTCCTAATCTCTATAGGTACATTCGCATTGAAATTGTGATTTGGATTGTGGTACGAACTACCACAACCTACAATCGCCAATAGGAAAAATATAGAGATAATGCCAAGCAACCTATTCATACAAAAACTCCAAAAAGAATCGCCTGCAACAGATCGGTTCTTATCGACTCTGAATTAACTTGTTTGGGCAAAAATAGTCTTTTTTTGAAGTAGACATCGGCTATTATGGGGTATAAAATACCCATATGAAAACTTATCCACTTAAATTTAAGCCTATATTTAAGGAACGAATTTGGGGCGGAGACGCTCTAAAGTCCGTATTTAACAAAGATATTCCAGCAAACACTAAAATAGGTGAGAGCTGGGAGCTAGCAGATCTGCCAGAAGATAAATCTACGATTATAAATGGCAACCTTTCTGGTAAGACACTTGCGCAGGTTCTAGAGGATTACCCGTTAGAATTTACTGGCAACAGTAATTACAAAGGCCCTTTTCCACTACTCATAAAAATTCTCGACGCACAGGCCGATTTAAGCGTTCAAGTTCACCCTGATGCTCAGACGTGTAAGAGAACAAAAAAGGGAGATCCAAAGACAGAGTGCTGGTATATCATAGACGCCAAGCCTGGCGCAGTAATATATAAGGGCCTCAAGACTGGGGTAACTCGTGAGAAGTTCGAAGCTGCAATAAAAGATGGAAGCTGCGCAGATTATATCGAAAAGGTAGAAGTAAATATCGGAGAATGCCATTTCCTTCCATCTGGTACGATTCACGCTATTGGAGCAGGATTGCTCATTGCCGAGATACAACAGCCTTCAGACACAACATACAGAGTTTTTGACTGGAATCGCCTTGATCCTAAGACGCACAAACCAAGAGAATTACATATTAGCGATGCTCTAGAAAGCATTCACTTTGACTCTAGCCAAGATAATCTTAGCGTCAATAGTACAGGCCGACTCGTAGATGCGCAGGAGTTCAAGGTTGATAAGTATGAGCTTCAAGCAAATCAGAGCCTAGACATTGCAAAAGATAAGATGGAGGTTTTGGTTATTATCACTGGCGAAGGCGCTATCGAAGGCGACGATTCCAAGATTGATTTCACTAAGGGCGATACAATATTTATCCCTTACAACTTTAGTGGTAATATAAAACCAACAAAGAGCGTTGAGTTTTTAAGCGTAACAATTTGATCCAACTAGCCCTACTTTTAATTAGTGCGACTAAGGACAATTATCAAACACCCAACTGGAGATACTATGCAAGTACCTTTGCTTGATCTAAAAAAACAATTTGAACAGATACGTGATGAAGTTATGCCGGCAATTAATAGGGTTTGTCAGGAACAGGCTCTTTGCCTTGGCCCTGCCGTAGATAAGTTTGAAAAGGAAATCGCCTTATACTGTGAGTCGAAATACGCAATAGGCGTTTCAAGCGGAACTGACGCCCTTCTCGTTGCTCTAATGGCACTAGGAATAAAACCCGGAGACGAGATTATAGTTCCCGCTTTTACCTTCGTAGCAACCACTGGCGCTGTTGCCAGAGTTGGCGCAGTTCCAGTATTCGTTGATATAGACGAAAAGACTTTCAATATAGACCCTACTAAAATAGAAGAAAAGATTACTGACAAAACACGCGCAATTATACCGGTGCATCTGTTTGGGCAACTCGCTGATATGAAACCAATAATGAGTATTGCTAAGAAATACAACCTCTCAGTAATCGAGGATGCCGCGCAGAGCATAGGTGCTTCTCAAGATGGAATCAAATGTGGAAACTTTGGAGATTTTGGCTGCTTCTCCTTTTACCCAACAAAAAATCTTGGCGCATTCGGAGATGGTGGGCTTATAACTACAAATAATCAAAATCTAGACAATCTGACTAGAATGGTGAGAAATCATGGCCAAAATGCCACCTACGAATATCAGATTATTGGAGGAAATTTCAGGCTTGATGGAATCCAAGGTGCTGTTCTGAGTGTAAAGCTTAACTACCTTGATCAGTGGAGCAATAAACGCCGTGAGAATGCAGAATTCTACAACGAGGCATTTGCTGATTTAGATTTAGAAACACCATATATCGCCGAGAATAACCATTCAATATACAATCAATACACGATTAAATGCGCAAAGAGAGATGCTCTTCAAGCACACTTGAGAGAGAGTGAGGTCGGCTGCGGAGTTTACTACCCATTCCCTCTACACCTGCAAAAATGCTTTGCACATCTAAACTACAAAGAAGGAGATTTACCTATAACAGACAAGGTATGCAAAGAAGTTTTATCCCTTCCAATTTCTCCAGAGTTAACAACCGAGCAACGAGATTTTGTGGTCGAGACTGTAAGGGCATTTTTTAAATGATATTCAGAAAAATGCTTTAATACTTGTGGTTATATAAAAAAGCCGCAGCCCATATGACGGGTTGCGGCTTTTTAGATTTAGCTACAAATAACGCTACGAATTTCTCTGAGCAATCTCTCTACGTTTCTTTTCACACAGCTCTTTATCTTTGTATATATACATCTTACATTTTGGAATATCAGGGGCTATCAAATCGTACACGCAGTAGTAGCCAGCCTTTGCAAGAAGAGGCGCTTCCCACGCCTCGCAGTGGTCACAGTATCTCATGCT
The DNA here is from genome assembly GCA_027078365.1 of Phycisphaerae bacterium. GTDB lineage: Bacteria > Planctomycetota > Phycisphaerae > Sedimentisphaerales > Sedimentisphaeraceae > S145-28. The sequence continues at coordinate 15,929 of JALWYQ010000016.1, forward strand.
TGGTGTGGCATCATTATCTAGAACTTTCGACAGGCTCGGGCATTTGTGCATCTCTAGCTTTAAACAGTCATCCGTTAAGGTAAGAGTCATATCGCAGTTTTCTTCAATACGAATATGCTCCCAATACTCATACATTCCCTTGAGTCCCTTTGTCTTGAATAGCTCAAGGCAATGCCCCTCTTGATGACGACTTATCTCTAGCCAATAGTCTCTAAGGTCTTTTTCACTTTTAGCCTCTAAGAACTTAAAAACCTCGTTATAGAATCTCACAAAATGGTCGCTTGGTATCATCATGCTATTTTTCCTATTAAAAATCTATAAGCATTTGCCTTGCCAAATAGTTCAATGAAGCACTACAACATCAATTGAAACACAATATCGTCACCTCGACATATTAAAAGCTAAATTTCAATAATTGTTCTCAAGAGGCAACTACAACTATTAGAAAAAGAAACGCAGGCCGTTTGAATGACCCGCGTTTAAATATTGCTAATTTCAAATCACTACTAACTTCTATCAGCTATTTCTTTACGCTTCTTCTCGGCGAGGTCTTTATCCTTATACACATACATCTCGCATCTTGGAATATCAGGAGCAATTTGGTCGTACACGCAATAGTAACCCGCCTTTGCAAGAAGAGGTGAAATCCAACCTTCGCAGTGGTCACAGTACCTCATACTTGGGGTGGCGTCATTATCTAGAACTTTCGACAAACTCGGACACTTATGCATTTCTAGTTTCAAGTAGTCATCATTTAGGGTAAGAGTCATATCGCAGTTTTCTTCAATACGAATATGCTCCCAATACTCATACATTCCCTTGAGTCCCTTTGTCTTGAATAGCTCAAGGCAATGCCCCTCTTGATGACGGCTAATCTCTAGCCAATAGTCTCTAAGGTCTTTTTCACTTTTAGCCTCTAAGAACTTAAAAACCTCGTTATAGAATCTCACAAAATGGTCGCTTGGTATCATCATAGCTATTTTCTCCTGCTAAAAGTCTGCCTATACTCGCCTTCTCCAATAATTTCAGTAGTACATTGCCACGGTGTTGAATCGCACAGGGCATTGCTAATCTCAATATATTGAAGGTTAAAATATGGAGAAACCTCTAACCCAAGACTTTTAATATGAGCAACCGCTGGGCATTGCTTAACATCTAAAACAAAACCGTCTTCATTCTCGGTTAATGTATAATCGGCCTTCTCTCTTGTGAGATAGTAGTTTAGATGTTCAATAAGCTCGCTCGGGTCATCGTTCTTAAGACCTTCATGAATGGATTTGTAAACGTCTTTGCCAACCTTGTGAAATATCTCAACAAGAGCTTCTTTGCCGTACTTGTTTGCAATATAATCAATTGTTGTATTCGTCGCTCCATGGAAATCCATGTGCAACTCACCGGTATCTTTATATCTCATTGCATCACCTCTTTATGGAAGAAGAAATTCTCTTTCTCGTTCGATTACTGCCTTTAGAGCCTCGTGGCATTCTGGGGTAAGTTTGTAGTTTATGATTGTTTTTCTAGTTGAGAAGACCCCAAGTTCAACAAGAACTTGTTTTTGAGCCGCTAGCCAACAAGGGAAGCCTTCACCACCGAAGATTTCCATCATCATTGCAACCATTCTATCTTGCCATTTTTGAGCAGTTTCAAAATCGCCCTCTCTAGCAGCCTCTAGAATCTTACCACTCATAAATCCATTAAAACAAGCTCCTCCAAAGAGACATCCATCGTAGCCTTCTTTGAAATATGGAACACTGTCAAACTCATCACCAGTCAGAAGCAACGGAGGATTATCCAAAGTCTTAGCGTGAGCAACAATCGTACGCATAGCGTCTTTATCGCCAGAACTATCCTTTAGCATTATGAGGTTTTTGTGTGCCATTAGCGGCAAATACGCCTCTGGTTCGACCACAACGCTAGAAGCATTGCCTCTATTGTAGAAGCCTACCGGAAGTGGACTCTTATCTAGTACCTCTAGGTACATATCCCTTAGATATTCTTGGCTTGCATTAATCTGAAAGAAAGGAGAAGCAACGATAACCGCATCAACGCCACTATCAGCATATTGGGCTATATTATCTAGCATTTTAACCGCTGAATTATCTGTAACTTGAACAGTAATCTTTAGCTTGCCGTTAGCTGCTTTAATTGTTGTATCAACAACTTCCTTGCACATTTTGTTCGTCATCCAAGGCCCTTCTCCGCTGGTACCTCCAAGGAAGAGCCCTTTAACGCCAAGACGAATATGGTGGTCTGTTAGACGTTTGACTGATTCGCAATCAACTGCGCCATTCTCATCAAAAGGCGTTGGCGCTGCTGACCATACTCCAGCCTTACACGTATTTTTCGACATGTCAATAGTCCTTAATCTGTGAGTAATAAAATAGAGATATATAGCCACGTGGCATATATCCAATTATTTTTCCCATAGTACTCTCGTGATGATTTAAGTCAAGCCACTTTAGGGCAAAAAAGATGGATTTAAAGGATAAAATACCACACAAATTACTACGACCTTTAGGCTTGAATTCTCTATCGTTTTAATGATAGAACAATAAAAAAGCCGCTGGGGCAAGTTCCAGCGGCTCAGTCTTTCAAAATAGGCTCTAATAGCTCACATCCAAGACCAGATCATCGATTGTAATTGTTGTAGGCCCTACATAGTCAAGCTTAATCAGATTTTTACCCCTTACCATATAGCTTGGATCAATTGTATAGTCATACCAACTTGGCTCAGAAACCTTAAAGAAGGTCCCTCGGTCACTGCCAAGAGTATTTATCTCCAAAGCACCCTCAGTACTAAAGGCATACTGGCCAAAATTCTGAGCCCAAGCACCAGTCGTACCATCTGAGAATTCAATTGCAGACAAGCTTGTAGGATGTTGGTCTGCTTCATAACGCATAGTCCATTCTGGCTCACTACCTGCCGCTACCGCACCATCGTCGTAAGCATAAACATAATCAACCCTATACCTACCATCTGCTGTATTGGTAAGGTCTCCAAAGGTTAGAGGCAACACTACTTGTGAAAGCAGCGGTCTACTAGCTACAGGAGTAGGATTATCATCAACATACATATACGCCATACCACCTGTAACTGTTACTCTAATCTTGTGGAAATCTGTATTTGTTGGATCCTCATCAATGACCACGCGGTCAGCATTGTAGAGATCGGCATAAACCTTAGATGAATCCAGATACACCCGTACCATCCACCAGTTGTTTTCTTGCGGACCAGCATATATGCATGCATAAGATGCAACTCCATCAGTATCTGTTGCCAACCATTTGATTCTCCACTCAATAGTATAACCCTTTTCTGAGTCTAGATACATTCTGCCAGAGCCAAGGCCATTACATTCTAGAGGATGATTATTTATACTAACCCTGAAATTGCTAAGGTCTCCAATTCCTGCATCAGAGCGTATTCTGAGTCTAACTCTTGGATTATTTTCTGCGCAATCATCGGCTACAGTAATTTGATACTCTTTTTCCGTATCAGGGTTAAGCTTTAAGTTTTTATCTCCAGCCATGATATAGTCTAGATGCAGATAATCTTCTACATTAGTCTTACAGCAATCGGCAACAGCAGCGAAATACCCACGCCCGCTTGTTGTGTAAGTCTTGCTTTGAGTAGCTAGAGTATCTAGCGAGCCTAAGTAGTCTAATCTAGACATATGAGCATATCGCCTGTCGTAGTTAAAGCTAAAGATTCCATCAGCTCCGTCTTCTAACCAGGCAGCAGCACGCCCACAATAAGAAGCTTCTGTATTTCTAAGATCCTTCGCAACAGAATCAGGTGCGCGGCTCTCGTCTAGTGATGGATAAACTGGAATACCATAACTGTGACCAAGATTAACGATGTACTCGCGAGTGTTTTGCCTCCAGTAACTAGTTGGAACCCATAAATCTATTAGGTTATTAGCCATCCAGTTCTCAATATCAAGACCAATATCTCTGCAGAATGTAGGATCATCAGGCGTACGAATTGCGATAAGTATTGGCTTGCCTTTGCTTCGGCCAATCTCATCAACCATAGTACGAATCCTAGTGATTAGCTCTGTCATCATAGCTCGCTCACTATCACTACAAACCCCACCGTCAGCATGGCTCTTAAAGAACACTGGATGACGGAAGAAATCAAGCATAACACCATCAATATCATAGTTTTGGCAAACCTCTTGAACATAGCTAAATAGCAAATCCCTAATCTCTTGATGGGTATAATCAACTGCAGTCCAGCTTCCATTAACAGGAGGATTAGTCGCTGTGCCCATAATCCATTCAGGATGTTCGTATATAAGAGGCGCCCTCAAATCAACGTAACCTCTGTTGTGAACGTCATTCATACGCATCGTCCAGAACAATTCTAGGTTGTGGTTTTTGCAAAACTCCACAGCCATATCGAGATTGTCAACTCCAAGTGTATCGATAAACGCTTGCACTTTGTTGTTGTAGAAAATGCCGCTAGTTGTGTTAAACAGTGAAGCTAGCTTTGTATTATGCGAGAAGAATCCAAAACCAGAACTCCATGTACAATAAAAGACTGTATCTGTTTGTGTGCCAAGAAGCCCTGTGAATCTACAATCCCAGAAACTCTGCTTACTCACATTGTTAACAAAATAAACAATATCGCAACCATCATTATCGAAGAGGATTCGCCTCTTTCTATTCTTAGCTGCCTCTCTAGCAACTTGATACCAAGTGTCTTGGGTATTCCAATTTTTCGCAAATATTGCAAAGTCAGAAATATCAACACCATTTAGGCTATCAAAGTCTGCGCAATCTGGAGTTAAGCAACCTGGAGGATTTAACCACTGATCGCAGAAGAGCCCAAGGTCATCTATGTCTACGTCGTAATCTCCATCGAGGTCTCCGACAGGAGAATGCGGTTTCTTATACGTAGTAAACTGCCATACATCTCCCTTCCACTGCGCTTCACCATCAGAGTTAAGAGCATCAACTCTCCAAAAGTAGGTTGCGCCATAACCAAGCTCTGGAGCAAAGGTACTTGGGCTATCTATCGCAACATTACCTATGTAGAGAGGTGATGATCTATCTGCATTAAGAACCTCTTCATAATTTGTTCCAAAGTAAATATCGTGAGAGGATGCCGCATTGCCATTGGTCCAGCTCAAAACTTGATCTATACTAATATCAGCTGCGCCATCATTTGGAATTGGCGCACTAGGTTCTGGAACGGGCTTTGGTTTCGTTGTAAATTGCCACACTTCTCCATTACTAACCAGTGAATCTGATGAATCAATTACGTCAACTCTCCAGTAGTATGTAGTACCATAGTCAAGAGACACCGCCAATCCATTTGGATCACTAGCCAACATACTGCCCTGATATAAGCTAGAGTCTCTATCGGCTGCAGTAACCTCTGCTAGGCTTGTCCCTAAATAAATATCATTAGAGAAAGCACCCTCATCGTTGCTCCATTTTAGAACCTTTTCAATGTCAGCTCCGACAAATTCATCGCATGGAGATGGATTTGAAGTTACTGGAATAAGTGGTCCTGGAGCAAAAGCCCCCTTACCTGTAAATCTAATATAGTCAAGATAGACAGTTCCGCGTATCGAGGCAGTCATAGCGCCCCACTGCAACACAGATGAATCAATTGCAAGAGAGCCTGAGCAGGTTGCGATTTGATCATCATCCAACCAGAAAACACTCAGCGAACTACCTGGTTCTTGAGCTACCCTGAGGGTATGAAATTCTCTTGTTAAGTCAATCGTAGGGATACTTTTCTTATCATAAATATATATCTCATTGGCGCTAATCTTGATTATATACCTTTTGTTGTAGGGGTCATCATTATAGCTACCAATATCAAACTGGATATGATAGTCACTAGGGTAATCAATACCTATTCTAAATCTAGCTTCAAAGGTCCAACCAGTAGGCTCTGCTGCGGCCTGCTGCCAGTAGTCCGATATGTAAGACTTAGACACCTGCGAGACGAACGTTAAGACATCGCCATCACTAGATACAGTAGCATTATTAACTGCTCTATATCCCGTGGGATTATTCGTATCGCATTCACATTTGTAATCAAATTCAGCCGAATTCTTCTGCTCGGTAATAGATGCGTTAGCTAAAGATACACAAAGAAATACAAAGAATAATATAAAGCTACGTTTCATTTTCATCCCAAATTTAACAAAAATACTCACCTGATAAACGGCTACATTACGATATCTCAAGCAAATGAGCACTGTCTCTACGCAATTATCGATATAATGTTCCTGAAAAATAATCTCTTGGCTCAATATATCGAACCAAGAGATATTAAATATTCGGAACAATCAAGAATGTGATTAACAATAACTACTGTCTTTTATTGAGTAACAGTTGATTTATTAAACCCCCAAATGACGGTTTATTGCTGGGTTAATGTAAAGTTATTTGCGGTAATGACCAGTTATATTTAATCCTCTTGAATGAGGTCAATATCGCTGACTAACAATTTAGCCCCATCTTTAGGTTTTAGATTCCAATTGCCAAACCATACAAACACACGCACATATTTAGTTCCATGCCAGAACTTGTCGATTGGTGCACCATATACAGCCTCACTTTTCATTGTATTTGTAACATGTGTCCACTCTGGTGGATACCAACCCATTCTTATCCAGTACAGAGGAGCTCCCCAAGGTCGGTGAAGACGAATCTTTGTACCTGCCTTGTAAGACTTTGGCATCGGACTAGATAAGATAACTTTATAATTCTCGCCAAGATCAACCACTTTAGAAACCCTCGGAGAGATATCAAAGTTAGGTAAATCGCTGTAATCGTCTTTAGCGTTAAATGCAATTGAAACCGTTTTAATCTCAAGATATAAAGGATTCTTCTCGATTAAGAACTCCTTAGCCCCTTGAACGACATCTCCAACAAGCCTAGACTCGGTGTTTGCAAAAGCATCAACATTGGCAATCTTAATCTCTCTCTTATCTTTATCGTACATGCGCAAACCTATATTGCCGCATGCAGGAAGAGCTGAATCTAATGTGCGCAGCCAAGCCGAGAGTGTGTAGGCCTTATCCATATCAACAGCAATCATATCCTTGGTTATAAGCTCAGTAGGATACTTACCATACAATTCAAAGCTGTTTTCTTTGGAGTGTTTAACCTCAGAATTAACAACAACTAGACCTTCCCATTTAGAAGGGTCATTGCTATCAACTAAGTCCACAGACTGCGCATAAGTCGCCATCGAATTAAACAAAAACAACAATGCTAATATACAGATAGATGATGTGATATTTCTCATTTTGACACCTTTGACATTCTCTTTCAGCTAAACACTAACCAACGCCAAACTAACATACGACTCATAATCAGTAATCCTATCATCTTGAGCAAATGCCCCCTTTGTTATCTCAAGCCATATAGGTGCATCTGATATGATACAACTATTTTTTGATGTATTTGAAACGTGGAAATTACCCATTATGTAAGCAATGCCGTTTTTGCGAACCAATGGCAATGCAACCTGTTCTGAAGATTTAATAATGCATTTATTCTTATGATCAACTTCTGCAATAAACAGAGGAGCACGCCAGCGCATCACATCCTGATTTGATTCATCTTCTCTAGTATAAACTAGGTATAGCTTAGAGCCTAATTGAACCCAATGCTGCTGTGTTGTTGAAGTTGAGAGTTTTTGTCCATCATCAAATTTCCAAGCAGAGAGTTCTTGCCAGTCCAAGCCATCTGTAGATGTTGTAACATAACCATTTCCATCCTCTGCCCTGATAGTCATATAGAACTGCCCATCAAACTCTATCACTGATGGTTCCATTATGCCTCTGCCAATATTGGAGTGAAAAGGCTTAGATACTTGCTCAACAACAATATCACTACCATCGTATCTTGCCTTGAGTGTAATTACTGAGGCGAGAGGTTTGTCTGGATCGGATAAATAATAAACTGGGATTATCAATCCACCATCTGGAAGTATGCTAATCTGTGCCGCAGCTACACGCCAATCCTTATAGTCGTCAAAGAAAGGATGATAAAGCTCTTTCCTACAAGAGAAATTTCCTTCTGAATCTCTTATTGAATAAACAGGAACCGTACGAAACTCTTCAATAGATTCAGATAAGCCATTATCAACATTGCCATGCGCACCGTAGAGAGATGTGCAACCGATTATGATAGTAGTATCTGTTTGCTCGTGATAGAAAGGACGAGCATCCGCAACCCCTTCTACGAAGCCATTCCCTAAATCTCTTAGTGCTAAAGAAGGAATTACTTCTAGTTTGGACCATGACTTTGCATTATCCTTCGAGATACAAAATTCAACCGGTCCGTAGGTATCGCCAATACCGCTAAACTCTTGCAACACCATCAAAAGCTCATCATTAACCTTACAAACAGCTGGCTGAAAAAAATGCCTCGTATCTTTACCTGTCCAAAAATTCAAAACATCTATCTTCATAGCAATCTCTCAAATAAATTATTTATTCATTAAGGGTAGTTCTAATAATTGCTTTTGAGTAGCAAGTAGAAAATTTTTGTTGTCCGGCAAGGAAGACAAATAAGACTTATCCGTAGATAAGGCGCCTTTTGTCTGACGAAGTCCGGCGACAAAAAGGTTCGCTTGTCTGCCAAAATGAATTTTTAGAGGTTCCCTTAAGTTTACATCAATACAAAAAAACCGTTTAGCATATAACCATGCTAAACGGTTTAGAAACAGCATCATACTGCATTTAATTATGAAAAGTCAACATATTACCAGAGATACAACTACTCTAAAACTCTCTCACTGTTGCTAGCCACAGTTTTAAAGCTCACTACCGGCAACCATTGCATCAACTCTATCTTGCATCTCTTCTGGAGTAAGAGCGACATTATCAATAGAAAACTCTTCTATCAAGATCCCATCTGCCGCGAGATAGTAGTTTAGTTGCATCACACCATTTCTAACATCAAACCCTGATGATGTCATGTTCCTAACGCTTGGGCTTCCAGCAACGCTGTTACCATTTGCGTCATATTGATAGAGCGTAACTTGCGCATCATCAAAGTTTATCGTTACAGCAAGATACATCCAATCACCAACAAACGATGTTGCATCTGCCCCAGCAGTATCAAGTCTGGTACCATTATCACTAATAGTTGCAACCCACTTGTTGGTTTGAGTTGTGCCATAACTTATTATCAAATAATCAGACCAATCTGAACTGTGGATAACAAATGGCTTTGCCTTTGGATTATCACCTAAAAGCTTACACCACATTCCAACTGTTATTCCGCCAGATGTTGGGCTAGCATATTCAATGTTATCAACAGTGCTAAATGTAACCTTTCCCGTTCCATCTGTTGCATAAAATGCCTTATTCTCTGGAGTGCTACCAATGAATAACCCTGTGTCCCAAGTTGGATCGCCTGCTACAGTAGCAATACCGCTGCCCTGTGCATAGTCACCATTAGCCTCATTAATATCCCAGCTGGTAGTATCGTTGAAGTGAGCAAGGAAAGTGAGGGACTCATTAACTGATTCTTGAGCCTTCCAGTTTGCGCTAAAAATGGCAAGATCGTCTATATCAACACCATTTTGACCATCTAAATCTGCACAATCAGGAACAGGACAACCCGGAGCATTTAACCACTGTGCGGCAAAGAGTTCTAGGTCTGCTAGATCAACCACGTGATCTCCATTGAAATCACCGACTAAACTTTGCTGCGTTTTAAATGTAGTAAACTGCCAAACACTGCCCGGCCACTGCGCAACTCCGTCAGAATTCACCGCATCAACTCTCCAGTAGTAGGTTGCTCCATAGCCAAGATCTGGTGTGAATGAGCTTGGGCTATCTATCGCAATACTACCTCTGTAAAGAGGCGAGTTTCTATCTGCGTTTGCAACTTCCTGTTGATTGGTGCCAAAGTAAATGTCATGAGAAGCTGCTAGCTCTCCATTTTGCCACTCTAAGATAGAATCAATGCCAACACCTGTTGCACCATTAGCTGGAGATGGATTGGTTGCATGTGTAATAGGAGCTGTCTTGGTAGTAAACTGCCAAACAGCACCTTGCCACTGCGCGACATCAGAAGAATCAACTGCATCGACTCGCCAGTAGTAATTTGTTTCATAACTAAGGCTACTTGGTGAAAACTCGCTAGGGTCGCTAATAGAGATATTGCCCATATAAAGAGGTGAGCTTCTATCTGCACTTGCAACGGCGACTGGGTCTGTTCCCAAATAAATATCATGCGCAAAAGCACTTGCCCCATTAGACCAACTCAAAATTGGATTAATATCAATATCTCCAGCACCGTTCGAAGGCTGTGGATTAGACGCCATATTAGGATCTAAAACCCCCTTCTCTGCCAACGGCTCTAGGATTGATTGTTTCTGCTCTGTAATAACACCAACGTAATAATCGAGATTGGTGTCATTGACCGTTGAAACTGGAATACTATGAGATGTAGATAAAGTATTTAAACGAAGAGGAACTAAAACTTGGCTCGCACTACTCTTAGCCTCAATCTCTGACAAAGCAACACCGGCT
>JALWYQ010000016.1:26455-68016 GCA_027078365.1 Phycisphaerae bacterium
CATCTGCGTAGTTAGGAGTTGATGTTGAATTGAGTGTTACATTAACAGTCTCGCTAACTCCATTAAATGGAACCTCAACAACAAATGTATTTGCGCTTAGCTTGCGAATACTGCTAGCACCTGTGGCGCTAAGGTCGCTACCTTCTAAGCTAGTCCCAGTCGTATCAACCTTTATCGATGCAGGGATAATAAAGCAATCTGTCGGACGTGAAGTAAAACCGTCGAAAGTCCAGTCTTCTTGCATCCAACTTGGAACTGTATATGTTACCGCAAGATTAAGAGATGAACCATTATCGCTTAGAGACGCTGAAGCAATAGAACGATACCAGGCCTGTTGAGCGTGCGTACCAGAACCAAGAACTACAATTCTCTTTTCTGGGTGAGAATCTATCTTCGCCCTAGCTTCTCTATAAAAATCGTATAATTTTGCAGTGTAAATAGGATTGGAATGCCAGTGACAGAAATCACGATACCAACCATTAGCACCAATAGCTGATTCCAAACTACTCATTGCGTTGGCAATTGCATCTGCGCTTGAATCATCACCAAATCTAGTTGTTACATTGTAATACTTAGTAGGCCCTGAAGAGGCATCATCTGACCATACAGCTGGGTCGTTATTGTATGAACCAGTAGAGCTTGTACGACCTGCAAGCATATAGTGGAAAAGCTGGCCTGTTGTGGATGGGCTCGCCCCACCACCTTGATAGGCAACACAAGCTGGAGCATGACCGTGACGCTCGTTAAACCATTTAGCGTGTCTTGCGTAGTTTTCTGCTTGAGTATCAGGGTCTGTTAAGTCTGGAGTTGGATCGTCTGCAGGAGTCTCAAAAACAGTTCTCAACCCCCAACTTTGGGTTTGAAGATAAATACCAAACTCACATCTACCTGTCTCACTGACAGCACCGCTAGCAAATGCATGGGCTGGTGAATCATACACAGTTGCTTCAATGTTATACTGAAACGCACAGGCTTCACCATAATAGAAACCTGCAGCCAAAGAAGCGTCTGTGCTTTGAGAAAAGCCAACGTCAGCACCGAGATAATGCTCGGCAACCGTGGCAGAACCGGCAAAGGCTGAAGTAACACACAACTGCATGGCAAAACAGATAATAACACAAAAGAATATTCGAATCGAAAGATTAACTCTCGATTGCCACTGCCTTATGGATTCTTGCTTAAATACAACCTCTAAATTCATCATATTCCCTCAATCAATACTATCAAGAACCTCTTAGAATCTTTCTCTATGGGCTCTCAACTACAACTATTTAACAGTTTAAACAAGAATCTCCATACTCTGGTTAAAACCACGCAACCACTGTATATTTCGGTATTAGATGAGACTGTTTTAATCTTAATCTCGAAATAAAACACCAAGCATCCTTAGCTTGGCACATAAAAAACACGTGCAATCATCAGACAGCACGTGTTTTATCGGTCCAACGTCGTTCCATTGTATAAAATATAGCCAACTTTTGCAACATGCAACTAAACTGCGCGCCAGCTTGCTATACAATATCAAATAATCAAACTATTTTAAAATCCTTCTTAAATGCTCAAGGATTCTATCTTTAGCGGTATCTCCATATTCTTTTGTTGCGTTAATTGCAGTTCTTGAATACCAAGCCGTTGGGTCATATTTTTCCATATCAACACCTTCTGGGCAAAGCGACATCATCAAAGATGTCTCACCAATTCCAGCATGGTCAAAATCATATTCTGCAATAGTCTTATCATCCATCAACGGATGGAATTTAATCCAACTAAAAGGATCGCTTCCCTCTTCATGTTGCTCGTAATAGTTTTCCATCTCTGGATTACCCCACCAGCCTTGACCTCTAGTCTCCTCAAGGTACTCAAAGACAACTTGCTTTGCCGCAGTCTTGAATGCTAAATCAGTTGGCATACCAGCGGCAAAATTCTCCGATTGATGATGAATTATTCCGTGTATATTCCTAAAACCAATATCCAAGAGACTCCTAAATAGGCCATTAGCAAACGGAATCAACTGTTGATTACTAACATGAACACTACCGTTACGCTTAGCTGGAGCAACTGCATAACTAGACGCTCCATAATAGAAAGGCGGCAGGATTACAATATCCATTTCCTTTTCGATTATATCTAACGATCTAGTTACTGCTAAAGTGTCCATTCCAAGAGCGAGATGCTCTGAGTGGTACTCCAAAACTCCCATCGGCAATACCACTGGCCAATTCTCATCTATAGCCTTACGCAACTGATAAGGCAGCATCATTTCGTATCGCATATCTTCACCTCATTTAACCCTTTATCATACATCTTCAAAACTAATCGACAACGTTTGCTTTATTTATCATCCTTAACAGGCACTATTTCAACCGCACTGATGTAGAGAGTATCGATTGAACTGTCAGGTATTTGAGCAAAATAGAAATACCCAGCTAGTGTATCTGAACCATTTACCCTACCGCAATCAATCCAGCTATAACCAGAATCTGAGATCTTTGCTGCATCAATGGTTGTTTCGATAGCTATCTTCTTTTTATTAATAGAGTAGATTCCACAGGCAAAGGCAGTACCACTGTTCTTTTTCTTATCCGCTCTTACTTTCACCTTTATATCATATTCAACATCATTCAAGAGGTAATTTCCTACACCCCACCACTGCAACGACCACTCGCTTGATCTGATTGGCAATTTTATACACAAGCTGCCTGGCTGTGTTATATCATCAACCTTTTCGGCGCCATCAGCACAACGAGAGATACTGTTAGGGGACAATTTCACTGTTATTGGCTTCTGTGGTTTGTCCGACTTAAAACCATACTGACGCATCCATTCTATTATACGATCGCTTGTTTTAGTTACTCCCTCACTAATCCATTCAACTTTATGACGTTTGGTTAGCTTGGCAAACTTGTCAAGATCAGCCTTATATGCCGCCCTATCAGCCTTATCGCCTTCTTTAGGTGGCATCATTTGCAAGCGATAGAAAAGGATGCTGATATATTCAAGTTCAACCTTATCGTGAAGGGCTTTGTCATCTTTAGTTAACTCTAGCGCCTTTTCAAAAATCGCCCTAGCTGTTGGATAGAATTTATCACTAAAGCAGAACTTATTCGGATACTTCTCTGAATCTTTATAGGTATGGTTATCATGGAATTGCTTCCACTCGTTGTATAGCAAATCATTGTAGCTCTGCATTAAATCAGCAGCTTTTCCGAAATAGCCATAATTAAAGTCGCGGATTAGATCGCTCATCTTGCGCGATGGATCCCACATCTTTTTAGAATAAACCCATGCCCTAAGCTTGCCTTGGTTTTCTCCAACACCGTAGTGGCTACTTTGCAAGAACAAACCATAGATTCCATACTTTGCATATGTGTTTATGTTGTGATCGATAACCGCAAGGTTAGGGCGAGGCATTGGCCAAGCTTTATAATCCACAACGTAATCCCAAATCATAAGCTGAGCGCCAAGTTTGATCCAGTTCTTCATGTTCGGGAAGAATACATCGCTTTCTTCAAGATAAAACATAGGATACGGAGCTGAAGCAGTATCATTTGCAAGACGAACAATTACATTCTTGCTTGGGCGGATATGCTTCGGTGGCTTATTAGTCTCTATATAAGCCAACGTAGTAATCTTTACATCCGGGTAAACTTTGGCAACTTCATCTGCAATGTAATTGACTAAGTCAAGAAGAGGTCCACTTGCACTTCCCTCTTTATTTTGCAGAGCCATACATTTATCACACTGACAAAAGCTATTGTGAGTGTCATTAGGTGAAACATCAAAAAGTTTATAGCTTGGATACAATGTCTTAAGTTCATCCAAGACTTTCTGCAAAACAATCTTACGCGCATCTTCATTTGTCAAACAAAACTGCGCTCCACCTCCATGGCCTTGAGGTTTGCGTTTGCCATCGATAAGCGCAAAGTATTCAGGGTGCGTTTTAAAATATTTTTTATTAGGTAAGAGCCTATCAAAAGTATGCACAAACCACTCTTCTGGAAGCTTACTATTTCCTCCCCACTCATCCCTTACATAACTAAATTTTTCTCTCAGGGCACCAACCCTGTTGAAAAGCTGATAATCTTCATAGAACGATTCAGATTGAAACATCGTACGCACTTTGAACTGTGGAACATATTCACGCAGTACAATCTGCGCTTCATCTGGAAGCTCTGGCATTTTTAAACCTTCTTGATGCGAATAGAAGCGACCACCAAGATCTTCTTCTATCAGTGCTATCGCCGCACTAATAGAGCCTCGGCGAGAACCACCAACTAAGAAAAGATTTCCGTCTTTGGCATCTATTGAATATCCCTCGAAATCCAAATCAATACTTGGTTTTAGTCCCGAAGCCTTATAGAGACTGGTTTTGCCAAGACTAATGACACTACCTCCACGGTACTGATCTTCACTTACAACTTTAAAATCAATGCCACAACCTAGCTTCAGTGCCTGCGCAAGAAGCTCGGCAGCTTTTTTGTCAAGCGAGTTTGCATTTTCAGGAACTAGAATTGAAAATGCCGGCTTACCATCTTGGGTTATATTCAAATCGAAGGTCCTATCTCCCTTTGGAGCAAGAGAGTTATGCCATTTATGTGCAGGTAACTCAGATTTAGAAGCAACTCTATTCGAACTAGCATTGGCTTTATAAGCCCCAACAAAGGCAAAGACACCAAAAATAGAGATAAGAGTCAGGCCGAATTTGAGCTTCATAGAAATCTCCCTAAAAAATAATACTTATTGATAAAACTTTTTGTAAATATACTTCATTAATCTGGAAGGATAAAGCTTTTTATCTCAATCCTGCATAAAGTTTTAAAGATAGAATAATAAAAAAAATGCACCGGAAATCGTAAGATTCCGGTGCATTTTAGATTATGTATTTCACCAATACTCAATCATACCCTAACTTGAGTAAAAAGCATTAGTTGAACCAAGGAGCGTCTCCGCCACAAGTAACATCGAAAGGAACTTGGCTACAATCAACCAACCAATCAGTTGCCATGATTGCGAAGTCTGCTAGGTTAACGTAGCAGTCACCATTTAAGTCTGCAGAAAGTGTATAGCCTTTTTCTTTCGCTGCTACACAGTCCATTGGTACATTGTCCCAATCCCAATCTCTGAAACGATAAATCTTAACCTGGTAACCTTCATCAAAGCTATCTACAAAAGTTCCGTAGATGAAATCAAGAGTGCGATCCTCACCTACAATGTAAGCCTTTGTGATTGCTGAATCTAGGCCTGTTAGGTGGAAATCTACATTGCTCAAAGGACCGTTAGTGTTATTTACTGCGATTAATATCGCATCACTGCTACTACCACAGAATACGTAAGTTACCTTATCAAGATCCTCACCAGCGATGAAATTAACATCACCAGCATTTGAAGTTGCAGTTAAACCGTTTGAACCTTGAAGTATGAGGTGACGAATTCTCAAGTATTCATCCAATGTAGGATACACAATATCTTCACGGTAAGTATCGCTAGGAGCATTATCTTCGAAGCTATATCCGCTGAACATAAATGTTGGAACATCACCTGTTGCACCAACTGAAATTGGAGCGTAAACTAGGTAACGATACTGAAGTGCAGTCGGATAAATCTTGCCATTGTGGGCTTCTCTATCAAACGCTTGACGTAAGATTGAGTAGTTTTGATCTTTTGCATTTCCAGATGTAGCAGATTCAATGAAATCAACGTCTTTCTTAATCAACGCTGTATAATTAGCCGCAAGATCATTACCACTCAAGGTATTGGTGATTGGATAAATATCACGGTAGAAAACGTCGAATGCAGGTAGGTAGTTATATGTGCCTGGATCACTGACAGCTGGAGTAGCAACACCGTAAACTGGATGATCAGGATCAGCAGCTTTAATTGTGTTATAAGCAGCGATCAACTGAGAAGCAGTTGGACAGCCTGTTTGCATTCCTGGCTCATCGGCTAGATAGTATCCCATAACTGCTGGGTGATTCTTAACCAAGTTTACACGACGAGTTAGCTCTGGCAAATTATTCTTAATAATGTCAAAATCTTTAAGATCGATTAAAAGCTTGATACCAGCAGCATTTGCTTCGTCAAGATAATTAAGAACTCTAGCGTCAACCTCTGCCTGAGTCCACTGACATGCACCATTGTTATATGAATCAGGGTTGCAGTAGAAAATTTGATACGGCATAGCAAAATCAAGACCATGCTTACCGCTGTCTTCTAGAGGATAAATCCTCAACCTACCATAGTTATCACCGGCTGGATCAGTATTAGTTACATTCTCGTGAAGATACCATCCGACCTGAGCTACAGATTCTCCGTTAACTACCACTGGCAAAGGTGTAGCTTGATCAGCCCAAGCGGCCGTAGCAAACACCATTACCAACAATACTAACAAGATATTTTTAGTTACTTGCATTGTACACCTACCTTTTCTTAAATTTCTTATCATCATCTTTACTCCTACTATAGTCATGTCGGACTATTGTTCGACATCCAATCTATTTAGGAACTACTGGTTCCAATATCTGTGGGCCATTCTACGGTGTTCTTTATCCCACTTCCAGATTTTCTTAGCTTTCATGTACTCAACGTGACCATCACAGAGTGCAATATTCATACCCTTACTGTGAAGAAACGGATGAGCTCCGTTGTAAGCTAGCCTGTTAGTATTTATGATACCATTACCGCTATCATACTCACCATCACCATCTGCGTCGATAGTAAGGTTCCAGCTTTCACATGTTCCAGGACTGTAACACAACCCCGTTTGTGTATCCATTAGCATTATCCACTCTGTTGGGTTCTTAATCTTAGAAATACGAACTGGAGAATGAGCTACAGAATTTCCAGATACGTAAGATGAAAGAGATCCACTGTAGTGGTATTCAAATGGTGCTCCTGGGTAACCGCCATAATTTACACCAACATAACAAGTTCTTCTAAGACCTTTACCAGGACCAGAGAAATTTGCTAATGGATCTGGGTCACCTTTTCTCGAAGATGGACAAGTTCTGACTTTAGCTGTCTTATCACTAATCTTCTTATCGAAATCAAGCTCAATGTCAGAACTCATATACTCAGCAATGACATTATACCAATAGCTTTCAGCTATTTTTAGCCACATTTCTTTATCGCCAATATGACCGTTACTAGGATCATGAACCAAGCCATACCAAGGTAACTGTCCATTCTCCGTAGAATACGTGTACACCGCTTCAGCCAATTGTTTCTGATTCGATCCACAGATAACTCTCTTAGCTGCTTCTTTAGCTTTGCCAAGTGCAGGCATCATAATTGCCATCAACAGAGCAATAATAGATATTACGACCAACAATTCAATTAGCGTAAAAGCTTTTCTAATTCCATTTGTACTTGTCTTACACTGCATACTCATGAACTACTCCCATTAATAATTAGTTCTATCTATTTTGAAAAAATATCTTTCTTTAAAGCTACTGTTAATGAATCAAAACAAATAGTGAGACAGACAAGACTTTCCCGCCTGTCTCACTTAGTTTAATCAATTATGATAATCTACACAAAGAGCAACAACTTATAGCGGCATCCAAGGAGTGTCGCAACCAGAAACACCTGGATCAACACAATTTAGCCATTGAGATGCCATTTCTTGGAGATCTTGCAAGTCAACCTTGCAGTCACCATTGATATCGCCTTTTAAGTATCCCATTGCCTTAGCGCCTTCACAATCTGTTGGCACGCCGTCAATCCAAATCTTAACGTAATCAAGGTCGAAATCAACACCAGTTTCACTACCAGGAGTAACGCCAGGTGTACCGAAGCTTATACTCTCGCCATAAACACCTGTGATTCCATTTGTACTAGCATAAACAGCTTCGCCATCAACGTATAGTCTAGCCATTCTAGTACCATTTCTATCGGTGTAAACTTTGAGCTTATAATTGTGCCAATCATTATCTATGGCAGCACCATCGCCCCAACCACTAGTTGCAATATGAGCTCTTAGACCGCTTGTTGTGTTATCATAGTAAAGAGAAACTGTCCAAACGCCGCCTAGATCATCGCCTAAGCCATCTGGCTCATTAATTGCCATAGTAAAGACGCTTGCATTAGTTGGATCGTTGAAGATGTAATCATTTACTCTCATTCTCCAACCAATTGTATAACCAGTTTCAATAGCCTCATCTGGGATTACAGAAGATACGTCATCTATTGAATAGTAAAGGTTGTCGCCTTCATGATTAGTATCCATTGCATTGCAGTGGAAGTAATCAATCTCATTATTCATACCTTCGTTCTCGAAGGCCATGTACTCGTCAAGTTGTTGAGCACTTGAACCTGCCCAGTGTCTTGCAAAATTGAATGTATTACCTTGGTAAGTACAAACAGCATCAGCATCTAGGAATTCAATCATATCCTTCTTAGCGTGAGCCCTTTGCTCTGGATCAACTACATTGTCATATGCATCTGCAACAGAGAATGGTAGGTTAACTCCACCAGAGTAGCTTGCCAAGATGCCAGGCTCATTGTCACAATCAGTGTGAGCGTAGAGACCTGTACGCATGTAGTCTAGATCCCAGTCAACCACAGTAGATTTCTCATCTACAGCACTGAAGTTACCAAATTCAAAGTAAGTTAAATCTGATGCTGGAATTGATGTAGGGTCGTTATCATCATGGGCATAGTGAGCAAACCATTCAGCATCTTCCCAGTTACCACCGCAGATGTATTTACCATTAACGTATAGTTCTGCAACACGGTCTGAATTAACATCTGCACGTTTGTTAACAACTAATTTACAGTTGTACCATACGTTAGGCTCTATAACGAGACCACCTTCAAGTGGGGTTGTTTCCTCATCTGCAAAAGGCACATATCCCGTAGCGTCACTTACACCACTGTACCAGCTACCAAAACCACGGTTAAACTTTAGAACCCTTGCAGGATCGCCATTTTCATCGTATGTTTCAGCAATATGAAGCAGCCAGTAATGACCAGTCAAGTTGTAGTCTGGAGTGCCATCACCCTCGCGTCTAGCGTAGTGATCGCCTGGCTCTTTTATACCAATTCCCCAATAACTTGCATCGTAGTAATCATCTGGGTTAGCAGACGCCTTATGAATCATTCTAGAGAATCTCATTCTCCACTCTACTGCATATGAGTGGTCAACATCTATATTACCAAAGTATTTTGCAAATGCTTCATCAGCGTCATCTCTGTTGTACTCTGAGTATCTGTGATTATAAGTTGTAAAGTATCTATTTGTACCAACAGCTGGCTCAGCACCAGTCATTGCTATGTGTTGATACCATGCTCCGTTGTCGTAAATCATAGAGTCGTCATACCATTTTGTACGATAACCACTCCAACTCCAGATTTCCATCATAGCAGTTGTTGTACCATCGCTAAGGTGGAAAGAACCCTCTGCACCAACTCTATCGTAAGGATCGCTAGTATTTGGAGGACCAATCAATGAAGGAGCTCTAAACGAACCTAGCATCTCATCGTTAGGACCACCTTCCCAAGCTGCTGTAGCACCAGCAACTGGTTCTGCTGTATTTAGGCTAGTAATTTTAACCCAATCTAGGTCGTAATCAACAAGTGTCATGTTTGGATCGCCAGCAACAGCACTATTGAAGTTACCAAATTCTAGTGACTCCCCTGGAGAAACAGTACTAGCACTGTATGAACTCTCACCACTGCGAACACTGTCAACGTAGAGAGATGTTACACGATCATCACTTTCTGGAATAAGTGGCCATGGATAAGGAGCTGAATAATCAAGCTTTTCTAGACCATCCCAAGGCCATACTTTCATTGTGTATGTGTGCCAATTCTCTGGGTCTGTTATCTCAACTGGCTGGCATGTTGCCATTGGATCTGTATCATCGTAATCTGGCTGACCAGCTAGTTTAGCATAAACCTTACCGTCGCTTGCAATTACGATAGAGAACTCTTGAATACCGCCTGGATCCTTTCCATAGACTCCCTCAGGACGCGAAGAGACTACATTGTCGCTGTCTGGCTCGTTGAAACGCAATGTAAATATCTTTGCCTCATTAGGGTCGCTTGGAATGAAACGTTGATAGTTGTTTATACGAAGACGACACTCAATCGTATAAGCAATACCAAAGTCAATGTCAATACCACTAAGAGCAGCTTCATCCATAACGTAGTAGCTCGCACCTGGAGTCGTTGTATAGCTGGTATTGTCTGTATGGAGATACGAGATACCGTCCTCGTCTCCCAAAGTTACTACAAGCCCGTCGCCGTTAGTGCTATGACTAAACTCTGCCGAGCCACTGCCAACAACAGTTGAACCTGTTGTTTCCGGCAAGGTTGTTGCATCGTATTTGACCAACTCACCCGCACTGGCAACGCCAGCCAAGCCGATCAAGACTAAGCAACAAACCGCGATTGCGATAATATTTTTACCCATCTGTGTACCTCCGTTCGAATAATTATACGTGTTTATTTCCATCACTGTACTCCACAAACACAACACATTATGCACCCAAGAGAATTAAACTCTCCTAAATGCCCCAACTCTTTGTTCAACACATACTTTGTATACGACAACTCTCCAGCAAAGTGCTTATAAAAATCTAGAAAGCTACCTATACAGGTTACACATCGACTATCGACCTTCAGAATTTTACCACAAGGCCTCTTTAAAATCATCAAAAAAAAAATAATTTTGCCTAAACCAAGAACTCCCTTTAGAAATTTATCGCTCTGTAACAGGCATAAATGCTTGATAAATCGCACTTTACACAGATCTTGGCGACCATACAAATCAATTTGGCCCTTTGCAAATCTATAAATTTTTACCAAAAAAAGATGCCATAAATCTAAATGGATTTATGGCATCTTTATGTATGTATTATCGGGACTAAATTTGATAGATTTTACTTGCTAGCCTGTTCAATAGCAACTGCAACTGCTACCGATGCACCAACCATAGGATTATTTCCCATGCCTATCAATCCCATCATCTCAACGTGGGCAGGAACAGAGGAAGAACCTGCAAACTGTGCATCTGAGTGCATTCTTCCCATTGTATCTGTCATTCCGTAAGAAGCAGGTCCTGCTGCCATATTATCTGGATGGAGCGTTCTACCGGTTCCGCCACCACTGGCAACTGAAAAGTACTTCTTGCCAGCAAGGATACATTCCTTTTTGTACGTACCTGCTACTGGATGTTGGAAACGTGTTGGGTTAGTTGAGTTACCTGTAATAGATACATCAACACCTTCGTGATGATTGATAGCAACACCCTCACGCACATCGTCTGCGCCAAAACAACGAACTTCGCCGCGTTCGCCGTCTGAGTAGCGTTTTTCGCTAACGACAGTCAGCTCGCCTGTAGCGTAATCAAATTTTGTTACAACGTGAGTAAAACCGTTGATTCTAGCGATGATATGTGCTGCGTCTTTACCAAGTCCGTTTAGGATAACCCTTAGAGGCTGTTTTCTTGCTTTATTAGCATACTTCGCAACACCAATTGCTCCCTCAGCCGCCGCAAAAGACTCGTGACCTGCAATAAGAGCAAAACAACGAGTTTCTTCTCTTAATAGCATAGAAGCCAAATTACCATGACCAAGACCAACTTTTCTATCATCTGCAACAGAACCTGGTATGCAAAACGCCTGAAGTCCTTCTCCCAAAGTTGCTGCAATGTCAACTGCCGAAGTTTCACCCTTTTTAATTGCCATTGCCGCACCGGTGATATATGCCCAGCAGGCATTCTCGAAACAAATAGGCTGAACATCCTTTACGATTTGGTAAACATCCAAACCCTTATCCTTGCAGATTTTCTCTGCTTCTTCAATAGAACCAATACCATACTTGGCCAAAGCAGCGTTGATTGTATCGATTCTTCTTTCGTATCCTTCAAAAAGTGCCATTTTCTAGGCCTCCTTATTTCTGTCTTGGATCAATAGTTTCAACTGCATCTTCAAACCTTCCATAGGTTCCAGATGCCTTTTCAAGCGCTTCGTTAGCGTCGACGCCGTTCTTAATCATATC
The DNA here is from genome assembly GCA_027078365.1 of Phycisphaerae bacterium. Lineage (GTDB taxonomy): Bacteria > Planctomycetota > Phycisphaerae > Sedimentisphaerales > Sedimentisphaeraceae > S145-28. Next base: position 38,456 of record JALWYQ010000016.1, read on the forward strand.
CATCATGATACCAAGTTGGACGAATTTGTATCCGATGATTTCCTTGTTCTCATCAAGGGCAATCTCTCTAACGTAGCCTTCTGCCATCTCTAGATATCTTGCACCTTTAGCGCTTGTTCCGTACATCGTTCCTGTTACGCTGCGCAAGCCCTTACCAAGGTCTTCAAGACCAGCACCAATTGGAAGGCCTCCTTCAGAGAAAGCTGTTTGGCTACGACCATAAACTATCTGCAAGAAAAGCTCTCTCATAGCAACGTTGATTGCATCGCAAACAAGGTCTGTATTCAACGCTTCAAGGATTGTCTTACCAGGCAAAATCTCAGATGCCATCGCAGCTGAGTGAGTCATACCCGTGCAGCCTAGAGTCTCAACTAGAGCCTCTTGGATAATACCATCTTTTACATTTAGAGTTAGTTTACAAGCGCCCTGTTGAGGAGCACACCAACCAACGCCGTGTGTAAGGCCTGAAACATCTTTAACTTCCTTGACTTGATCCCATTTGCCTTCCTGCGGAATCGGAGAAGGACCATTTTTAGGACCCTTTGCAACGCAAAGCATACCTTCAACTTCGTGGGTAAAATTCATTTATAAGTCTCCTTATTTTACCGTTTATACGTACATACTCTTATAAACCTCATTTGGTTTATTTGCTGTGATTGTCTACCAAAATGCTAGCAAACCTAAGCATCCTAGCGACTTTGAGCAAAAAAGCAACTTAAAAGATTCCAACTATTTTTGCAACGATACTTATTTCATCACAGCAACCACAGCTAAGAACACTAACAGAAGCTTGATAGGTGGGACTAACAATTGAGTTTTTTATATTAGCATGAAATTATTGCAAAATACGTGTTATCTGATATATTGCGGCGGTGAATCGAAAAAATATTTAATATATACTCTCAGACATCACTGAAAATATGAAAAATTCAAAAACATTGCGTTCGCCCTTCGCTTGGTATGGCGGCAAAGCCTACTACGCAAATTGGATAATAGACAAATTTCCTGATCACAGAGTATTTATAGAGCCGTTTGGTGGAGCGGCGAATATACTTTTGCGCAAACCAATTAGCCAAGTGGAGGTTTTTAACGACCTAGATAGCAGGCTCGTAAACTTTTTTACTGTCCTACGCGAGAGAGAATTATTCGAGCAGTTAATCATAAAGATGGAGCTGACCCCCTACAGCCGAGAGATATTTAGCAAACTCGCCCAACAAGAAGAACCTAGCGAACCGGTAGAACGGGCCTGGTGGTTTCTCGTTAGGTGCAGGCAAGCCCTTGGCGGTCTTGGGATGTCAAAACTCTACACAAAAAGCTGGGCTGTTAGCCTGCGCACAAGACGCTCAATGGCTGAGCCCGTATCAAAATACCTCTCCGCGATAGAAGGACTAGAAGATATCGCTAAGAGATTTCAGACTGTTCTGATTGAGAATATTCCTGCTCAAGAGCTGATTAAAAAGCATGATAACGACGACGTACTCTTTTACTGCGATCCTCCATACGTTCCAGAAACTAGGCACAAAAAGATGGCAGCAACCTATGCACATGAGATGACTGTTGAAGAACACAAAGAGATGCTCGACTTGCTCAACAACGTCAAAGCAAAAGTAGTTATCAGTGGATACGACTGTGAACTCTACAAAAAAGAACTAAAGGGTTGGCGCAGAGAGGTGTTAGAAACTAAATCATATATGTCAAACTCAGGGCAAAAAAGATTAGAAGTCATATGGATGAATTTTCCAGCCGAGGAAAGCAAACCTCAAGATGCACAAAAGAAATTCTTTTAGCCTCTCAAGCTATCAAGCTTTATTGCGTCCCTTACGCGGTTTTGGCTGATGCTTCCAACGTCTGTGAAGCCACCAGTACTGTGACGGATCCTTTCTTATTAGATTCTCCATCTCTGTAGTAAATTCCTGAGTTACCCACTGAAGCGGATTGTCCTTATCCTTCCATTCATGAGGCTCAATTACTCTAGAAACCTCAATCTCAAAGAAGAACTCGTTACCAACTCGCCTGCTCATAGCAACCGAAATCGGCATATTGTACTGAATGGCAATAAGCCCGATGCTTTTATACGTACTTGCTGGTCGGCCAAAGAAGTTTGCCCAAACGCATTTTCTGCCCGCGTCTTGGTCTGCAATAAACCCAAGCGCAGCACCTTTACTAACAATCTCTTCCATAAGCTCAGCTGCGCCCTTCTTGTTGATAATTTTTTGGCCCTTCTTCTCACGTACCCCGTAGAGCCAATCGTTTATGAATTTATTATCCAACGGGCGTGCAATACTATAGATATCAAAACCAAACATACCAAGCAAATAGCCCATAATCTCAAAATTGCCATAATGGGCTGTGAGAAGCAAGATACCCTTGTGTTCCTGTATTAGCCACTTTGTGTATTCGGTGTTTATGTAGCGTGAGTACCTGCGCCAATTATCCTTACGTACAAGACGAGGTGTAAATAAAATATCTACAACCAGCATCACTATATGCTGGAAGCTGCGCATTCCAGTTTTATTTATCCAATCAGAATCCTTCTCAGGAAAACTGTTTTTTAGATTTTCAATTGCACGGTCTCTGCCACGGTGGTAATGCTTCCACATCAGCTTGCCGAGAAAATTGGCAAACTTTAAGCTCCTTTTCACTCCGATCATATACAAAAAAACTACCACCACGCGCAGCAAAAGGTAGGCGAGATAATCGACAACTATATTGTTCTTTTTTTTCTTTCTTTTACCCATAGCCGGGCATTTTAGTATCAAACACTCACCTTATCAAGTGTAATAGCAATTTTGGAGGATTTCTTTAGAAATAGCTCTCACAATGGCTAGGATGGTGTTTGTACAACATTTCTCACTAGTAAAGAATCCTACTATCCTACCAAAACTTTTTTAAATACCACTACAATTACCGACAGGCTTGACAGCCTATTAGCTTGAATATAGAATCGCAGTTCACGAAAACTAAATATCAGGCTTGGAGAAACAATGGAATCAGACAATAACAATCAAGAGAATCTAAACGAAGACCAACCACAACAACAGCCTCAACCACAGGCTGAACAGGAACAAAAATTCAACTCTCTAAGCGATATTGCCATGCCAGCGGCGTCGCAACCAGCCGCTACTCCACGCAAGAAAACATCTATCTGGAAAGTTTTCTTTGTTATTCTTTTTGTCTTGTCTGTACTAGGCAATATCATTTTGTTTGGGACTGTAGCATTAGTCGCTGCGTTTAGCGGCACCGGCTCAAACAGTGACTTCCAAGAAGAGTCCATAGTAAACGGCTCTAAAGGCAGCAAGATTGGAGTTATTAGAATCGAAGGTGTTATTGATGCGGAAACAGCCGACACTGTCATACGTCAGCTAGATAAGGCAGGCAAAGATCCGAGAGTTAAAGGCATAATAATGCGTACAGCCACTCCTGGCGGATCTGTCGTTGCCAGCGATGAGATACATCATGCGATTATTAGATATAAGAACACAACAGGAAAACCTGTTATCGCATTTATGCAGGGTCTTGCTGCTAGTGGAGGCTACTACACTTCTGTAGCTTGCGACAAGATAATAGCCGAGCCAACAACGATAACTGGTTCCATTGGCGTTATCATGCAAACCTTTATGCTCGAAGAACTCTTCAAGGATAAACTCGGCATTGAGTCGGTTACGATGAAATCTGGCAAAAGGAAAGATTGGCCGACAACCTTCTCTAAAGTTAGTGATGAACAAAAAGAATACTTGATGAACAAGCTCATTACGCCGGCATATGAAAGATTTGTAAGACTCGTGGCAAAAGGAAGAGACGGTCTAAATGTAGAACAGGTTAAGGCCCTTGCCGACGGAAGTATTTACCACGCAGACGAAGCTCTTGAGAACGGACTTATAGATCAGATTGGGTATATGGAAGATGCAATAGATCTGATAAGTGACTTAGCCGATGTTGAAAACCCATACGTTTTCGAATACAAGGAAGAGTTTCATTTTTCAAGCCTACTAGGCGCAGAATCTAAAAGCAAAAGCCTTATCCAGATGAACGAGAGCGATATAAGAAACGCCCTAACACCAAACCTAATGTATCTCTGGGACGGCAGCAATTAGGATTCAACCTTGACAATGCTTGAATGCGCAGCGTCAAACATTCTTACTCCGCCCCTATCGAGCTGTAAGACAAGCCCTTTGGTTGGGTCTACATTGATGCATTGGCCAGCGTATATCTCGTTGTTGTACTCAAGAGTTACTCGGTGACCAAGCTGGGTACTCAGCGATTTCCAGCGAGATATTACCGTATCACTATTGCAGGCAGCATTGGCAAGCCAAGTATCAAGAGAGTTTAAGATATCTGCAGCTAAAGCGTTTCTATCAATCTCTTTTCCAGATTCACTGTAGAGGCTTGTCGCAATCTCGCCAAGCCCGACGGAAGCAAAGAACTTTTGGCTTTGATTACAATTTATCCCAAACCCTATCACAACATCATTTCCAATCTGTTCGATATTTTGGCGAACCTCGACAAGTATGCCTGCAACCTTCTTTTTGGATATAAAAATATCATTTGGCCATTTAATGCCACTTAGAATTGATGTGTTTTTATAGATAGCGTCCGCAAGAGCTACCGCGGTTGCAAGAACGATAATCTCAGAGTCGAGTTTGTTTTGTTTGATAAGTACTGAACACAGTAGCGATTCGCCCTTTTTGCTTTTCCATTGATTCGCACGTCTGCCTCGACCATTAGTTTGGTCTTCAGCAAATATTGCAATCGACTCTTCGTAATCACCGCGGGCGTATTCCCACGCGATATCGTTTGTACTTGCTGTGGTATCAAAGAGTACAATCTTTTTCTCTTTATCTAAAAGAGAGCTGATTTTTTCATGGTTTAATGGAACAAACATCCCAGTTTTTTCCTATTTATCTAACCCAATATCCACAGCAACAGCACTGTGAGTTATCGCCCCTATTGAGATTCTATCAACACCACTCATTGCAATCTCACGCACATTATCAAGAGTAATTCCGCCGCTAGCCTCAAGCAGAACATCCCCTATAGCGAGTTCGTCCCGCAAAGCAACACATTGTTTGTATTCATCTGCGCTCATGTTATCAAGCAGAATTATATCTACCCCAGCAACCTTCAACACAACCTTAAGCTGGGCAATCTCATCAACCTCCACACACACAAACCTAATGCCCTCTCTGGCTTTGCTCATCTCAACAAAACGGGCAAGCTCTTTTTCGTGGTCGTCTCCAAGCGAGGCAAAATGGTTATCCTTTAGCATAACCCCATCGCTTAAGTTTATCCTGTGGTTCTCGCCGCCACCGCATCTTACTGCATACTTCTCAAGAAGCCTCCAACCCGGAGTAGTTTTTCTAGTATCCAAAATTTTGGCCTTCGTACCATCAACCTCTTTTACGTATCTATTTGTCAAAGTGGCAACAGCACTTAGTCTCTGCAAGAAATTCAGTACAACCCTCTCTGCGCTTAACATTTCTCTAAGCGGACCCGTGATTTTAGCTATCGCATCGCCTGCCTTTGCGCTATTACCATCATCAATGACAACTTCAAGAGAGAGCCTCGAATCGTAGCGAGAGAGAACCTCTCTTGCAACATCCATCCCGCAGACAACTATATCCTCACGGCTGCGCAGAGTAGTAGTTTCGAATCTATCGGCAGCGATGGTTATTTCGCTAGTAGGGTCGCCGCCGGCGTAATCTTCATCAACTGCCAATGTGATAAGAGTATCAATCTTACTTATGTCTAGTCGTTCTAAATTTGTCATTTCTTTGCCTTTTTAACTTTTTTAAATCTTGGCATATTTTTTAACTCTAAGAGTTTATCTCGCAGCTTAGCTGCCCTTTCAAAATCTAACGCTTCTGCGCAAGCGAGCATATCTTTTTCTATCTCGGCAATCATCTCAGCAGTATCATATTCCTTTGTGTCCATAGAAATTGCCTCTTGAGCTATTTGTTTTGCCTTTAGTTTCTCGCTGAGTCCTCGCCTTATTTCTTTCTTAACTGTCTCCGGAGTTATACCGTGCTTTTGATTGTATTGCTGTTGGATCTTACGCCTGCGCTGAGTTTCATCAATCGCCCTTTGCATTGAGCCCGTTACTTTATCAGCATACATCCAAACACGTGAATCAACATTTCTCGCCGCACGTCCAATAGTCTGTATAAGCGAAGTCTCACTGCGCAAGAAACCTTCCTTGTCTGCGTCAAGAATTGATACCATCGCAACCTCTGGAAGATCAAGTCCTTCTCGCAAAAGATTGATGCCTATTAAAACATCGAATTCTCCTGCCCTTAAATTTCGCAAGATCTCGACTCTCTCAAGTGTATCAATTTCACTGTGAAGATATTTACACCTAAAACCCTTTGATGCTATATAACTAGAGAGGTCTTCAGCAAGCCGTTTTGTCAAGACTGTTACTAAAACTCTCTGCTTATTTTGTACGCATTTCTCAATCTCACCCAAGAGATGTTCTACTTGATCGCTTGCAGGATGCAAGAATATCTCAGGGTCAATAAGACCAGTAGGTCTAATAATCTGCTCAACGACCTCACCCTCGCTACGCTGGAGTTCATAGTCTGCCGGTGTAGCAGAAACAAAGATAACATCCTTAATTCTCTTCTCAAATTCCTCATATCTAAGCGGTCTATTATCCATCGCACTTGGCAATCTAAAGCCATGATCAACCAAAACTTGCTTTCTGCTTCGATCGCCGGCATACATCGCTCTAAGCTGAGAAATCGTAACGTGTGACTCATCGATAAACAGCAAGAAATCATCTGGAAAATAGTCGAGAAGAGTAAACGGCTCTGCACCTTTTGGTCTAGCAGTTAGATGCGAGGCGTAGTTTTCAATGCCACTGCAAAAACCAACCTCCTGAATCATTTCCATATCGTATTTAGTCCGTGCTTCAAGCCGCTGAGCTTCTAAAAGTTTTCCTTCTTGGCGCAGCTGCCCAAGACGCTGCTCAAGTTCTTCTCCGATAGATTTCACCGCAGCTTCAATCCTATCTTGCGGCATAACATAATGCACTGACGGATAGATAAAAACCCTCTCTTCATCAGCAAGAATTTCTCCACTGGTAGGATTTATGTATCTAATAGCCTCAATTTCATCGCCAAAAAACTCGAATCGTATAGCGAAAGATTCATACGATGGCCAAATCTCTACAATATCGCCGCGTACTCTAAATTTGCCACGTGAAAAATCTATGTCGTTTCTGTCGTATTGAATATCAGAAAACGAACCGAGCAAATCATTGCGGTCAATCTCGTCGCCGACGGTAACGGCAACCCTAGAATTTTTGTAATCTTCAGGGCTACCAAGCCCGTATATACAGGAAACACTAGAAATAATTATAACGTCATCTCTGGTCATCAAACTCGTAGTGGCTGAGAGTCTAAGTCTATCGAGATCATCGTTTCGACTTGCGTCCTTTTCGATGTAAATATCTCGCTGAGGGATATAAGCCTCTGGTTGATAGTAATCGTAATAACTCACAAAATATTCAACTGCATTCTCAGGAAACAACTCTTTAATCTCTTCATAGAGCTGCGCAGCTAGAGTCTTATTGTGCGAGATTATCAATGTCGGCTTGCCAAGTTCCTTGATTACATTTGCCATGGTAAAGGTCTTGCCGCTACCAGTAACTCCCAATAAAACTTGAGAGTGCTTGCCGTTATTTATCCCATCAACAAGAGCTTGAATTGCCTGAGGCTGGTCGCCTGCAGGCTTGAATTTGCTATGTATTTTGAATTTTGCCACTAGCGGATAAAACCCCAAACTCTACACCAAATTAAAGTGTTTCCCTTAGCTTAGATAAAACCCAATCAAGAGCCTCTTTCTTGGTTGTAATCTCTTCTTCTAGTTGCAACATATACAACTCATTGTAAATCTTGCCTATCTCTGGACCTTTTTTAACACCCAAATCCATAATCTCATGACCGTTTAACAATGGCTCTGGACAGAGCTCAACACCTTCTAGAGCTTTCACCCTTTGCGCAACTTCTAAGAGGGCATCAATTTTTTCAGTATCACCCGTAGAGATTGCAAGCTCAAGCGTATAGAGATTTTGGTAGTTCTCATTTGAGAGCAATACTTTCAATTCTCCAAGGGATAAATCTTTGCGTGTAAGAGAGTCTCTATTCTCATAAATCCATCTTAGCGACGAAAGCACTTTACGGCTAAGCTTTAACGGTTTGAGCATCTCTATTGCATCATCTAGATTGACGCTACTCAAAAAAGCCGCCAACCCTAGTGTTAGGTCTATATCACCAGAAATATTGGATATAACGTCAACACCAATAGCAAAATCAGAATCTTTCATCTCTGGAAAAATCGCTGCCGCTAGCCCACTTTCAACCAACAGATTAAAGCCTTTGCTAGGATTCATAGAAGCACAGAGACACTCAATCTCACAGGCAATCCTCTCGCCGCTTATCTGGGTAATCTTATACGATTGCCTCTTTAGCTCTTGCCATGTTGTATCTTCAATCTCAAAGTCAAGCTGCGCGCTAAACCTAACTGCCCTTAGCATGCGCAAATAGTCTTCACTGAATCGAAGCTCTGCTTTTCCAATGGTACGGATGCATCTTTTCTCTAAATCTAATCTGCCACCAACATAGTCTATTACTTTAGAATTCTCTAAATCGTAAAACATACCGTTTATTGTAAAGTCTCTGCGCAAGGCATCTTCTTTGGCATCGGTAAACTCAATCTTGCCAGGCCTGCGACCATCAACATAGCCGCTCTCGCTACGAAAAGTGGCAACCTCAACCTGAATATCACCAATCATGACCATAACGACACCAAACTGCGCACCAACCTCTATCGTTCTGCTAAACATACCGGAAACAACTTCTGGCGAAGCGTTTGTTGCAATATCGTAATCTTTAGGCTCTCTTCCAAGAAGCATATCGCGTACACAACCACCGGCAAACAAAGCCAAGTAGCCATTGGAATTTATAGTATTAACAACTTCGATTGCCGCGTCTTTAAGATTCATGATTTTCTTGTTCCAATTCGGTTTGGGTTACAGGGTTTAGCATTAAAAATGTCTCTGCCATTGAACCCCATTCTCTTCGGTCTATGACTTCTAAATTGCCGTATCTCTCCAGTAAGTGCGCTCTTCTGTGGGTACGCACAAGGACAAGCCCACCCTCTCTCACCTGTTCATTTAACACCAAAAGCCCCTTACCCAAACGTGAGTTTAGAGCAGTATCATAACTCATAGGATACGGTGGATCGTAGAAAACGATGTCATACTTTGGAGAATCAGGCTCTCGAGGCGCTCCAGCCTTAAAAGCGTTAGCTCGAATAACATTGCTACGGTCTTGGAAACGTGCCTTTTCAATATTGCGATTAAGAAGCTCCACCACATTTCTACTAAGTTCAACAAAGGTAACACTCTTCGCTCCACGGCTAAGAGCCTCAAGCCCAAACGAGCCGGTACCGCTAAACACGTCTGCCACAATGCAATCTTTGGGCATATCGTATTTATAGATAATGCTAAATATCGCCTCTTTAACCCTATCGGTAATCGGTCTTGTATCGTTACCTTTCGGGCTAATAATATTCATGCCTCTAGCTGTACCTGCAATTATCCGCATAAATTCCTCATTTTACTTTTTTTTAGAAAAGCTCAAACCGTTGAACAATTTCATTTAGGAAAGAATCGGCTCAAGGCCAAGGTCTCTGACCATTTGCATATCTTCCTCGACACTGCGACCTGCCGTTGTTAGATAGTTACCGCTCATCAAAGCAGTTGCGCCCGCATAAAACATCCAACTTTGAGAATCTCTCAGATTTAAAAGTCTGCCACCTGCAACTTTGATTTGTGTTTTTGGCAGAGCAAATCTATAAACTGCTATCAACGTCAATATTTCCATTGGACTAAGCGGAACAACATCCTCAAGCGGAGTGCCTTCTATCGGATGAAGAAAATTCATAGGAACCATATCCACTCCGAGTTCGCGCAGCGCTATTGCCATATCTACCCTATCCGAATCCGATTCACCAACACCAAACACTCCACCGGCACAGACTCCCATACCAGCTTCAAGCGAGTTCTTGATTGTATCAACTCTGTCTTTAAATGTGTGGGTTCCAACAATATTGCTAAAGTGATTCTCGCTCGTCTCAAGGTTGTGATTGTATCTAGAAACCCCCGCCTGCGCTAATCTTTTAGCTTGGCTTTTATCTAAGATTCCAAGCGAAGCGCAAATCTCCAAGCCATACTCACTTCGGATGCGTTTGACCAATACGGCAAGCCTTTCAAGCTCATCATCACTTACGCTCTGACCGCTACTGACAATCCCCAAAGTCGGCACTCCATTATCTCTAGCCTCCTTAGCTGCAGCTAAGACTTCCTCATCGCTAGTATAGCTTGCCTTTGTGATGTGAGTTTTGTATCGCGCAGACTGCGCACAGAATTTACAATCCTCACTGCAACCGCCAAGTTTACCCGGAACGATGGAGCAAACCTTGATTCTCTTACCAAAATACTTCTCTCTAATGCGATTTGCACAATAGAGCAAATCACGATTATCAAGTTTGGAAATCTCATAAATCTCTAATAGCTCATCTCTATTCAAAAAGTCTCCAGAGATTAGCCTCTGTGAATATTGTTCTATCTTGGAATTCATCTAAATCTTTCTACACAAGGTCTCAACGTATTACCGCATAAATTTAAGCAGTTTAAAGTACCAAGCAAACAGTTTTTTTGCAATCTAAAACTTAACCTCAACCAAACAGCCTAAGGATAGCAAGTGATGACTAGAATCTCTACCAACGCAAAAAAAAAACTACACAAGCCTCCAATGACCCAAAAGAAGATAATAAACTCTCACTTGACGCTAAACTTACTCATTTTTACAGTGTTAAACCTCTAATTTTACTCCGAATTGACCATAAATCCTTGACTCAAATCAACTAATCGCTATTCTATAGGTTCTTGCGCACGAGGAGAAAGACTTCTAAAAGAGGTTCCGGTTGGGCAAGCTGACGAGATTAGATACTTAAAAAATATGAAGCTCTAGCTTTTAGTATTGATATGGAGACCCTGCAAAATGGCACTTAAAATCTGGCTAGATGGTAAGCTAGTTGACCAAAAAGACGCTACAATATCTGTTTTTGACCATGGACTTCTCTACGGAGATGGCGTCTTTGAGGGCATTCGTATATACAGCGGGAAAGTGTTCATGCAGGAAGAGCATCTCTTGCGTCTTTGGGAATCGGCAAAAGCTCTGCGTTTAGAAATTCCCATCTCCATAGAAGAGATGAGCAAAGCAATAGATGAAACTGTCAAGGCAAATAATCTCACAAACGGATACATCCGCCTTATCGTTACTAGAGGCGCTGGAACTCTAGGCTTAAATCCATTCACCTGCGCAAGGCCATCAATAATAATAATTGCCGACAACATCAAGCTCTATCCACAGGAACTCTACGACAACGGCATGAAGATAATCAGTTCATCAGTAGTGCGCAACCACCCACTATCTTTATCACCGCAGATTAAGAGCTTAAACTATCTCAATAACATTCTAGCCAAAATCGAAGCTATCGACGCTGGTGTTCTTGAGGCAGTAATGTTTAACCATGAAGGTTTTGTAGCCGAAGCAACCGGCGACAACATATTCATCATCAAAAACGGTGTAATATACACCCCGCCAGTGCAATCTGGTTCGTTGCATGGAATAACAAGGGACGTTGTAATAAAGATTGCAAGAAAAGAAGGCTTTAAAGTAGTAGAGCAAAACTTAACTCGCTTCGATTTATACACAGCCGACGAATTTTTCCTCACCGGAACCGCCGCAGAGGTCATCGGCATCACAGAAATAGACGGCAGAGTAATCGGCGACGCAAAACCGGGCAGAATAACCAAGCTCCTAAAGGACAAATTCTTCGAATTTGCTAACGGGTAGAAGTTTCTTTTACCATGAAGAATGCAATCTCCTGGGAACGCGGAGCCCCAGCTCCGCAAACCGCTCAATATAGTTTCAACTGCCAAGTCTAATTTGAGATCACAAACATCTAAACGCCAATGACGCTAGATAAAAAAATCATGAAGGTATGATAGAGTTTGAAAGTCTAATGGGATTAACCCCGAACAACTAAAATCTCAACTACTTAATTTGCAACATTCACTTAACATACGCCTACCATTTAGCAATCAGTACTACCTCAGTTGCCCCATAAAAACATTGTTTTTTATTGCCTAACACGGTATAATCCAAGTCCGGTTAATTAATTTCATTACTTCTTTTATGGAGGAAGATTTTATGACAAGAAATAACCCATCTGGCACCCCCTGCGTTAGGCGCGCATTCACTCTGACAGAAGCTTTGGTTGTTTTTGTTAGCGTCATTTTCATTATCTCTGTGGCAGTGCCCGTTTGTGGAGATAGCGATGAGAATGCAAGAAAAGTAAAGTGCGCAGCACAAATGCGACAGTTTGCTTTAGCGGCTTTTATGTATTCAGCTGACAACGGTCATATGCCATATTATGGCTGGGCTTGGGACCCAAGCAATGGCACTACTAGCGATAGACAAATATGGGAAAAGACCGCTAAGGCATATTGGTATAACACACTTGGTGTTTACATGCAGACAGGTATTGAAGTTGACTTTGATACGAGAACCTCTGATACGACGCCAGATTTAAGACGTTGCCCTAGTTCAATTGATAGCCCAGGCCAACAATGTTACATTGGCGTTGTTTATGGCTCGTATCCAGAAGCACCATTTTATTATGAATACTCTGGAAGTGTGACTAATCTTAGAAATCGCAACCGAGAAGTTCGAATTGAGGATATAGATAGCCCATCTGAGTGGATTATGTTTACTGATTCTGCACACTCTCTTGTTTATACTCCAAATATTTGGGGGCTTTACATGGATGCTGATGGCGATGGGATAGTGGACAGTAATAATGGCATTTTGTCTAATAATAGACTGATATACAACGGTGCGCAGCCAAAAATTCATGGAGGTGGAATGAATGTCACTCTCTGCGATGGCCATGTTGAATGGCTTTCATACGATGAGATTTGGGGCTGGGATGCTGACAACCGTAGAATGACGCATCAATATTGGAGGCAGGGCTCCGAGTAGTATTCAAGGAACCCTTAAGTATTTTGTTCATCTAACAAAAAGTTTAATTAAGAGGAATAATTATGCCTACAATATTCAAAACAATCTTAGTTTCAATAATCACAGCCCTTCTGGGTGCATCTGCCTTTGCAGGAGATGCTGATATTTATCGAGATGGTAGAGTTGATTTAAAGGATCTCGCTACCCTCTCCACCAATTGGCTCTCAAATACTTGCAGCGCACCGCTTTGGTGCGATGGCTGCGATATTGACCATTCAGGAGATGTTGGATTAGAAGACATTACAGTCCTTGGAGATTCGTGGCTAACATTTTCATTAACAACCGATATCGATTGGGTCACCATCAATGATTCAGGCGATAACATGAGAGATCTTGCCGGAAATTTGATCTACAAAAATGTATTTATTGCCGAGATTAGCAATAGCGAGATTTCAAACTCTCAGTACTGCGACTTTCTAAACGCAGCTCTCTTTACTGGTGACATTGTTGTTGATGGCAATCTAGTAAAAGGAGCCATCGGAACAAATGATGGCGAAGACTTTGAGGGTAAAATATACTTTGATTTATCAAGACAAGCTGGATACAAGTGTAGTCAGATTGAATTCAACAATGGCCATTTTTCTCCTTTAGTAATCGATGGAGAAGACATGGCAAACTACCCTGTTGTTGAAGTGAGCTGGTATGGAGCAACAGCATTTTGTAATTATTGGGGCTACCATCTCCCAAGTGAATGGCAGTGGCAGGCGGCGGCGGATTTTGACGGTAGCTCTATCTATGGCTGCGGAATAACAATAAACTCTACAATAGCCAACTACAGCTACGCCAACCCGCAATCACTATCTCAATACCCACACACATCAAAAGTAGATTCTTATCCTGGATATGCAAATCTAGCAGGAAATGTATGGGAATGGACGAGTTCGCAGATAGGAATAGGCCGTGGTATTCGCGGCGGAAGTTGGAGTAGTCCAAAGGGATTCTGCAGAGTAGCTATCCGTAGCTTTTATCTACCAGAGACAACAAGCTGCGAAGTTGGTTTTCGCGTATGTCGTTAATCGACCAATACAAAGCTAGAGTTTTACAAACATCATAATCACAAGAGATAAAAGAGATTCTTGTTACACCCATCTATTTCAGAGGAGAAACCGAATGATAAAGATTGAAAGCACAATATTTTCCATCGTCATCATAACCATACTCGGATCTAGCCTAATGGCAGCATGGCCTCCATATACATTTGGGGATTTCGCAACAGATAACGGACTAACTGGCAACGAAGTTAATATAGACGCACACGAGCAAGGAATAGAAAGGCTCAAAGGACTTGCAAATAATTACGATTATCTACAAGATTTAGATTTAAGCGGCAATTATCTTTATAATGGTCTCTATTGGGATTCATTTGCTGGGCTGGATAATTTACGCAGACTAAATATGAGTAATGTCTCTCTGAGTTCACATTCTTATATGTCATGGCTCAAGAAATTAAACAATCTACAAGAACTTAATCTATCACATAACAGGCTAATATCTCTTGATTACTTTTGTCCTGACGATCTAGAAAACCTACAAAAGCTGGACCTGAGCAACAACAAGATAACAACCATAAATAGTGACAACTTCTCTGGCCTTACAAACTTAGAAAGATTGAATCTTAGTAATAATAGAATGACAATCGTCAATAGATACAGCTTTTCCGATCTAACAAATTTAAAGGAACTGAATCTAAGCAATAATGAAATAACAAAACTTTCGTACAATTGGTCTATGGGGCTTGATAAAGTAGAAGTGTATGACTTCCATGGAAATCATATAAATAGCATTGGCGGCAACTCCTTCAATAACTCAACTAATCTTAAAAAACTCTACTTTGACCACAATGATTTATACACTCTCTATCAGGGGCTGCTTGATAATGCGACAAATTTGCAAGAGTTATACCTCAACAACAACAGGTTTAAAGATCTTGGCAGTTCAACATACGGTTACAGGTGGTTTAGAGAACTTAGCAATCTAAAATCATTGCATGTTGAGCACAACCAATTGACCAATATCAGAAGAATCTTTTTCTTTGGTCTAAGCGGATTGGAAGATCTACACCTCGAACACAATGAGATATCCTATATAAAAGCTGATACATTCATACTCTCACCAAACATGAAAAACCTCCACCTTGAATACAATCAACTTGAGGAGCTCTATAGCAACGAATTTAGAGAGCTTGACAATCTCACCAACCTATTCTTGCAGAATAATCGAATAGCCACCTTAGAAAACAACACTTTTGCAAATCTTGGAAATCTTAAACATCTCTATTTGTACGACAATAACATCTCAACAATACAAGCTTCTGCCTTCAATGGTCTAAATAATCTTCAAGAGATCTCGCTGAGCTACAACAACATAAGTGAGATTGAAGCTGGAGCATTTTCAGGTCTAACCAAACTAGAACGCCTCTATCTACGCGGCAACAATAATCTTGAATCACTTAACTTTCTCGGCGCAGACTTTTCATCTCTAGAATATTTAGACCTAAGAAATTGCCCAATAGAAGAAGTAACTCTTGAGAGTGCTACATTAAATCAAGATTCTTTCGATGCTATTATGACTGGAGGTAGTTTATGGCATACTGGCATTGCAGAGGTTGATAGCGTTAGATGGCTTGATTTGAGCGGCATAGACTTTCTCGACATTACCGATATCTCACAAATGTATGGCATGGATAACCTAGAATCTCTAACTTTTGCAGACAGCATCAATCTTGACGGTCAAGAAGTCGCCAAACTTTTAGGAAATCTTGACTCGCTAGACTATCTAGACGTAAGCAACATTTTCTTTGGCTGGGACAGTAGCATTCAAGATCAACTAACCGCATGGGATGAGATCTCAGGAAACACACTCGTAATTCCAGAACCAATATCTATTGCCCTTTTTGCGATGGGAGCGATTGGGCTTAGAAGACGCGGATGGAAAAACTAGAAAAAAGTTAACCGCAGATAAACCCTATTAGAGTTTGAAATTCTAACAGGGCAAGCACAAATAAAAAACAATTACCAACTGCTTTAATGCTAAAAGCACACTATAAGAACATCATAAACAGCGGGATAGTCGCTATTGATACTACCGTTGTAATTATTGCAGCTTGAGATGTGTACTCTTTGCACCCACCGTAACGCTGCGCCATAACTATGGAGGTTACACTTGCCGGCATTATGGCTACAACAAAACAAACGTTGTACGCCATCTCTGAGAGCGGCAGTGTCTTTAAGATTGCTATGTAGATAAGCGGAATGAGGATATTCCTACAAAATACGAGATAGACGACTCGTTTTGTAATCTTAAGAAAATTAACGCCGTAGAGGGTTGCGCCAATCATAAGTAAAATCGAAGGAACTGCGGCATTGCCGAGTGAGCGTGCGATATTCACCAAAGACTCTGGAATAAATTTAGACAAACCGCTCGCAACTAAAATAATGGTAACAACTAAGGTTATTAGCATAGGGGTTGCTAGATTTTTGATGTTTGAGAAGAAACTTCCTCTATCCTCACCTCGCAAAACAGCAACTCCAATCGTCCAGAAACCAACGGCAGAGCCAATGTTCAACAGAAGCAATATCGAGATTGCATAATCTCCCCAGAGGTTTCGCACCATAACCAACGGCAAGAACCCATAGTTATTAACAACCATGATAAACAAGAAGATTTTGCGAACATCCCTGCTCCAACTTTTTGTAAATCTTATCAATACTAGCCCAACAATAAAACCAACCGCCATAAATCCAAAACCTATGAACGGCAAAATCCACAACTCACGCAATCGCTGCGCATCCTGTTGCGATACAATCGAGGAGAATGCCAAGAATGGAAAAAGAATATCTATGATAAGCTTTGACCAACGGCTAATGTCTTCTTTATGTATGTACCCTATCTTTCTGGCAAATATTCCAAGCGCAAATATTGAGAATATCTCCAAAATAGAGGTGATGATTTCGCTAAGCATAGTTTCTTTCTAAGAATGATTAAAAAGTGCTATTGGCTCTTGGCCCACTTATACGCCTCTTTTAACACTTTTAGGTTTGTTGGAACAAGCTTAGGCTTAGTAGCAAAGGTCTCCTCTATTGCACGCTCAAAACTCTTTTCAGATAGGTTGGTATTTCCAAGCGCCATAAGGACGCCAATCATCACTGTATTGGCCGCCCTTTCACTACCAAACTTCTTCGCTATATCCACAGCTGGAACTGCAATAGCCTTTACTCCCCGTGGCATTTCATAATCACCAATAACAGAGTCGTAGATTATCATTCCACCACGTCTAACGTCACCAGCAAATCTATCTAGACTCGCCCTGTTAGTCGCCATTAAGATGTCAGTCTTATCAATCACAGGAGTACTTAACTGTTTGCCTGAGATTCGTACCGCGCAGTTCGATGTTCCGCCCCTTTGCTCTGGACCATACGATGGGTACCAAGAAACAAACCTACCATCGGCACAACCAGCCTTTGCGAGCATAAGCCCCATACTCAAAACGCCCTGTCCGCCAAATCCGCTGAATTTAACCTCTAATTCCTTAAAGCTCTCGTCAATCTGCGCATCTTTATTGCCGTAGGTAGATAGGCTAAACAATGCGTCAAGTTTATCCTTCTCAAAACAGCTATCTTCTCTGTAGTAAGGTTTGGCTTCTTGAGATTTATCACGCAAAAGACCAAGCGGAAATTCCTTTTCCATCAATGTATTCAAGAATTCAGTGTTCGCCTCGGAGTTTCCAGCCACAACCGTTGGGCAAGGAGAGAGAATCTCAACAAACGCATATCCCTTTGCATCTCTTTGTATCTCAAGAGCCTTATGTATCGCTTTTTTAGCTCTACGAATCTTTGATATATCCGAGACTGAAACACGCTCAATATAGACAGGAGCATCTAAAGTGTTTATAATCTCACACATATGTAGCGGAAAGCCTGTCGCATTAGAATCTCGACCATCAAGCGTTGTAGATGTAACCTCACCAACTAAAGTAGTAGGTGCCATCTGACCGCCAGTCATACCATAAACACTATTATTAACAAATATAACCGCAACCTTCTCACCGCGGTTAGCAGCCTGCATTGTTTCGTTTAGACCAATAGAAGCTAAATCTCCATCGCCTTGATAAGAGATGATAACTGATTTATCCTCCGCGCGGCTTATTCCTGTCGCCACTGCAGGAGCCCTACCGTGGGCAACCTGAATATTGCCACAGTCAAAGTAATAATACGCAAAAACAGAACAGCCAACCGGTGAAATCATAATCGTGCGATCTTCAATACCCAAATCAACCATAGCTTCGGCGATTAACTTGTGGATGACACCATGACCACAACCCGGGCAATAGTGAGTCGCCTTTGTAACTGCGCCACCTTTGCGCGAGAAATCTTTGTATAAACCGTCTAATCTTCCTATGATTTTCTCAGCCATACTACACCAAACCCTATCAATAACAATTATCTCCTAGCAACATATTTGCCTAGAGTCTTTTTCAAAAACCTGTGCGACTAAAATGTCTTACGAGCTTACGCCCACAATCTTTTGGTAAACCTGTTCTTGAGTAATAAGATTTCCGCCTAGCCTATTTACCAGATAAACATCACGCTTACACTCAATCGCCAATTTAACATCGGCCTGCATCTGACCATTACTCATCTCGACACAGATAAACTTGCAGTACCTATCCGCAATCTCGTTGAGTCTTTGTTTTGGGAATGGAAAGAGGGTTTTGAGTCTAAAGAGACCAACCTTCAAACCGTTTTTGCGTGAACGATTTACCGCAGAACGTGCGATTCTGCTACTAATTCCGTACGAAACTAGGATAATCTCAGCGTCGTCTATCATATACTCTTCGTAATCAACCTCATTTGCCTCAACTAGGGCATATTTCTCTTGAATCGTATAGTTAAACTTTTCAAGCTGATTAAAATCTAAGAAGATAGAAGTTATGAGATTCTCTTTAGTCTCCTTGTTTCCGCTAACCGCCCAAGACGTATCGATCGTAGGCTCTATCGCAACCTCTGGGAACTTAAGCGGCTCCGCCATCTGGCCAAGCACTCCATCCGAGAGGATTACGACTGGATTTCTGTATTTTTGTGAAACCTCAAATGCCCTATAGGTAAAATCACACATCTCTTGAACACTGGCTGGCGCAAACACGATATTTCTGTAGTTACCGTGTCCACCACCCTTGACTATCTGGTTGTAATCGCCCTGTTCGGGGCCGATGTTGCCGAGGCCAGGACCTGCTCTCATTATATCGACAATAACGGCAGGAAGCTGCGCACCAGCTAGATAGGAGATGCCCTCCTGCTTGAGGCTAATTCCAGGCCCACTTGAGGCAGTCATAACTCGATGCCCTGTTGAAGCACCACCATATACCATATTAATAGCGGCCTCTTCACTCTCTGCTTGAACAAACTTCCTTCCAACTTGCCCAAAATATCTCGCCGCTTCCTGAAGAATCTCGCTAGCCGGTGTGATTGGATAACCAAAATAACACTCACACCCAGCATACAGCGATCCAATTATCACCGCCGTATTGCCTTTAACCAGTTGTGTTGCCATACTCTCTCCTTAGAGATAATCTCAATATGCTCTACTTTGTAGTTTTGGTTTTCTTCTCTTGCACATGAACCTCTAGCGCCAATGGCTCAGGGCATGTGTAGTAACAATTAGCGCATCCAATGCAACCTTCTCCAATGTACTCGGCATAGTGATAACTGCTACCATTAAACTCTTCACTCATTTTGAGGACATTCTTAGGACAGGCCTGAATGCACCTGCCACAACCCTTGCATACATCTTTATGTATCAGTGGATACGGCAATTTCTTAGCGTCGTCTTTATCCATAGCAATCCTTAAGCCTTTACTAAAACTGTCGGTAAATCCTTTACAGGCAACCTGTTAGCATATAAACCCCTTAGAGATTTTGCGCCGCTAAGAGGCTATACAACACAAAACGCATAAGCTTCGTGCAATCGACTATAAAAAAAAGAGCTGTTTTTTCAACATAAATATAAGTTAGCTACCTCTAAAAATTCATTTTCACTCTCAGGCAAGGCTTTTATTTAGCCGGCATTTGTCCAAGTAATTTTATCCATCTCAAACGCGCATAAATGCTTATTAAAATAACTGTTGCAAAAATCCTAAAGTTACATATAATCTGTCGTTTACTCGGCAATGGGTATGTAATTTCGTATTAACAAGATATTTATGATACTTTTCTTCTTAGCAAGAGGAGCAGCAAATTATGACATTTACCGAACAAACAGAACTGAATCTTTTCTCAGAGTCTCTACCGAGCCTAGCGGAGATTGCGCAAATCTCTGATTATGCAAACTCAAGTGAACTCAATAAGATTAATTTTGCCAAGCAAGCTAAAGAACAAATCGCGGCTGGCAAAAAACTAGCTGGTGGTATCGCTCTTAGCTTGGTCGGTTCGTGGAAAGAGGCTATTGAAACGCTCGAAGCATGTAGCGACTCAGCGGAGAAGTTTCTCTTCTTGAGTAAATGTTACAAAGCCCTCTCTGATTTTGATAAGGCGATTAGCTCGCTAGAAAAAGCAGATAAGAACGGTTGTGATTCGTTAACTGTCTCTCTTGAGAAGGTAGCTGTCTTTATTGCTGCAAATGAACTTGAAAAAGCCCAGAGCGAAATAGATAAATGCTCTAACTTTAAGGGAATAAATGCCAATTATCACTACCAGCTCGGTAGGTTACTAAACGCTCAAGGAAAATACCAAGAAGCTGTGGACTCACTCGAAGAAGCTATCAAACTAGATGAGAACCATACTGAAGCGAAATTCCACCTAGCCTATATATTGGATTTGCGTGGTGATGATGATGCAGCTATTGAGCTCTATCTTGAGTTAACGAAAATCATACCTACTAAAACATCTGTCCTGCTTAACCTTGCGGTACTATTTGAAGATAAGGGTGATTTCAATAGAGCCTACGAATACGTCAAACCAGTCGTGGACGCTTTCCCGAACCATGCTTGGGCAAGGATGTTTGCAAAAGATCTCGAAAGCTCAATGACAATGTACTACGACGGTGAGCAGGAAGAACAAAAAGACAAACGCAACAAGATACTTGAGACCCCAATCTCAGATTTTGAGCTTAGCGTAAGAAGTAGAAACTGCTTGCGTAAGATGAATATCCACACTCTCGGCGACCTACTCAAGATTAATGAGAGTGAGCTACTCTCTTACAAGAACTTTGGTGAGACATCTCTTAACGAGATTAGAGAAATACTTGACTCGAAGAACTTGCGCCTCGGTATGAACTACGAAGAAGCGTCAAAAACTTCTGATATGGCAAATACAAACGCTGACGGTAGCGAGCTTGATACAAGACTTGTCGATGAGCTTGAGTTGTCAGTTCGTGCAAAACGCGCACTAGACAGACTTGGCATTAGAACTTTTGGCGAATTAACGTGCAAAACTGAAGCAGAGCTTCTAGGCTGCAAGAACTTCGGAATCACAAGCTTAACAGAAATCAAAGAAAAGCTCACAAAATACGGAATCTCACTGCGTAAGCTTGAGTAGTGCCAGCCAATAACAAAAATCTTAACTTAGCTGCGCGTGGTATATGTCTAATATTAGCACTAGAGTTTCTCGGAGTTCCATCAGCTGGATTCTATTCTTAAGCTTGGCTATCTCTATATCCTCTGTTGCTTTTATTAAGCTCCTACTAAAAAAACAGCCCATTAGTCTGGTTGAGTGTGCTTCTGCGCCACAGATTAGAGTTTTGCTCAGTAGAAATTGCCAAAAATATAAGGTAAGCGTTAACAATGGTTGTACACTTAGCGCCATTAACGAAAAGAAATATAGCGGCAAACACACTTTTTTCGTAACCCTCTCTGGCAAAACAATACTTCTAGACGGTAAGGATGTTGGGCAAACAATAACCATCATCCCAACTGCAGGGACTGTATTTTCTCTAGGAAACTTCTCTTACCAAGGAAAGATAACATTCTTAATAAACAACGAAAAGCTCTACGCAATCAACACTCTTGATACAGAATCGTATCTAGCCGGTGTCGTAGCTGCTGAAATGCCAGCCCATTGGGAAATGCAAGCCTTAATGAGCCAAGCAATCGCCGCTAGGACGTACAGCCTTTTTATTAAAGAGAAATTTGGAAAAAATCGTAGCTGGGATATAAAAAGCACTCAGGCCAACCAAGTTTACAGAGGAATTAGTGCCCAGCATCTGCGCAGCTCTCTTGCGGTCAAAAACACTCAGGGCTTAATCCTAAGCGACCCTAAGAGCAAGCAGGCAAATGGCCTGTTTCCCGCATATTACTGCGCAGTATGCGGAGGACATACTGAAAATAGCAAATACGTATTCGGCGATGATTACGTCTGTTTGCAAGGAGTTAAATGCCCCTACTGCAAAGAAACAGCAAACAGAAAATTCCTCAACTGGCCCAAATACTCAATCTCTAAAAAGAGAGCATTTGAAAAACTCGTAAGAAAGTACCCAACTCTAAGCAAGCTAAAGAGCCTCTCGGCAATTGTACCGATACGCGTTAGTAAATACGACAATCTAACACGTATAACTAGGTTCGAAATCTTGGGAACCAACGGCAAAAAAGATATTGTTGGAGGTGAAGATCTCAGACTCACCTTAGACCCTACCGGACAAAAAATTAAAAGCGCAGCAACTGATGTTGTTGTTTCTAAAAACAAGATTACGTTCAAAAATGGTAAGGGCTTTGGCCATGGTGTTGGATTGTGTCAATACGGTGCATTAGCAATGGCACGCAAAAATTTTAAATACACGGATATACTTAACTACTATTACCCAGGTTCAAAGATTAAAAGGATATATTGATTTTGGATATCGGAAAATTTGAAATTCTAAAGAAAGATAAAAACTCTGGCGCTAGACTAGGCAAACTCCAGACCGCACACGGAGAGATTAAAACACCCGTATTTATGCCCGTGGGAACAAGAGGTTCTGTTAAGGGCATGACGCCAAGACAGGTCGAAGAGACCGGTGCGCAGATAATACTAGCAAACACGTACCATATGTATTTGCGACCTGGAGTTGATAAGGTCGAAGCGCTTGGCGATTTACATAAACTTATGGCATGGAACAAGCCTATTCTAACCGACAGCGGCGGATACCAAGTATTCTCACTAAGCACATTGAATCGAATTGGAGAAGACGGCGTTGAGTTTGCCAGCCATATAGACGGTAGAAAAATCTATCTTGATGCAAAAATAGCAACCGAAGTACAAAATCGTCTCGGCGCAGACATCATAATGTGTTTCGATGAATGCACTCCGTTTCCATGCCCACAAGATAGGCTCGAAAAAGCGGTAGAGCGTTCGATAAGGTGGGCAAAAACCTGCAAAGACAGTCATTCACGCGATGATCAATTGCTTTTTGCCATAGTCCAAGGAGGTATAGACCTCAAGCTGCGCAAACACTGCGCTCAAGAGATGATTAAGCTAGATTTCCCTGGATATGCCATTGGAGGCTTGAGTGTTGGGGAAGGCCACGACAATATGATAAAAACCGTAGATTACGTAGCTCCCCTTCTACCAGATAACAAGCCTCGCTATCTAATGGGAGTGGGATTTCCTGCCGATATAATAGCAGCAGTTAGAGCTGGCGTAGATATGTTTGATTGCGTTTTACCAACAAGAAACGGTAGAAATGGATTTGCCTTCACAGATGATGGGCCTTTGAGGCTCAGAAACGCCTCTCATACAGAAGACACTTCTCCAATTGAGCAAGGATGCGACTGCTATTGTTGCAAAAATTTCTCACGCGGCGCTATCAGACACTTCTTTATCGTGTCTGAAATGTTAGGTCCAACCCTAGTTTCTATACATAATGTAAGATTTTTTCAAAGATTAATGGACAAAATACACAAAAACATAGAAAATGGTACTTTTGCAGATTGGGCTGATGAGAAATTGGCTAAATATGCAGAAAATGGCTTATTAAAGAACTAAAATAGCGATATTGAAGGAGTATAAGATGCAAATAAATTATTGGATGTTAGCCGTTGGAGAAAATAGCTCTAGTGAAGTTGTAAATCTAGACCAACCAGCTGCGCAAACAAACGCAGCTGCAACAACTACAACACAGGCTGACGGCAAACAACAAGAAACTTGCCCTATCACGAATGCAAAGAAAAACTCTACAGGAAGCGTTGTCTTGATGCTTGTCTTGATGGCAGTAATGTTTTTCTTCCTTATTCGTGGACCTAGAAAACAGCAAAAAGAGGCTCAAAAGCTGAGGGCAAGTCTAGCCAAAAATGACAGAGTTAGGACTATCGGCGGAATCTTTGGTGTAATCATTGACATCAATGACAATGAGGTAACTCTCAAGATAGATGAATCAAACAACACAAAGATAAAGATTGCTATTGCAGCTATAGCTAGCAAACTGTAATCAACTGTGGTTAATAAGAAGGACGTTTAACCAAACGTCTTTTTCGGAGTACTAGGAGTATTAATATTTTTGGGAAGATATTATGAGCAAGAATCAAACTTGGAAAAAAGTTCTGATAGTTGCATTGGTAATTATTGCAGCACTATCAATTACACCACTGGATAAGAAACTCAAACCTGGCCTTGACCTTGGTGGTGGTACAAGTCTTATTTACAGCATTGATACTGAGGGAATGGCCGCAGACGATATTAAGGACTTATCAACTAAGATGGTGCCAATCCTAATGCGTCGTATTGACCCACAGGGCATGAGTAACATTATAATTAAACCTCAGGGTGATACTAGAATTGAGATTCAACTACCTCTAGCAAGTAAGCAAACTCGCGAAAAGAGACAAGCATATCAAGATGCTCTTGATTCAATAGAGGCAGACAATATCAATCTAGCAACTATCACTAGAGCCCTATCCAAGGATGACGCTCAAAGAGAGGAAATCTTTGAAAAGATGGCTGGCGGATCTCAAGAAAGGAAAGCAATCCTTGAGAACCTAGCAAAAGCCTACGATGCAAGAGAAGTTGCGAGAAAGACTCGTGATAAAGCTCTTGAAGAAAAACAAGCCATCGCCAAAAAACTTGCATCTCTGAATATAAACGTAGAGAGTCTAAACTCCAAGCTTAACGATTGGAGCAAATTAAGCGACAAAGACCTAAACGCAGCTATTGAGAAATTTATCAATCCATCTCCAGAAGAGGCCAAGGCACTATCTGCAAAACAACTTAGCACAAAAGATACAATCATCAAATATGTTAAGGCATATAAGTCTTGGGCAGATATTGTTAATAAGCTAACAGCAGACAATGGAATAAACGCCAAATACGACAAGGCCCTCTCACAGATAACAAAGCTCAATATTAGCGTTGACGCTCTGGTTGCAAATGTAGAAACTCGCTCTGGCAGAGAGTATATCGAAAAACTCAAAGCTCAATTCCCAGAAAAAGCTGCAAAAATAGACGCCTTTGTTAAGGCATTTGATGAGTACAAACCTCTAAGAGGAACTCTTGACGACCCTGAAGACGTTAAGAGGATGCTAAAAGGTGCTGGTATTCTTGAGTTCCGTATCCTTCCTTCGGTAGGAGATGGAAAACTAAATGCTCAGATGGCGCAAAACTACATTGACGACTTAAAATTGCGTGGTCCAAAACTATCCTCAGATGGCAACTACGTTTGGGTAGCTATCGAGAAACCAGATGAATTTGACGTCAGCAACGCTGTTATCGCAAAATTTGCAAACAAATATTACGTTTTAGCTAGCAACTCCCCAGCAGAGACAATGCTGCACAACCCTAGCTTAAACTGGAAGCTAACGAGATCATGGCCAACATCAGATCAAAATGGCAGAAGAGCTATCGGTTTTGCATTCAACGAGATAGCCTCTAATATGTTTTTTAAACTTACAAGCAACAACATTGGCAAACCTCTATGTATAATCTTGGATGACAACGCTATTTCAGCTCCAAACATCAACTCTGCGATTAGCTCAAGTGGTATAATCACTGGTTCGTTCAGTCAGATTGAACAAAACGATATGGTCAACAAGCTAAACGCAGGTTCTCTTCCTGCAAGAATTAGCGATGCTCCAATATCAGAAAAAACAATTGGTGCAACAATAGGTGAGAAATATCGCGACCAAGGAATAGAGGCTGGAATATGGGGTCTAGCAGTAGTTGCTGTATTTATGATAATCTACTATCTCTTTAGTGGAGTTATCGCAACTATCGCACTTGTATTGAACCTCCTCTTTATTCTAGCTGTTATGAGTATCTCAGCTGCAACATTTACATTGCCTGGTATCGCAGGTCTTATCCTGACTATCGGTATGGCAGTTGATGCAAACGTTCTGATTTTCGAGCGTATCAGAGAAGAACTAGCAGGTGGATCTTCGCTTAGAATATCAATCAACAATGGTTACTCAAAAGCATTTAGAACTATTCTTGATGCCAACCTTACAACCTTCATCACCGCCCTAATCTTGATGCTAGTAGCTAGTGAAGAGATTAAAGGTTTTGCTATTGTATTGATGATAGGTATCATCTCAAGTATGTTCACTGCCCTCTTTGTTACTAGAGTCCTATTTGACTTTCTAATGGCAGCCGGCTGGATTAAAGACACTCTTCGTATGCGTAGTTTCGTTAATCAGCCTAATTTTGACTGGATGGGCAAGAGAGCTGTTTTCTTTACCATCTCAGCAACGCTAGTCATCGCTGGTCTTATAGTATTCTTCACACGTGACAACAGCAGAAGCAACAAGTACGATATCGAATTTACCGGCGGAACAAGTGTTCAAATTAACCTTCAAAAGGGCAAAAAATTTAACCAAGCTCAGATTGAAGCAATGATACAAGCTGTCGGTAAAAAATACGGCAACTCAGGCTTGATGAGTGCTAAAGTTTATAGCATTGGTAACACAGGCAGACAATTTGAGATTAACACA
The DNA here is from genome assembly GCA_027078365.1 of Phycisphaerae bacterium. Taxonomy (GTDB): domain Bacteria; phylum Planctomycetota; class Phycisphaerae; order Sedimentisphaerales; family Sedimentisphaeraceae; genus S145-28. Next base: position 65,489 of record JALWYQ010000016.1, read on the forward strand.
ATTGAAACAAACAAATCAGTTGTAGATGTTACTTTTGCTAAAGATAAAACAGCAGAAGAAATCAAAAAGATGGTTGTTGATGCAACAAAGAAACTAAAATCTTCAGCCAAGAATATATCTGTCGTAGCAGGTAAGGAGAAAAACACATTTACTATCTCAATAAGCCAGCTACCAAAGTCTGAGTTCAAATCCATACTTAAAGAGGCATTTAAGAACAGTGATGCTAAAATTGGAGAACCTAGAGTCAACCAAATAGTTAACAACGCTGTAACTGAGGCATTCGGCTCTATCTTGGAAAGAGAAGAAAATCTCAAACCAAAGATAACTTCTATATCTTTCATAGACGATGCAACAATAAACGAAAACCCAGAGCTATCTGCATACATTAGTGGATTAAAGATTGAATGCAAACTCGACAAGGAAGTTTCTGCCACTCAGCTAAAAGAAAGATTCAAAAATCTACGCTTCAAACACGAGCTAGACGACCTCGCTTGGTATAAATACGAACTCCTAGATAGCAACTATCTGCCTTTAGAAGATAATGCTAAGGTTAAGAGTTTTGTCTATGTAAGCGTTCATCCAGATGCTGGATACCGCGAACTTGAAGCTAACGAAAAAGCTAGGTATCTTGAAAATGAAAAGAAGAAAGTTTTGGCTGCAACCTCTTACGAGGCAACACTACCAAGAGTTTCTCAATTCAATCCGTCTATTGGAGAGGAATCAAAACGTAAGGCTGTTGTAGCTATTATCTTCTCTCTACTAGCAATTATTGCCTATGTATGGATTCGATTCGGTGATGCTAGATTCGGTTTTGCTGCTATCGCCGCTCTTGTCCACGACGTTTGTATAACTCTTGGTGCTGTAACTGCATGTACCTATATTGCAGGAACACCGGTTGGAGAGTTTCTTGGAATTAGAGACTTCAAGATAAACTTGCAGATGATTGCAGCATTCCTAACAATCATTGGTTACTCGCTCAACGATACGATTGTTGTGTTCGATAGAATTCGTGAGAATAGAGGAAAGACTACAAATATTACGCCTACTATAATCACAAGAAGTATTAACCAAACATTGTCAAGAACGATTCTTACATCACTGACAACCTTCTTGGTTGTATTGGTAATGTACGTTGGTGGCGGTATCGGCTTGCGTGGATTCACATTTGCAATGCTAGTCGGTATTATTGTCGGTACCTACTCTAGTATCGCAATTGCTGCTCCAATTCTATTAATTGGCAAGAAGAATAGTAAGTAGTAAACAATGCGAAAAGATGTCAAAATGGGGATGATGGCTGGCGCAGCTCTAGCCATCATCTCCTTTATTATTTTCTCCGTACTTAAGCCATCCAATGATAGCTCAAAAGAGCAGTATCAAGACAGAATCAACTTGGATCAATATCAGCCAAGCCCTGCAAAAGAAACAACGCAGCAACACAAATCTCAAGCACCAGTAGTTCCAAAACCAGCAACCACAACGACCCAAAACTACCCTACTACACAAGCATCTCTGCAACCACCTACTCAAGCGGTAAGTGATAACCAAGCTCAGAGAAACTTAAATGTTAAAGCCCCACTTAGAAAACACACCGTAACACAAGGCGAAACGTTAAGCTCAATATCACTAATCTACTACGGCGACACAAAACACTGGAAAGACATACTAAATGCCAACAGCAATCTCTTAAGCAACCCAAACAACCTACGCGCAGGAATGCAGTTGGTAATACCGCAAACTCGCTAGATAAATCTTGGAACCGTAGATAAACGCAGATAAATGCAGATGAAAACGGATTTAAAAGAACTTATTTTATGTTTTAAAACCGCCAAGGGCATTCCTGGGAATGCGGAGCCCCAGCTCCGCATAACGTTCGATGCAACTTTGACTGCCCTAGCTTAATTTGAGATCACAAACATTTTGATACTAATTGACGCAAAGAAGCATAATCTCCCTTTGCAAGCGTTCCTCAACCTTTCATTGCGAGTGATCATTTTTCTCATGTATGCTACTATTGCAGTCATCTTCGCAACCTGACACCATAAGATTTCTCTGTAAATATCAAGCAATTATGTTAGAATCAAAGACCTTTAATGAACAGTCAAAACGTTTTTTCTTTGCCATGGACAGACAGAAAATCAACTTAACTTTGGGCATATAAAAAAAGAGATAAAACTATGGATAGTATTCGCATTGCTGCTGCGCAGTTTGAAATGAAAAACGGCGACAAAGATTACAATCTTGCCGCGATGGAACGACTTGTCGCGAAAGCTGTAGATCTTGGTGCAGAAGTCGTCTCTTTCCACGAGGCCTGTATTCCAGCCTATTCTTTTATTAGACATGCAACCAAAGAGACAATCCATGAATTGTCCGAGCCGGTACCTGATGGACCAAGCACGAAACGACTAATGGAAATGTCTTCTAAGTATGGCGTTATTATCCTAGCTGGTCTAATAGAGCGTGATAACGACAAATATTACAATACCTATATTTGCGTCGATGGTGATAAGTTGGTTGCTAGGTACCGTAAG
>JALWYQ010000017.1 GCA_027078365.1 Phycisphaerae bacterium
TATAACGTTTTGCAGTACGCTATTTTAAGAAGCCCTTAAGGCTACCAAGGTGTTTCCATTGATTCGACAATCTTAACCGCTGCCTGATTCATTGCCACATTAGCAGCATAATCATAGTCTTGATTCAGAAGGTCTGCATAGCTTGCAACACCGGTGACAGTTTTACTATCTATAATCATCTCGCCAGTTTTGAGGTTTTTCCATGTAAATGTTACAGAAACACGAACTTCATCCTCAAGAGAAGAACCGCTCTCACGGTCAGTCGAAAGCACAGAACCACTCATAGAATTGACGTGGCCTGAAAGTTGCGTATCCGCAATATTATCATCTGCAACAATACGATAAGGTGTCTGAACTTCTATCTGCTTGCATATTGCATCTGAGAGAGAATATTCATGGTCTCTGCGAAAACTCTTCGTATCAAACATTTTCACAGATATCGTTTGAACATCATCTCGATAAGGCCATCCATTAGAATAACCGCTACAGCCTGTTAAGCCTAATGCAGATATACTCATCACAAGAGTCGCTATAATTAGTGATTTTTTTTTCACGAGAATATTTCCTAATACAAGTACGATTCAAATCAACAACAACAAACTCACCACTACGATGTGAGGTAATGCTTAAGGTCAAAAAGATCAAAGAAACGCCACAACCCTTTTCGAGGAGGTTTTTGTGTTTCTTTCAATTCTATCTTCACCTTAATCTCTTCAATTTTACGCGTCGCCAACTCGCTTGCTATAGTATCTGGCCAATTATCTATAACGTACTGACAATAACTAGAAGCTGCAACGTAAGCACCTGTACGTTCATAATAGCTAGCTATATAATATTGTTTATACGCGATTTGCTCTCTTATCTGCACTTCAATATCTGCAATCTTCAGCTCTTTAGCCTTCTCTGGATATATTCTAGCGTATGAGGAATAATACCCTTTTGCGCTTTTAAGCGATGCCGCCTGATATTTAGGGCCTTTATATCCCAAATACATAGACCTTGCCATTCCAAGCAAAGCATCCTCTCCAGTCTGAGCAGTTGGCCAACGTGTAGAAATTTGAAGCCATGTATTATAAGCATCCAGATACAAATCGCGATCCTCATAAGACTCCGCAAGCCTTTGCAATGCACGCTTAGCAAGAATTTCATTCCCTGTTTCATTAGCGATGCGCTGCATCATATCAGCTCCATCATCGTAGGCACTAAGCTTGATGATTTTAAGAATCTTACGCTTAGCACCAGAGAGAAATGCAGTCGCAATATCAAACTGTCTCTCTAAGGCTGCCTCATAGAGCCAGCTCTCTGGATATTTTTTTGTAAACGCCTTATACTTTTTAACCGCTTTGGACAATTTACCTTTGGAGTAGAGATAGTCCGCCTCCATAAAACTATCAAGCTCTTTGCCAGCTAGTTCAGGATGCTGCGCGACTAATTGCGATATAACTTCCTTGGCTTCCTCGACGTTACCACTAGCAATATCTTGTTTAAGCTTAGATACAGTCAAGAGATACGAAGAGTTGTCATCGCCAGATACATCCTGCCATTGCTGCGATTTTGATAGGTGGTATGTCTGAGCAGAAGATGCAACGCTACAAAAAAGAGATACTAGTAACGAGGCCGCTAATACTATTTTTCTATTTTTCATTAATTTAAAACTCCATTAGATCCACTAGTTGAGCTAGCCTAAGGCATAGACAACCACACATGCACTCCGTTAAAATCTACAGGCCTAAATACAGCACGCAGACATAGCTTGGCATTATACATGTATTTGCAAGTGCTTGCAACCAAACATATCATTAAAAAGATTGGGTAGTAAGATATCTAATGTATTGATAAAAACGCACACAAGTCA
>JALWYQ010000018.1 GCA_027078365.1 Phycisphaerae bacterium
TCAATGCTGCGCAAAAATAAAACTATAAGCATCCTACCGTCAAACAAATCTCTTGAGATAGTAAAACTCTTGCGATAAACTCAGGGAGCAAATGTAGTGCCGAACGATATTGTGTCAGACACCTTTTCCGTCTTCCTTTTAGATAATCTTCAATTTTAACATCGTCGATGTAGAGCTGTACTGGCACAGCTAAGGTAGATAGCACTTTAATCTCGATATACACGGACTTACCAGCGTCTTTACCGTTTTCATTTGCAGAAAGGACTTTGTTTATCTGCTCCTCCGCCGGTTTTGCTAATCTTTCATTCATGTAATAACGATCTAAGTTGCGCAGACTCAAACTAATTTCTTCCGGCACACCAGCATCAATATCTTCATCAGATCGATACTTACTATCTATACGAAAATTGAGATAATCCTTACCTTTCTCAATCTCATCTCTGTCCTTAACAAGCCTTTCGTATTTCACAAAGCCATTCTCATCGGCGCTAATTTCAATAAATCTATCGTAATGAAGGTAGCTGTCGTGAGAATCGCCACGAATCGCATCAAAATCCTTTTTAGGTATATCTTCACCGACTTCAAGTCTTACATATCTACCCATAAAAGGGTCGTAGGGATCGTAAATCCTACAACTGAGTTTATATGAAGTTCCATTTTTTATAACATTCTCATATCTGGCAATTTGTGATAAAGGCAAAGCAATCATTGTGAAAATGCTCAGAAGCATCAATACGAACAGAGCCTTTTTGTTGGTAATCAACATTATAAAACCTCCTGAGCTTGTGTTATTTTTCTACTTCTGACCACCATAAAACCATTCATAGCTAACAAACCTACTCCACAGGCAATAAAGACTATTGCCCTTGCCAATATAGAGAATTCACTATCAAAGAATCTCACCAAAATCGTGCTAAGTAGCAAAAGTGTAGAGTAGTTTAGCATCTCTAGCGATTTTTTATTCATTGCCAGTATGATTCCAACCAAAGATATCACTCCAACGACAATTGAGATTACTATTGCAGGATAATCAGACTTACCCATGCTTACAGTAATAAGGACTAGAAATAAAGATGGCATAAATGCTAGCGCAGCGCTTAGCCAAATCCTCTTGCGCAGACAAAACAACCCTACGACTAGAGCCATAAACGAAAATAATATCATCACAAAATTAAGAGGCACTTCCAGATAGCTATAGTTGTAGAAATCTCCGACCTGCACTCCGATAAGTGGTATCAGTGTCATGAAAAAACCTACCACTATAAACGGTAGCGAACAATTGCGCATATATTTGCTGTTGTAATAAAAGATTCTGGCTATCCCGCTGATTATAACGCCTATCGCCAAATAAATCACAGTAGAATAATAATCCTCATATTCTAGGAAATACGATATTGCCATACAGACCAGAATACCAGTAGCAAGGGAGATCAGCCATGAATTGAGAACCTTCTCCCTGTCTGCGCGCTTTCGAAGGCTCATTACATAGTAAATAATCGGAGCTGTCACCAATAAGGCCAGCTTTAAACCAACGTATAATTTATTTTCACTATCATAATCAAAATTGCTACTAAACCACACAATAATAATTAGTAACTGCAGGATAAACCCCGTCAACGAAGAAAGAATCAGCGGCACAAACAATGTCATCAGAGCGACATAGAACATAAAAGCTGAAAACTCACCACCAAGGTAGTATGTTTGACAGATAAGAGCAAAACAGCTTATCGCAGAAGTCATCATCAATGCCGTAGCGGCTTCTCGCCAACTCCTACCCTTGGCACGAATTACACAAAAATACATAAGAGCCGCAGAAAGAATAACTGGCAGGATTGACAACACTGCCCGCAAAGGCCTTGAGATCTGACTCCAATTGTGTGCAAAAAGAAGAATAATACCACCACCAATGAGTAAAGCGCCAACCGTTGCAAGAACCGTAATCCCCGCTTTACTAGCCGAGTTATCATTTCCCTCTAGTTGAGGCTGGTAATGGTTCTTTATTGCAGTAGCAACTTGGCTATCAATAACAGCCTTCTCTCGAAGCTGTTCAACCTCTCCAATTAGCCACTGTATCTTCCGCTTCGCCGCCATAATGACTCCCTTCCCTAAATGCGATTTACACCAGTAACGATTACCGTTTGAGGCAATCTGTGCGTCTCTACCGTACTGGCATGCTTACACTTATACAGGCTTCGCCCGTTATATGCAAGTACGTATTCAGCTTGGAAATGTAGATTAGCAACCTTATTTTTTTAACGCAAAAGACGCTAATGACGCAAGGGGACGCAGGTGAAGGCTAGGGCTTTATTTTATTAAAACACAAAAACTTCTGGTTCTAAAATATAAAACAGGTTGTTCTAATCCGTTTCGTTTGCGTCGCCTGCGTCCTCTTGCGTTAAAGCAGTTAAAAAGGTATGAGATTTAAAGGGCACCTCTAAAAATTCATTTTGGTAGACAAACGAACCTTTTTGTCGCCGAACTGCGTCAGACAAAAGACACCTTATCTACAGATAAGGCTGATTTATCTTCCTTGTCGGACAACAAAAATTTCCTACTTGCCGCTCAAAAGCAATTATTAGAACTACCCTTAAGCCTCAAGCGTTAATTGATGTTCATCTGCCTTTCAAACTCTATTACACCTTTATGAACTTCATGATTTTTTTTATCTAGCGTCATTAGTGTTTAGATATTTGTAATCTCAAATTAAACTAGGAAACTCAAAACTGCAAGTAAGCTTTATGCGGAGCTGGGGCTCCGCGCTCCCAGGAAACGCCCTTTTATTTCTCCAAACTCACCGTCATCGTCAGAGGTGCAACCTCGCTGTCGTCCAAAAGATAGATTTTATCTGTCTTGATAGAAAAACTATTCTCTTCAACAACATATTCAAGCTCTGCGCCTGTATATTCACTTAAAGGAATTGATTCAATATATCCATACTCTACAAGCTCTTTTAAATCTGTAGGCAAGCGATGCTGCTGCTCTTTAAACAATAACACTGCTATTGCGGTAGAGGTTGCAGTTTTTTGAGCATGCCCATCCCAATCAAGGTGTAACATGGTAAACATGATGGTGCTTTCTTGACTAGAATCACTTGTCAATTCAAAATAATGAAGGAGCTTTTTGAGATATAGTTCCTTATATTGATTGCAATAGACTTGCTTGGCTTTCTCAAGTAAATCAAACTCCTCATAGTCTCTAGCTAGAAAATCGCTCCGAGTCATCTCTCTTCCAAGTAAGATTCTGATTAGAGGAGAGTAACTATTATCGCAGAGATCTATACCAAACCGGCCGGCTAATTTACCATCATCAGAAGTGAAACCACGTTGAGCCATATCTAACACAATAACTTTTTCTGTTTGATAATCAAATCTGGCAAGCTCGTAAGATTTAATAAACTTGTCAAGCTCAACAACTTGGGCCAAACTAAGGTTGCCAGAACTAGTCAATTTTGTCGCAATATCAATCGGCAAACTCGAAAGTGTTCTATACACAAGTTGATTCATGAGTAAAGTATTCTCACATCTAAAGAACTCAGCAAACTGCGCAGCCTCTTTCATCGTCTCGATTGCACTAGAAGTATCATTAAGAGTGGCATCATAAAGAAACTTAATTCTCAGAAATCTAAACAGATTATGTATGTCACTACTACATGCTTTTGAGAGAACATATTTATCAAGATAATCTGAATATTTCTTTTTGCTACAAACAACTAAATCTTCTGGCATACTGCCATATTCAACCCAATATTGCTTCCCTGACATTGCAGCTACAACATCTAGATATATCTGCTTATTTAACTCCAAGAAAACTTTCGCTTTCGCTTTAGCATCATCTTCCCCTTCTTTTAGCTTTAAATATATAGAAGATAATTCAGAAGAAGACAACTCACTATTATCAATACGCTTAGATATAGCCACCATATCTTGAAAGCAATTTAAACTCTCATCTCGGCCATCCCTGATTTTCTCTGACAGCTCACTGTAGTAATCTCGTTCGATAGTTGGCTTGCGTTCTAAAATAACCTTAAATCTAAAAATAAAAGCAACAACCAATAATATGAGCAAAAGAAGTAAAGTTAGTAAGCCAATACCAATAGTTTTCAGTTTCATAGAATCCTCCATAATAACTAAAGGTGTCTGACACCTTTAGTTAAGATTGCCGTAATATCCAATCTTTTCGACTGATGATTCGAGTAGGAAATCTTCGCATTTTTTCGTGTTGATTGTTTTTTGCTTATCGGTGAAGTCTTCGGTATAGCTCTTGAGATCTAGAACCGTTATTAATTCAATACCAACCTCTTTGCAAAATGGGCGTGCTTTCTTGATAATCTCAATACTCTTTTGAGGATCAACTAGAGAGACTCTAAGGTAGAACTCATCGACAAGGCCAAGTTTTAGAATGTCTTGCCAAGAGAAAAGGTTACGCCGATTATCATCAAACGAATAACCAACAACAGAGAAGCGAATATCACTGCATTTGTTTTTTAATTGGGCGGCAAGTTCTTGGACTAATGCGGTTGCAAAACTGCACCTGTAATCAATCCAGCTCTGGTCTGAATTACTAATCGCATAAACACTTTTACCATAAAGAGACTCAAACCCTTCAACGATAGGCGCCTCGTACCCATAAATAGAAACGCCCTCTTTATCTAATGGCATACTGAGCGGTTCTAGCTGTAATCCGTCGGCGTTGGTCTCTAAAACTAATTCTAGATAATATTCAACTAACGCCGCTCGCATCTGTGGATACCCAAGAGCCGCTATCGCAACTGGATAGTATTTACTATTAACATCTCTTACTATGTCCAGAGAACAGAGCGAATCTCTAGTTAGAGTGTATTTATCTCGATGCGCAAGACCTATTGAAGTCTCAAAAACATACTCAGCACCAACTACGGCATCAAAACGCCTAACCGCAAGAGCCCATGTAGTGTATAGATGTGTTTTAATCCCAAAAGTATGAGCATAATCTACAAATTTACGTATCCTTTGGTAGTACGTTTTCTTCGAAGAAGATATATCACGTCGATCGCCTTCTTTATCAACTCTATACGCAGCACCAGCACTTCCATCAACCCACAACTGTATCTGCGAGAAGCCAGCCTCCGCAATCTTGGCAATGTTAGCAATATCTTCATCTGGCAGCGACGCAGCGTTAGCCTCCTCGTGAAGCTCAGAGCCTGCATTTATAAGAGTAGTATAGAAATAAATCGATTTCATTGATCACTCTTCTAATTCTACTAACCAAGCATCTCTTTAATCTCGCTTGGAGAAGCAACCTTACCGACAACCTTAACCTCACCATCAATAACTAAAGCAGGAGTAATCATAACACCAAAATTCATTATCTCGTTGATGTCTGTAACTTTCTCAAGCTCAAAATCTCCGCCGATTTCATCTATTGCTGTTTGAGCGTTCTGTGCCAATACTTTACATTTCGGGCAACCCGTGCCAAGAACCTGTATCTTTTTCATTTCCTAATTCCTATTAAACTAAATTGTTATTTCTATTTAACTAACCAAAAACTTGCCAACTTTAGAGGCTTGAACCGACATGCTGTCTATACTAGAGTAAACAACTGGCACAATAATCATCGTCAAGAATGTTCCAGTTAAGAGCCCCATCGCCGCAACAATTCCAAGCGGGCTCATTCGCTCAAGCCCAACTGCCATCTCAAATATCAGCGGCGTTAAGCCAACAATAGTGGAAACGGTTGTCATAAGAATTGGCCTTATTCTAAGTTCAACCGAACGGATAATCGCCTCATCCTTTTCTACTCCATCTTGGCGAGCTTTTAATATAAAATCAAGAAGGAGAATACTGTTGTTTACAATCGTACCACCAAGCAGTATCAACCCCATCGTGGCAGGCTTACACATCGGCTTATCGAACAGCAACAGTCCCCACATAGCGCCAGCAACCGCAAGCGGAATAGCAGACATAATAGTTACAGGATGCTTGAATGACTTAAACATCGCCAGAAGTAGCATATAGAGCAAGACAAGCCCAATCAAGAGAGCTCTGCCCATTTCCTTTTTTCCCGTTTTCATATTAGCCGCAGTACCGGATAATGTTATTTTATAGCCTTGTGGGGCTTTAATCTTAGAGATTCTCTTTTTTGCCATTGCGGCCACCTGCGCGATGGTATAAACGCTATTGCCGCCTGTAATATCGATGGTGTTGTTAAGTTTCTCTCTGGTTATAAATGGCTGGTCAATCACTGTGTTTATCTCTGCCATGCTACGCAGAGGAATCTGCCCAAATTTAGTTGAGACGTAGGCCTCATTAATCTGTTCTGGGCGATTCATATTAGCACTTGAATATTGGGCTAGAATTGGAATGTCTAGGAAATTATCCAATCGCATACTACTCGCTGGAATTCCCTTAATAGCCGACTTCAATTCTAGAGCAACCTCGCTAGGGCTAGTTCCATATAGCCTTGCAAGTGCTGGATCGACAACAACCCTTTCTTCTCGTTTGTCGAAATACCAACTCCTGCGCACATCAACAAGCCCTGGCATTCCCCTTAAGCTATCAATACATTTATCCGCTAAAGAGCTTATAACTGCTGGATCCTCACCGCTGATTATTATATCCAAAGGTGCTTTTGTTGTAGAGAGCGGAGTAGCTCCATACTCGCTAACTCTGAAGCTGCGCACGCCTTTGATTTTTCTAAGAGCAAGTCGCCATTTCTCTTGAATTTGCCAGATAGTTTCATCTCTTTGAGTTCTATCAATCATATGGACAGTTATCTTAGCCGACTGCGCAGTCGCCCCGCCACCGCCAAAGCTTATTTGCCCCGGTTCCGAACCAACCACAGAAGAAATCATTTCAATGCCTGGTTGTTTGTTAATCATATCTTCTACGCGGTAGAGAACCTTCTCGACCTCAGATGCGTTATAGCTTGTTGGAGTATCAAACTCGATTATCGAAATTCCCGTATCCATCAAAGGCATAAGCTCACCACCAATCAATGGAGGCACTGTTCTCATAGTAACCACAAAAGCAACAGCCGCTATCGCGAGAGATAAAACTCTCCATTTAAGCGCAACACGTAGTATTGAGGTGTACATTTTAGTTAGAGCTGCTATGCCCTTATCAGTATTTGCAAATATTCTCTCAAGAACATTTCTATGCTCGTGCGGCCTTGCTAGAAGCTTAGAAGCCATCAATGGAATTATTGTAATCGCTATCAACAATGAGGCTACAAGGGTTGACGATATCATCATATTTAGCGGCCTCATGGTCTGCTGCGTGTAGCCGCCAGTAAACATAACTGGAATCAAAACGATAACAGTGGTAAACATTCCCGCTGTAATAGCCAATGAAACCTCATTTGCACCCTCTCTGGCAGCAACCAATGCATTTGGAGTTTTCATCTTTCGATAATGGCGATATATATTCTCAAGCATCACAATCGAAGCATCTACCACCATACCAACGGCTATAATCATTCCTGACAATGTTACCATATTGAGTGTGTACGGGCTAAACCACAAAACAACAAGACTGCAAAGAAATGCCAGTGGAATACTAACCGATACAACAAGTGCTGCGCGAGTATCAGCAAGGAAAAAGAATATCACAATAACTGTCAGTATCACTGCCTGAACGAGGCTCGTGCGCATACCAGTGATATTGAGGTCTATAATCGGTTGTTGGTCGTCTGTAATCTCAAAGTTAATATCAGGATATTCCAGCCTTAATTTCGCGAGCTCTTTTTTGAATGTTTTTATAGCCGCTACCGTTGGGCCGTCATCAGGTCGCATCACATTTATAGCAATCGCCGGCTTGGAATTACCGTGATAAATACTGCGCTGTTCATGCTCGCCAAGCGTAACGCTTGCAATGTCCTTGATACGCAGATAGCCCTGACTATCCTTTTTTATTGGCAAATCTCGAATCTGCTTTAGATTAGAGAACTCGCCTTCAACCTTTACGATATATTCCTTTCGACTAGAATATATCGTACCCGCTGGCGCCGAGACATTCTGCTTCGCTAAAACGCCTAAAACCTCGTTGATAGATACACCGTGAGCCACCATAGAATCTCTATTCAATGAGAGTTTCACCTCTGGTTTATGGGCTCCAAAAACATCAACATCGGCAATCCCATCAAGCGTTAGAATCTTATCCATTATTTGATTTTGCGCTAAGAGGCTAATCTGAGAGAGCGTTTTGGTTGAGCCTTCCTTTGGCGATAAAGCAACCGTAACTAGAGGCCGCGTTGCGTTGGTAATCTTGTAGATACGCGGTTCTAGAATGTCTTTTGGCAAGTCTGGACGAATTCGACTCAGCGCATTCTGAACATCCTGCATCGCTTCGCCGATTGGCTTTGAATAGTAAAATTCCGCATTAATACTAGAAACCTCATCACGAGAAGTACTGACAATACGCTTGAGTCCACCAATCGAATTCAGTTCTTTTTCGATAACTTGTGTAATCTTATCTGACACATCTCTAGCCGCTGCCGCTGGTTCAACTGTAATAACGACAACTTGAGGCGGAACGGTATCGGGAAATAAATCAGTTGGAGTATTAAAAAACGCAAACAATCCAAGCGCAGCCACCGCTAGAACCAAAGCTATAATCGTATATGGATTCTTTAGAGAAAAATCCGTAAGGTTCATCGGATCACCTCAACTTTCTTGCCGCTAGAAAGATTCGCCCAGCCAAGGAATGTACTAACAACCACCTGCTCATCTGGACTAATTCCCTCAACCGCAGTTTCGTCATTGCTAGCGCCAAGAACCTTAACCTTGTGAGATTTTAATGAAGAGTCTTCAACAACAAAGACATACATATCATTATCTGGCCCTTGAACCAGAGATTCACTTGCGACTAAAACGGCATCTTTTATCAAAGAAACGTTAAGCTTAACCGGAACATACTGGCCAATAGTGAGTCCACTCGCCTGCTCTTTAGAGAGAAGAGCTTCCACATGCAACATTCTAGCTTTATCAAGTGAAGGATAAATATTGGTGATCTGCGCATCTTGCTTTTTATCGTTTATTACAAATTCAATTTTGTCGCCTTGCTTAACATTGGATATATCCTTTTGAGGAATATCGAATGAAAGTTTTAGCTTACTACTATCCTCAACAACAAGAAGCTTCTTTCCTACGGTAGCCAAATCTCCCGGATCAACAAATCTCTGAGTAACAACTCCATCGTAAGGACTCCTAATCACAGCATAACTTAGCCTTGTCTCAATCTGCTTCTTCTTACTCTCAAGCGCCTTTATTGCACTTATAAGCGCAGACGTATTGTGTTTTGCTGCTTCATAGCTACCTTCAAACTCATTAGCCTTATCAATCGTCGCCTCTGCCGATGCAAGAGGAATATCTCCCTTATCTGCCAGAGTTTTATCTCTCTTTGCTTCGCGCTGCCAGTATTCTAGAGTCTTTTTGAGCGAAGACACTTTAACTTTATTCGCTTCAAGCTCAGATTTAACCCGCGCAATATCTGCAGAGACAGAAGCAATGTCATCTAAGATATCACGGTCGTCAAGTTTGATTAATATTTGATTTGCCTTAACAACACTCCCCTCATCACATAGAACCGCATTGACGTCGGTAGTTAGCCTTGCCGATATATTGGCAACCTGAAAAGGCTCAACGATAGCAAGATAATCTATTGTTTTCTCAAGAGACCCACTATGCGCAACACAGACGCGTACAGGATACGGACGCAAACCAAACTTCGGAGCTTTGGCGAGCTTATGTTTCTTACGCACAACCAAACCAACAGCCGCCAAGATGATTAGAGCTACAATTAATAACACAAAAATTTTCTTCAAAGTCTTTTTCATTTTTCATCTCCAATCGCAAGATGCCATTGAGCTTGCGCACTGTTATAATCGCTTAAGGCATGGTAATAAGATGTTTGTGAATCTAAAAGGGCTGACTGAGCGTCTAAAACATCTGTGATAGAACCCTTGCCGTTTTCATATTTTTCTCTCTCTATTTTCAAAGACTCTTTAGCCTGTTCAATAGATTTCTCAGTGGCCTCAACTCTTTTGGCTGACGAGTCAATATTTAAGATTGCTGTTTCAACATCAAGACAGATTTGTTCTTTTAATTTTTGCAAAGCCTCTCTTTGAGCGTACATCTTAGATCTCGCACCGCGCAATCTCGCATCTATCGCGCCTCCCTCAAAAAGTGGAATCTCAACAACAACACCAACAAAACCTCTAGACTCCGTCTCGTCTTCGCCTGATGGTCTATCACTTGGGTCTATGGCATTGCGCAGACCATAAGATGCCTCTGCTGAGACTATTGGATAACGACCACTCTTGGCAACTTCCACCAAACTCTCTTTAGCCTCAAGCTGTTTCTTCATCGATAGATAATCAGAGCGTTGCTTATAAGCAATTTCAAGGCTCTTTTGAAGAGAAGGATCAACCTGACTCCAATTCAGCTCACCTTTAATATCCACTGAAGCCCCCATAGAGCTAACACCGAGCAAATTGATTAGTACTCTACGCAAAATAGCATCGACATTCTTTTGAGCAAGCAACTCTTGTTCAACATTAGCAAGACGTACTTGCGAGCGTAACAAATCTACTCTCGACGCCTTTTGCACATCAAGCAAATTTGACACTCTCTTGCAATGTTCCTTTAGAGTTTTCTTTGAAAACTCAAGCGAATCGACAATATGCTTCTGTGCAAGAATCTTGTAAAAGACATTCGAAACATTAAACACAAGCTCCTCTCTAGTACGTGCAAGATCATGAGTGGCCGACTCACTTAGCAGAGTTGCTGCTTCAATCTCATTCTCTACTCGTCCTGAGGTATATATTGGCATGCTAAGAACAATACTACCATCAAGCATATCATCACCAAATACACCAGGAGTTCCATTTCGACGAGGCTGCGCTAATCGCTGGTCGTGTTCAAAATGCCGATAACTGCCAATAAGTCCAATAGTAGGCAGCTTGTTAGAAGAGGCTATATCTTTATTAGACTCTGCCACCAAACTCTCAAAGCCTCGCATTGCTACGTCATGATTGTTCTCAAGTGCGATGGCAATACAATCGTCCAAAGAATACGGTTGCGGCGGCAATTTACTCTCTAAACTATCTTTACTATTCTCTGGAGCGGCGCCAATAGCGACCCCTGCAGAAAATAGCACGATAAGTATTGAGAGACTACTTAGACAAAATCTTTTCGTTCTCATTATTACCAATCCTTTTTAATCTAACAGAATTAAAACAGCATTCCAAAAACCATTCCACTAATCGTAGCCATCACAATCACAAGCGTTACAAATACAACTGTCTTTTGCGTTCCCATAACAGAGCGGATTACAAGCATATTTGGCAGACTAAGTGCAGGCCCCGCGAGAAGCAATGCTAGGGCTGGGCCTTTACCCATACCAGCGCCAATCAAGCCCTGTAAGATTGGAACTTCTGTAAGCGTAGCAAAATACATAAACGCTCCCGCAACAGACGCAAAAAGGTTTGCCCAGATAGAATTGCCTCCAACTGCCCTAGCAACCCACTCTGAAGGGATAAGCCCCTCGTGAGCTGGCCTGCCAAGTAAAACACCGGCAACCAAAACTCCGAGCAATAGAAGCGGCAGGATTTGCTTAGCGAATGTCCAAGTAGATTCAAACCATTCTTGAGGCTCTCCTTTTGTTGTACTTGCCGCCCAAGATAAACCAATAACAGCCACAGAGAATGGAATCATTACCCACACTCCAGTAGTAGGAAGTAACATCGCCAAAGCGACCGTTGGAACTGCAACAACAGCAATCTTCCAAAAGCTAATCGAAAACCATACAACGAGTATCAATGCCAAAACAGCTGCAAATGCACTCGCAATAATCCACTTATGGCTCCAAATAGAAGCCCAAGTGCTTTTTGTCGGAATCTTTGAGACAATAGTCTCTGCTGCAATCAGAATCTCTTGGCCCTTTTGCTCGCCTTCTAAAAGTTTGACTTTGTAGGCAGATTCTGCGGCTACCCCCTCTTGAGGCGCAGATAGAATTGCCGCCCTTATAGTTTTTCCATCGGAAGTCTTAATGCTAAAATCGTTTGGAGCGCCCCAGTTCGCAAAGACTAAAATTCCAACCATAACGGCAAAGAACACCGCATTCTTCCACAATGCGCGTGTTGGTTCTTCGTGAGGCATCGCCATTTGCCTATTAGCCTTTTCAATCTCCTCTTTGCGGTAAATAAAATGCATTATCAAACCAATTATAACACTAAAGCTAATCGCCCCAACCGCGCGAGCGATGCCGAGTTCTAGCCCTAAGATTCGAGCGGTAAGAATAATTGCAAGCACATTTATCGCCGGCCCAGAATAGAGAAAAGCAGTCGCTGGGCCAAGCCCTGCCCCCATTTTATATATTCCAGAAAACAGAGGTAAGATTGTGCAAGAACAAACGGCAAGCACAGACCCAGAAACAGAAGCAACAGCATACGCCAAGACTTTATTAGCCTTAGCACCAAGATACTTCATCACAGACGCCTGAGAGACAAAAACAGAGATTGCCCCAGCAATAAAAAACGCAGGAACCAGACAAAGAAGAACATGCTCCCTTGCATACCATTTAACCAAATGAATCGACTCAGTTATCGCATTATCAAAGCGAGGATTACCAACCGGCAGATAAAAACAGCCCAAAAATACAGCCACGATAACCGCAAGCTTCTTCCATTCCTTTTTCCAATCCATATACTATTCCAATCATATATTTTGTAAACATAAGCTGCGCAGAGATTAGAAAACCTCTAAAGCGCAAACATATTTGGGAATTCCAATTTAATTTAATTTACACAAAATCTGCATATCGCTTTGCATACGTTGTTTTAAGACATCTTCAACACAGCCAAGAAACTTTACAATGCAAGGCGTTCTAAGCGTGTATATAACCTTAAGCCCCTCTTTGCGGCTAGTGAGAATCCCTGCCTTTAGCATAAGCGAGAGATGGCGCGACACGTTTGATCGCTGCGCACCAACATGGTCAACAATATCGCAAACGCATTGCTCTGAATCGACTAGAAACTCAATAATCGCCAATCGAATAGGATGGGCAACAGCCTGAATAATCTGCGACTTTAGTTCATACATCTTTTGGGTATCAGAATCCAATATATCACCTCATAAAAAAACATTTCATTACTATAACACATTACACTCACATAGTAGCATATGCAAGATAAATATTAGAGCTACACAATATTTTTTTTGAGACATTTAGGTTCTAGACGTAGTCTTTTATAGTAGGCCCGTTTTCGAGGAAATCCAATCACCCTATCAAAAATACGCAGGCATAAAAAAACTCTCTCCTGCCAATACGACAGAAGAGAGTCTTTTAGAAATTTCAGTTAATCTGCTATTATGGGACAAGATTGGTTCCAAGTACGCAATCGGCAGAAGCATACATATTTACACCTGTGTTTGCACGGATAACATTAGAGTCAACCAAACAGCCGTAGGCTGCACGTAATCCATAGCTGCTAGCTATTGATGAGTCTGTAAAGTTATTGCAAATTATATTTCCTTTTATTAAGCAACCATTGCTACCTAAAATTCCATACATATTTGTCCCAGACACCCCATAAGCATTTTTAGAAACACTATTACCAATACAAGCGGCCCCTGTCGCTACAGAGATGCCGTAAAAACAATATCCGTTGGCATTAACACAATTTTGGGTTAACGTGTTATCTTTTACTAAAGTACTTTCATCGCTCCTTATCCCGTAAATATATCTTGCAGTCGACGACTCAAAATTACCATCTATTGTATTGCCAACAATATGACTAGACCGACCACACCAAATAGCATAGACAAACCCAATACTACCGCTAGAGTCAGCTCCGCAATCTTTAATAAGGCAGTTAGCAACTCTAGATTGCCCGCCAAGATAAATACCAAAAGCGTTGGCTCTTCCAGTTCCACAATTTAATATCCGGCAATTATCTACAGAGCTCTCGCCAGCGGATAGGTATATGCCACCTTTGGCACAATTTCTAATAGTAACATTCTTAACACTGTGCGATTTGCCATTTAGGCAATAGACTCCAACATACCCAAAGCCATCAAATGTACCATTTGAGATGCTTGTATTATTTTTGTCATTGATATACACTCCAGAAGTATTACCGCTAGAAACTCCTTTGACAGTAAAACCCATCAAGTCAATGGAAACATCATCAGCGTCAATATAGAAGGCATTTGACGCAGTAGATATAGTCACATTCTCAGTTAGATAGTACGAACCGCTCTCATTAATAGTAACAGGAAAATCCGCCTGCCCAAGTGGAATGCGCGGTTCGACCTCGCCGAGTGTTTTCATTGTTGACCCTGGCGCTGCCGGTGGATTGAGATCTCCAGCAATGGCAAAACTAGAGACTGCTAATAAAGTCAAAATCAAAAGGATACGTTTCATTTTCTTTTCCTCTCATGAAATTCACAAAACAGTGATTGAAGAAATCAAACCACTCAGCAGAAACAGGTCATTCTCGTAGAAGGCTTAAGTTAAACCTGCAATCCACTTGTTTTAAATCAACATACAATTTAGCACTATTTAAGTCCCCAATTATCAGGGCAATATTCTTGCCAATAACTGGCAAATATTCCAAAGTCAGCAACATCTACACTACCGCTTCCATCGAGATCGGCAGGAGATGATGTTGTTAGCCATTGCTCACTAAAGTTGTACAAGTCGTCTAGAGTTACGATGCAAACTCTAACGTTGTAATCTTTTGTATCATCGAATTTAATCCAACCAATATTTTCTCCCCAAGCCCAACCGCTAAATTTACCATTCGAGTCAATAGTAACTCCATAGTGAATTCTGCTCCATGGGACCTGTGGGTTAAAGTTAATCCAACCAACATTCTCTCCCCAGGCGTATCCGCTAAGGTTGCCTGCGCCGTCGTTGTACACTCCACCATAGTTTGACGGTGAGAGATTTATCCAACCAATATTCTCAGCCCATACATATCCCTCTAAATGATCAGAATAGACGTGAACTCCGCCACCTGTATTTGGCGCAAAGTTTAACCATCCAGTATTCTCACTCCAAGCATACTGCGCTTGAGTTTGGTATGGGTCAATATTTTCAGCATTCGCAAAACTCGAAAGAAACGCTGTTATCACCACAAAAACTATTATTAGCTTATTATTCATAATACACTCCTTAAGAACTCTCTGGGCTTACTCAAAGTATTACGGCGCAACATTAGTACCAAGCACGCAACCATTCAAAGTATATAAATTGGTGCCTGTATTTGAGTAGATTGCATTAGAGTCAATCAAACAGCTATCTATGGCAGATAATCCACAAAAGTAAGTTGTAGATGGGTTAGAAAAATTACCATGAACAGTATTGCCTTTAACTACACAACAGTTATCAGCAAAAATCCCATAAGCAGTGTACACCGAAGATATCCCAGAGGCATTTTCAAAAACACTATTGCCAACACAACTAGATCCATCACTCACAAAGATAGTATAAAAGTGTTGAGTGTTAGCATTAATGCCATTCTGAACTACTATATTATCCTTAACTATAGAACCATCAATGCCCTTGATCATGTAAATATGATCCGCACTTGATGATCCAAAATTGCCCTTGACTATGTTTCCAACAATCTGACTGGAGCTATTACCAGTGATCGCATAAACAGTCGTGCCACTAGAATTTTCTCCACAACCCTCAACAAGACAGTTAACAACTCTAGATTGTGAACCAACAGCAATACCACAAGCATAGGCTCTGTTAGTTCCACAATTTAACACTCTGCAATTTTCTACAGAATTTTCATTAGCAAGTATATATATGCCGGCCTTGGCACAATTTTCAGCAACAACATTTTCAATGTGAATATTTTGTGCAGTATTGTATGGGCAATAGATTCCACTGTAACCAAAGCCATCAAATGTACCATTCGAGATGCTTATATTTTTTTGAGAGCCTATAGATACACCGCAACTACTATTAGAAGTTCCTGTAATAGTAAATCCCATTAAGTCAATGGAAACATCATCAGCGGCAATATAGAAGGCATTTGACGCAGTAGATATAGTCACGTTTTCAGTTAGATAGTATGAGCCACTCTGATGTATACTCACAGGGAAATCCGCCTGCCCAAGCGGAATGCGCGGTTCAACCTCGCCGAGTGTCTTCATTGTTGATCCCGGCGCAGCCGGTGGATTTAAATCTCCAGCAATGGCAAAACTAGAGACTGCTAATAAAGTCAAAATCAAAAAAATACGTTTCATTTTATTTTCCTCACTTAAAAATTCACAGACATAATTGATTGCATCTAGAAAACACAAATACTTCTCATAAAAACACTCAGACACAACCCAAAACCAGTTCCTCTAACCAGTCTTTTAAGTCAGCAGACACTACGATATCGGCATATTATTAGGGTAAACTTAGGATATTCCCAAAACAAAGCAATGTTAAGGCATAAAAAAACTCCCCCATGCCGGTATGGCAAGGGAGAGTCTTATAGAAATCTCAATTAGCCTAAACTATCAAGACAGCTTGCACCGCAATTTGGTCTTTATTTAAGCCCCCAATTATCAGGACAATATTCTTGCCAATAGTTGGCAAATATTCCAAAGTCAGCAATATCCACATTCCCGCTATCGTCAAGATCCGCTGGAGACGAGGTCGTTAGCCATTGATCGCTAAAATTGTAAAGATCATCTAAACTTACAACACAAACTCTAACGTTGTAATCTTTCGTGTCATCGAATCTTATCCAACCAATATTTTCTCCCCAAGCCCAACCGCTGAGCTTTCCGTCTGCGCCAATAACCACTCCGTAATGAGTTGAATCTCCAAAGACTTGAGGGTTAAAATTAATCCAACCAACATTCTCACCCCAAGCGTAACCGCTAAGGTTGCCTGCGCCGTCGTTGTAAACCCCTCCATAGTTTGACGGTGAGAGATTTATCCAGCCAATATTCTCACCCCATACATACCCCTCCAGATGATCAGAATAGATATGCACTCCACTACCTGCATTTGGCGCAAAGTTTAACCAGCCACTATTCTCACTCCAAGCGTACTGCGCTTGAGTCTGGTATGGATCAATATTTTCAGCATTCGCAAAACTAGAGAGAAAAGCCGCTATAACCACAAAAACTATTATTAGTTTATTGTTCATAATACACTCCTTAAAACAGTCTGAGCTTACTTAAAGTATTACGGCGCAAGATTAGTACCAAGCACACAATTACTTGTAACAGACAAGTTTGTCCCAGTATTTAAGTAGATGGTATTAGAGTCAACCAAACAACCACCTGTTACAGACATACCATAAGTGTAAGACCCAGAAGAATCTGTAAAATTATTAAAAACTGCATTATCTTTTACTAGACAACCATAAGAAGCGCGAATTCCATAACCATACGAATACGAGCCAGAGAGCTCCGATGCATTGTCATTAACGCTATTACCAATACAAGTAGTACCACCGTTTACATAAATGCCGTAGAAACGCTGAGAGCCTGCCTCCATATTGGCACCATTTTGAGATACTGTATTGTTTCGAACTATAGAGCCACTGTAAGACTTGATTGTGTAAATATAGGTTGCATTCGACGATTCAAAATTATTATTAACTATATTACCTATAATCTGACTTGAGTTACCACATGCAATACCATAGACAATTGTACCGCTGGAATTTGCACCGCAACCTTCAACAAGACAATTGGCCACTCTAGATTGCGAGCCAACGGAGATACATATAATACTAGCTTTGTCATTTCCACAATTCAAAACTTTACAATTCTCTACAGTGCTTTTAGAGCTAGCACTCTGAATACCAGAGTTACCACAGTTTTTTATAATAACATTTTTAATATTGATGTTTTGCGACACACTAGATGAGCAGTAAATTCCATCATAACCAAAGCCATCAAATGCTCCATTTGAGATGCTTATATTTTTTTTATCAACCAGATAGACTCCAGAACCACCGCCAGAGTTTCCTGTAATAGTAAATCCCATTAAATCAATAGAAACATTATCAGCAGTAATATTGAATGCATTTGATGCAGTAGATATGGTCACATTCTCAGTTAGGTAGTACGAGCCACTTTGATTTATAGTAACAGGAAAATCCGCCTGCCCAAGCGGAATGCGGGGTTCAACCTCTCCAAGCGTTTTCATCGTTGACCCTGGCGCGGCGGGTGGATTAAGGTCGCCTGCGATGGCAAAACTAGAGACTGCTAATAAAGTCAAAATCAAAAAGATACGTTTCATTTTATTCTCCTCTCATGAGATGCAGAAATTGCAAAATATCACGGTCCAACATTATCACCAAGCACACAATCAATCGCAGAACTAAAATTGGTACCGACGTTTGAATAGGCAGTATTAGAATCAACGACACATCCATATCTTGCATATAGACCATAACTGCCGTTAATAGATGAATCTAAAAAATTACTATAAACCGAGTTTCCTTTCACAACACAACCATAAGAAGCCATAATTCCATAAGTACCATAAGCCGAAGACATTTGAGATGCATTATTAGAAACACAATTACCTATGCAAGCAGATCCACGGATTAGATAAATACCATAGAAGCCTTTACAGTTAACGTTCTCACAATTATGAATTACTGTATTGTTTTTAATTACAGAACCTTGTGTACCTCGAATCATGGTGAGAATATCTACAGTCGACGATTCATAATTACCCTCAACTATATTCCCAATAATCTGACTAGACTCTCCACATCTAATAGCATAGACAAAACCATTACTACCAGTAGAGTTAGCACCGCAATCTTTAACAAGACAATTAATAACTCGAGATTGCGAGCCAACATTAATGCCACAAGGGAAGTATCCACCAATTCCACAGTTTATTATCTGGCAATTCTCTATACAGTTTCCACTACTCGCTAGTTGGATACCAGACTTGCCACAATTTTTAATAGTAACATTCTTAATACCAATATTTTGTGAACTAGAATATGAATTATAGATGCCATAGTACCCAAAACCATCGAATGTACCATTTGAGATTTTGATATTCTTTCTAACCCCATCTAAACGTACCCCATAATCGCCACCAGAGCTACTTGTAACAGTAAACCCCATTAAGTCGATTGAGACATTATCAGCGGTGATAAAAAACCCATACATTGCAGATGTAGCCACATTCTCGGTTAAATAGTATGAGCCACTTTGATGTATGCTCACAGGGAAATCCGCCTGCCCAAGCGGAATGCGAGGTTCGACCTCTCCGAGTGTTTTCATAGTTGACCCTGGCGCTGCCGGTGGATTGAGATCTCCTGCAATGGCAAAACTAGAAATTGCTAATAAAGTCAAAACCCAAAATACACGTTTCATCTTTTTCTCCTCACGACTAGGACTTATCAGAAATGTAATACAAAAGCAACAAGCTATACGACAATGCATTATACACAAAAATGGGGTATTTTATAAGAAAATAAAAATTTAGGACTACTTCAGGAGCTAATCCGTCCATGTAAGAAAACTGTGGCAACGGGCATATTAAACGTACTTCACTTTGCCTGTAAAACAATATTGGGGTAGTCGCCGAAAGCAAACACCCCAATACCAACAGTAAATATGTCGTAAAGACCAAAAAAAAGAATGGGACAGTTACCAGAAGGTAACCGTCCCATTTTTTATTATTGAAGCTCTATTATCTTATCAATAATCTGGCCCCTAACATCATCTAGATCTGAGCTTACATTTAGATTTGCAATCCAAGCATCAATAGCACTTACATCTTCGCCGTTGGCTTCTTTCTGGTCGCGAATCTCAAGAAGAGTACTTAGATAACGCTGATCTGTAATCGCAGCCCTAAAACCTTCCCACTCAACTGTTCCAATTATGCCATTGGTTGTCTGGTAGGTGAAGTTTTCTTCTCTGTGATTAATCTCAGCTGGCTTGGCGTCGAAGTCGTTCCAAGTAATACCGTATTCTTTTTGGTAAGCGTAATCCATAGCGCCATCGAAGCCCTTCTGGTAAAGAATGATTCCATAGTTTCTTCTGTACAACTCTGGATTTTCAACACCAACTTGAGGATCGCCGTAAGAATAAATCTTCTGGCCAGCGCTATGCCAGTTTTCAACCTGTTTATCAATACCAGGTGCATGAACTCCACCAGCATATATCGCAACGTCGAGATAATCGCCAATAGCATCAAATGCATTTGAGTAAACAGCTGTCGCAACCTTAATGCCAACTGAATAAAGCTCGTTTACTGTAACATCAATCAACGCTTCTAACTCTTCTGATCCAGCTTCTTCTCTACCATAGATATGCATCTCATTGGTGTCATAGCCAAAATCTCCCAAAATGCTTTGGAATGGCGTAAGATCGCTAGAGACAGTATCTAAATGAAGACTCTTACCAAAGAAGAAGTACTTGTCTCTTGGGAAGCCAATTGAGTTTCTAATAGCAAGCGTATCATCGAATACGCGAGTGTCATTCTCGTAACCAGCAGGATACATAACTCCATGATCAAACATATCTTGAAGCTCTAATCTCTGTTGAGCACTCGTCTTCTCGTGACAACTTAGAGGTATAATGCTTGACTCCGGCTCATCAGCTCTTAGCTTTCCGTGATAATAAAGGCCATACGAAAGCCTTGAAGGAGCAAGATCAAACGGCAAGACCTCTACGCTTAGTGGTATCGTCCTTAACACTGTTCCGCCCTGAGTTTTAATAGTCAGAGTAGAAGTATATGTTCCCTCAGGAGTATCATCTGGAATATGAACGATTGCCCAGAGCTCTTTGTATGTTGAATCTAACTCAAACGGTTGCAAGGTGTCTGCATCGTTAAACGAGATAGTAAACGGATCTGGGAATGTCGGATCTGTAATACTTTGATAATGAGTTGATATATTGATATAGCGGCCATTAGTACCATCTGTATCTGTTACCCAAAGCTCGTTGTCACCATCAGGTAATCCATTACG
>JALWYQ010000019.1 GCA_027078365.1 Phycisphaerae bacterium
AACCAAAGCTATTACAACGGCAATAAGCTTCTTTGATAATGGCAATTTCTCGTTACCCTCAATAGTTATGTGTTTATCAAAATAGCTTTGGATGCCTTTACTATCAATCTGTTGATAGTCTTTATCGCTCAAGAAACCGCCAACCCGAACATCTATCGCTTCTAGCGGTATTTTCTTATCAAGCTCGTGCGCATCTGGAGAAGAATACGCTAACACTATGCCGTTTAGAGTCTGATTGCCAACCGTCTTGGGCATTAGAGTTAAAATGTATTTTCTTTTTTCTAAAGAATCCTTAGTTGCGACTTTTGTCTTTCGAAGGTTTTCGAGCTCAAAATTATCGTTACTCTCAAAGGAAAGATCTGTCTCGACATTCTTTGGCGCAGCTACCGTAACGCTAACGTCAAATGGCTCTACTATTGAGAGCTTCGTAGAATCTAGAGCGACATCAACTTTTATAGAATCTTGATTGTATTGTTTTTTGTACGCTCCACTATCCTGCGCAAAACAGAACTGCGCAACCATCGTAAGAGTTATCAAGAATAACAATGTATATTTAATCAGTCTCATCGTCTACTGTGCCTCTTGTGAAAGAATCTAACAAGGTCGTTTATATACGGCTTAGATGTCTGGATAGATATACAGTCAACATTATTTGAATTAAACATATCGTAGAGCTGACTAAGCCTATCTTGCGATATCTTAGCATATTCTCTGCGCAACCTCTTAGAGCTCGTATCAACAAGCATAGTCTCGCCGGTCTCTGAATCTCTAAGTTCGATTATTCCAGCTGATGGAAGCTCTTTTTCAAGAATATCACTCACGTGAACCGCTATCAAATCATGCTTTCTATTTAATATTGAAAGCTGTCGTTGGAAATTGCCGGTTAGAAAATCCGACACGAGAAATATTGTCGCACGTTTTCTAGTAATCTTTGCAACATAATCAAGCGCTCCAGCGATATCGGTTGCCTTTGCTTTTGCCTTAAAGCTCAAAAGCTCACGAATCATACGTAAAACATGCGACGTTCCTTTTCTAGGCGGAATATAGAGCTCTATTTGATCGGTGAATATCAAGAGACCGACCTTGTCGTTGTTTCGAATAGCTGCAAATGCAAGAACCGCGCAAAACTCCGCAGATAGCTCGTTCTTAAAGCTACCTCTTGAACCAAACGCACCGCTGGCACTAAGATCGACCGCAAAGATAACCGTCATCTCACGTTCTTCTCTGAACTTTTTGATGTAAGGCTTTCCTTCACGTGCGGTAACATTCCAATCTATATCGCGCACCTCATCGCCTGGAGAATACTCACGTACCTCCTCAAACTGCATACCACGCCCTTTGAACACACTCTCATACTGACCCGCAAAACCCGTATTCACTGCATGAGTCGTGTAGATCTGTATCTGGCGAATTTTTGTCATCAGGTCATTGTCAAGCATCGTTCTCAATCCGTTAGAAAAGTTAGCGTTTGTTCAAGAAACTCCCCTACTTGCTATGGAACTTCAATATTGTCAAATATGATTTGGACAATATCCTCGCTTGTCTTTTCCTGTGCTTGAGCTTCGTAACTTGCGCAAATCCTATGTCGCAGCACATCCATACCTATCGACTTAATATCCTGAGGCGTTACATAGGCTCTACCCTTTATAAACGCATGAGCCTTCGCCGCACAGGCAAGAAATATAGTAGCCCTCGGTGAAGCACCGAAGCTTATGAGATTTGCTATATTGAGGTTGTACTTCTGCGGCTCTCTAGTCGCAAAGACTATATCTACGATGTAATCCTTTATCTTGTCATCAATGTATATAGAATTTACAATCTCACGCATAGCGAGAATCTCATCAGTATCAACAACCTTCTCAGCCTTTCTCTGACCAGTAGCACTAGAGAAGAGTTCAAGAATCTCTCTCTCTTGGTCTTTGGTTGGATATTCAACCTTAATCTTTAGCATAAACCTATCGAGCTGCGCTTCTGGTAGAGGGTATGTTCCCTCTTGCTCGATTGGGTTTTGAGTGGCAAGAACCAAGAATGGGTTAGGTAGAGCAAATGTCTCACTGCCGATACTAACTTGCTTTTCCTGCATCGCTTCTAATAGAGCACTCTGAACCTTCGCCGGCGCACGGTTGATCTCATCGGCCAATATGATATTGGCAAAGATTGGCCCCTTTCTAGTGTAAAATTCACCGTCAGATTGGCGATAAATCTGACCTCCTGTTAGGTCTGCAGGTAATAAATCTGGTGTGAATTGCAACCTCTGAAACTTTGCATCTATCGCATCTGCAAGAGCTGTAACGGCAGTCGTTTTTGCCAAACCGGGAACACCTTCAATTAAGATATGCCCATTGGCAAGAATCGCTATGAGCATCCTCTCAAGCATATAACGCTGACCAACCACAACCCCATCAAACTCGTTAAAGAGCTTTCTCACAAAGTTGCTTTTTTCTGCTACAACCGCTTCAAGCTTCGTTATATCCATCGTCATGAGATTCTCCATAATACTCAACTATATTGCCTGAAAACATCTTATTATAAAACTCTTATCGCAATAAATCAGGTGCATATATCAAACACCCTTAGCGAAAGTGCTATATTTTAGTAGCAATTGGAACATTTTACTTCCCTTTTTAGGAAATTGTTCGCCATAATTGCGAAAAAAAATTAAAAAATTACAATACAACCGCCAGACGTAAGAAAAGAATTCGCTTCACGTCTTAAAAGCACGATACCATAGCAAACATTAAGTTTAGCTGAATTTTGCCAACTGTTAAGATTAACCCGCTTTATTTATTGAAAAATTTTAGCTGCGCCAGTTTAATTAGCAACAGAAATACTCATTAGCAAACCAAGATATCCGTAAAATAATAGAGGTTTTTCATGCGTGCACTTGTAGTAGAAGACGAAACCATCCTCGCAAACAACATAGCCCAAGCTCTGCGCGAAGGTGCCGGGTTTGCGGTGGATGTCTCTAATGATGGTCTCGAAGGGCTTCATTTTGCCACAACCACCCCGTATGATTTACTAGTGCTAGATTTGATGCTCCCTGGAATGGACGGTATGGACATTCTCAAAAATATCCGCGCCAAAGGTATAAAGACCGCCGTCTTGATTATGACAGCAAGAGACACTAGCGAAGACATTATAAACGGTCTCAACATTGGCGCAGATGATTATCTAACCAAACCGTTTGATATTGGAGAATTTATAGCGCGCTGCAGAGCACTCGTAAGACGAAGCTACAGAGAGCCATCGCCTGAGATTACAATATCAAACATACGCATAAACACTCTCAAAAAGCAGGTCTTTGTTTTTGATAAACTCGTAACGCTCACAGCTCTTGAATATAAAACTTTGGAATATCTAGTCATGCGTTGCAATGAGGTTGTCACCAAGACTGATTTATTAGAGCACCTATACGACCAAAGTTGGGATAGAGACTCAAATGTCATCGAAGTTCATATCTCATCGCTACGCAAAAAACTCGACCCAGAGAAAACATTAAACCCTATAAAAACCCTGCGTGGTCACGGTTATATCATTGAAAGGTAAACAATGAGTTCTTTATCTATAAAGAAAAGGGTTGGAATAAATGTTACAATTGTAATATTTGTCGTAATCTCAATTATATCAATACATGCATACAGCGAATTTAAAGAGGCTCTTGAGAGAAACCTTGACTATAGATTGCAAAGCGATGCTGTGAGTGCATATATCCTATTAAACTCCAATCATAATGACGAGCTCATCAAAGAACATATATCTTTGCTGCTCAGCGCAAAAACAGACTATCATCTGCGCGGATATGCTGTGTGGTTTGATCAAGATAAGACGATGCTAACAAGTAGTGATACATTTAAAGAAATTAAAGCAATATTAGACCAAGAGCACACCATTGCCCCCAAAACTGGGGAGTTTAATTTTACAAATATCACCTATAAAGATAAGCCATGCAGAGTGATTTGGGCGTCATTTGAAAACAAGACCAAGAGCTTTCCCAACAAAAAAACAATAAACGTATTGGTTGCCATAAGCTCGCGTCATGCTTGGGGAGAAATCACGAACTTCATGAACGTACTCATCTTAATCGGTGTAATATCAATCTGGGCAAGTGTTGGGCTTATAATGTGGATTTTAAGATGGGCTCTGCGTCCAATAGACGACATGGCAAAAAAGATGAATAGAATTTCAGCGCCTAACGTTTCATCAGATGAACTTAACATAGATGAAACTGCACTAGAATTACAACCGTTTGCCACTGCATGGCAGAGTATGTTAAATCGCCTTGACAAGGCAATTCAACAGGAAAAACGCTTCATTGCCGATGCCTCACATGAGCTGCGCACACCTTTAGCCGCAATGAAGAGCACGCTACAGGTTGCAAAATTAAAGGATAGAGACGCAGACTACTACAAACAAGCAATAGACAAATCACTAACTAGCATGCAACGAATGGAAATGCTAATCGAACAACTATTAGAGCTAGCTAGGTCTCAGGAACAATCATTAGAGCTCTCTCAAAATGAAGTCAATATAGCCAATATGCTCTCAGAGATTGCCGAGCAACATAGAAATAACGCTTCGCAGAAAGGTCAAAATATAGAAGTTAATTCCTGTAACGCAAAGATTAGATGCCATGAACATCAACTCGCCCGAGCAATCTCCAATATATTAACAAACGCCATAAAATATGGTCCTAGCAACTCAACCATTACCATCACCTCTAAAGTTGATGACAATAACCTATTAATCAAGATACACGACTGTGGTGGCAACATCGCCGAAGAAGAAATTGAGTTCCTATTCGAGAGATTCTATCGCAGCGACAAGGTAAGAACCAGCGGCAGCGGAGGTGTCGGGCTAGGATTATCCCTCGCAAAAGAAATAGTAAATTCCCACGGCGGCGAAATTACCGTAGAATCCAGCGCAAAAGCCGGAACAGTTTTTACGATTTCTCTGCCAATGAAATAACCCGTAGACGCACGGCTGTGCGTCTCTACAATCCCAATCATTCGCGTGGTACGGACGTATTGCAATACGCCCAACGGGAATCTTCTTGAATTGCGATATAGCCTCTGTATAATCACTTGCTTCATAATACAAAGCGCAAAAAGGTGTAAAGATGAATATAACTCAATATTTTAGCATATCTCAAATATCGCTAAACTGTGACATACACGACCGTAGCGAACTGTTTGAGCATATGATTGATTCTATTATTGATAATCCTGTTAGCCCTTTTCCTTCGGAAGTAAAAAAGGAAGCATTGTCGCTGCTAGAGGAACGTGAAAAGCATACCGCATCAAATATGGGTAATGGAATCTTTGTTCCACACGCTAGAATAGAAGGTATAGACTACCCCGCCATCGCAATGGCAACCCTGAGCAACGATGCAAAGGCCTCATGGAAGCAGAAGTACGAGGTTGATCCTAAAATATTCGTAATGCTGATAATCCCAAAAGATCAACCCACATTAGGCTTAAAGCTCATTGCTGGTATCGCCCAACTCTTTGAAAAACCAGATTTGTTAGATGAGATAGACTCTCTAAAATCGTCTCAGGAAGCGTATAGTAAAATACAGGCAATAACAATCGCCAACGATGTCTCACTTCGTCTTAGAAATATAATGAACAGAGATATCGACACCCTCAAACCCGACACAAAATTATCAGAGGCTGTCCGAATTATGCATCTCAAGAGGTATCAATCAATGCCAGTTGTTGATGATAATAACGCAGTGGTAGGCGAGGTAACAGCTGACATGCTTCTTTCTCATGGAATTCCAGACTTCTTTAAAAACTTAGCCACAGTGTCGTTTATCAGGGAGTTCGATCCGCTAGAAAAATATTTTGCAAATGAAGCGAGTCTGACATGCAGCGATTGCATGAACGATAATCCATGTTGTCTAGGTGAAGACGCTACAATCCTTGAGTCTATATTCGAACTTAGCATTCGAAAACACCCATGTATTTATATCGTGAAAGACAATAAACTTGTCGGCTCGGTCAATAGCAATACCGTACTAGACAAACTTCTAAACATCTAAAACAAATCCTAATACAAGGGAAAAACATAATGGTAGGTATGATAGCAATATTTTTGATTAGTTACTTCTTAATAGCCTCGGAGAAGGTTGATAAGTCAATTGCTGCCTGCGTCGGTGGCTGCGCTATGCTTATATTTCACTATATGCCACACGAAAAAGCGATGCACCATATCGACCTAAACGTAATTTTCTTGTTAGTTGGTATGATGATGATTGTTAACGTTCTAGCAACAACTGGAATATTTGAGTTTCTCGCCGTGTGGTCAGCTAAATTAGCCAAGGGTCGCGCACTGCCCATTTTTGTTATGTTCCTCCTAATAACAGCTATTCTATCAGCCCTGCTTGACAATGTTACAACTATCATACTCATAGCACCAATTACTATCTTGGTAACACAAATTCTTGAGATACCAGCAACACCATTTCTCATATCAGAAGCTATTTTTTCAAACATAGGTGGAACGGCAACACTAATCGGCGACCCACCCAACGTTCTTATTGGCTCCTGGACAGGACTTGGATTCAATGACTTCCTCATCAATCTAGGCCCCGTAGTAGCAATAATTATGCTTATTTCACTGCCTTTAGTTCTATTATTTTGGCGTAAAAAACTTCTAACAACAGAACATACCAGAGCAAGAATCACTGCTGCAATACCAAGGCTAGCCATACTAGACTTTAGAAAAATGGTAACCGCAATTACAGTCTTTGTGTTTGTATTAATTGGTTTTTTCTTTAGCCATTCAATGGACGTTAAACCAGGAATTATAGCTATTGCCGGCGGCTTTGTAATGGTTGCAAGCACAAAAACAAAGATTACTCAAATCATGGAACATGTTGAGTGGACAACAATATTTTTCTTTGTTGGCTTATTTATGTTAGTTGGAGCATTGGAAGAAAACGGCGTATTTCTCTGGCTCGGTAAACACATGCTAGATGCAACCGGCGGCAATCTCCTCTTAACTGTCATGGTTATCCTTTGGGGTGGTGCAATACTATCAGCGATAGTGGACAATATTCCGTTGGTAATTGCAATGCTACCACTAATACAGACCGTTTTAGTGGATTTTGAAAAGCTTAACCCAACAATGACAAGCGAGCAAATCGCACAACCACTATTTTGGGCATTGGCACTTGGCGCATGCCTTGGAGGAAATGGAACTCTAATCGGTGCATCAGCCAACGTGGTAGTTGCACAGATAGCACGTAGAAACAATTATAACTTAACTTTTTGGACCTTTACAAGAGAAGGCTTCCCAATGATGGTTCTTTCTCTAACAATTGCATCTATATATCTATATCTTAGATATTTCATTTAGTTTAAATGTTGCACAAAAGCATCCCAAAGTGGGATATTACAGTCATGGGAGCTTCTTTGCATAGCTCTCTACGACAAAAAAACTCACTCAAGAGCAAAAATATTTTTTTACCGATTCCATAGAATATTTATCCTTCAAAATTAGAGCATTTCCTTTTATACTATTGCGGAGTTTAGGTTAGAGGTTTTTAGCCTCGACCGATACATGGAATCACTGAAAGGAATCAATAAAATATGAATTCAAAGAAAATGCCCGAGCTAAAAATTGGAAATTGGACTGCTAAATTACCAATCGTCCAAGGAGGCATGGGAGTTGGAATATCACTCTCTGGCTTGGCGTCTGCAGTCGCAAATGCAGGAGGAATTGGGCTTATAGCAACTCCTGGTATAGGTCAACATGAGCCTGACCGTATAACAGATCCAAAAGCAGCCGAAGTTAGAGGCTTACGCAAAGAAATCCAAAAAGCAAAGTCTAAGACAGATGGGCTTATTGGTGTAAATGTGATGGTTGCCCTATCAGAATTTGATGGGCTAGTTCAATGCGCAGTAGACGAGGGGGCAAACTTTCTATTCTTAGGCGCAGGACTACCAATTAGATTACCAGAGACGCTCCCATTAGACAACCTAAGCTCTCTAGAGACTAAATTTGTACCTATTGTCTCAAGTGGCAAGGCAGCCAAGATTATATTTAGATCTTGGGCAAAGCAATACAATCACATACCTGATGCAGTTGTCGTTGAAGGGCCTATGGCTGGTGGACATCTTGGCTTTAAGAAGGAAGACATTGACAATCCAGACTTTGCACTTGAGAAGATACTTCCAGAAGTTATTAAAGCTATAAAGCCTTACGAAGAGAAATTTAGCAAAAAGGTTCCAGTTATTGCTGCTGGCGGCATATATACTGGCGAAGATATCTACAAGATTATGCAACTTGGCGCACAGGGTGTTCAGATGGGAACTAGATTTGTAGCCACATATGAGTGCGATGCATCTGACAAATTCAAAGAAGCTTTTATAAAAGCAAAAAAAGAGGATATAGTCTTAATTAGCAGCCCTGTTGGATTGCCAGGAAGAGCCATAAAGGGAGAGTTTCTTGAAAGGGTATTTGCCGGCAATAAGGAGAAATTCCAGTGTCATTGGAAATGCCTGAGGAGCTGCGACTTCAAGAATGTTCCATATTGCATTGCATTAGCTCTAACAAACGCTCAAAGAGGAAATCTAAACGAAGGATTCGCCTTTGCTGGCGCAAATGCATACAGAGTTGATAAAATTATGCATGTTCAAGAGCTCATGGATTCTCTAGAAAAAGAATATCTCGAAGCTGCAAAGTAATGAGATACATATAAGAAAGACACGATAGCGTGAGATTCAGTAAAAAGTTTCTCACGCTACTTTTACTGCGAGACTATGGAAAAAGAGAGTTCCAACCTGAAAACAAAACACAACTTTAAGAGTATAACTAAACTAATTCTAAAGATTTTACTACTCATTGTTACTCTAAAGGTTGCCATCTCTCTTATAGCAACTCCGAAGATTAAGACAAACTACATTCTAGCCTATAACAACTTTTCCAAACCGGAAAATTATCAACCTAGCCATAATGCTTGGGAAGACTACAACTCTGCTTTTAAACTCTACCTAGACATCAATACTTACATTAAAAATCACCCGGACTTAACAGATGCCCAAATAATAGAGATTCACAATATAATAGACTCTAAAAATATCTCTCCTGAGGTTAGAACAGTTCTAGCCGATTGGGTCTCACTGAATTCAAACGCTATTGACCTAACTACACGTGGGGCAAATAAACCTTATTTTTGGTATGAGTACCCTGCTAGTAATTGCATGTTAAGATGTATAAAAAAACCTTATAACTGTAAACTCGCTCATCTTAACAATCTACTTCTCTACAAAGCTAGATTAGAATCATCAAACAACGACTTCTACAGTGCTGCCGAGAGCCTATTAAATGCATATCGAATTGGCACGCACCTGACAAAAGAAAACCGCTTTATACGCGATCAAATAACTGGGCTAAACTGCAAGAAACAAACCCTTCAGTGTGCGATGGCAATTGTAGAGAATAACAATATAAGCAAAACGCAACTTGAATATCTCCAAGATTCATTAACCAAACTCTCCGAGAATGATAGCTACATTCCTTCCACTAAGATTGAGAGTTTACTGTTTGACGAAACATTAGAATGGTTATTCCTAGATTGGAAATGGGGATTTAATTCTATATCATTTAGAGCTTTATTTCATTGGAAGTGCCCATTAACAACTCAAAAACACGCTTGGATTCACAGCTTCATTGGGCCAACAAAGACAAAAATCTCCAAACAGGAGAGAAGGCTTGAATGCCTGCACGAAAAGCTAAGAAATGCTACTCCATGGCAGAGACAAAACGAATTTGCCAAAGACGTAAAAGAAATAGACGACATTCTCAACAGCAATATATTTTGGAAAGAATTTGGCTATAACAGTCTTCTCCTATACGATAGATATTACGAAGTCAAAGCACAATTATCCAGTCTAATTACAATCATTGCCATTAAGCGTTTCAAGATAGACAACGATAGGTTCCCTAGAGATTTATATGAACTTGTAAGCAAAAGATATATAGAACGAGTTCCTCATAATCCTTTTAGTGGCTCTATAATGTCCTATTCGCATACAGAGAACAATTTTGAACTGCAAGGCATTAGCGACAAGACAACGACAAAGAATAACACTAAGCAAACCCAATACAACCAATAGTTGTGTATAGTCTCGAAGCAAGTTTTTTTTGCAATAAAGAGGCAACCATTATTCACACCCCGCTATCTTTAGTTTATAATGGCCTCTTTAAATAACAAATAGATAGAAAGAATAAACAATGAATAGGAAACGCATTACAGATACACTCAAGAACGGCAAAATACTCTTCTCCGACGGAGCTTGGGGAACTTTTCTTCAACAAAAAGGACTCAAGCCTGGAGAATGTCCAGAGTTGTGGTGTCTTGATAGAGCTAGCGATGTTTTTGATATTGCAAAGAGCTACATTGATGCCGGCTCAGACATGGTAGAGACCAACAGCTTTGGAGCAACATCATTTAAATTAGCTCATTATAACTTAGAAGATAAAGTTGCCCAAATAAACGAAGCTGCAGCGAAAATATCAAGAGACGCAATCAAAGATAACGGCTGGGTTATCGGCTCTGTTGGACCAACTGGCAAGCTTCTAATCATGGGAGACGTTACTAAAGACGAGCTCTACAATGCATTCAAAGATCAAGTAGTTGCCCTCGAAAAAGGCGACGCAGACGCTGTTTGCATTGAAACCATGACTGATATAGACGAGGCAACTCTGGCAATAAAAGCAACTAAAGAAAATACAGACTTAGAGATTATATGCACATTCACATTTGATCGCACCGTAAACGGAGATTATCGTAGCATGATGGGCGTTAGCCCAACAGAGGCAGCAATAGCCTGCGTTGAAGCCGGCGCAGACATCGTTGGCACAAACTGTGGAAACGGAATTGCTGGAATGATTGATATCGTAAGAGAAATTAGAGCTGCAACTCCAGAGACACCAATCCTGTTCCATGCAAATGCCGGATTGCCACAAAATATTGACGGAAAAGATGTATTCCCAGAGACTCCAGAAGATATGGCAAAACAAGTAAACGCAATAGTCGAAGCTGGTGCAAATATAGTTGGTGGTTGCTGTGGAACATCACCTGCGCACATTGCTGCAATGAAAAAGGCTGTACTTGGCTAAGACATACTCTAGCCCAAGGAGACAATCGCAATGCATATGCAAAACGAATTACTTAGTATGCCAATTGCTGTGAGTGGCTTTGCTATATCAGGGTCTTGGCTAGGTTATATCTGCCACAAATCCAAGGAAGCAATATATGCAGAAAAACTTCCATTAATGGGAATTCTTGGCGCATTCGTATTTGCTGCGCAGATGATTAACTTTCCCTTGCCTTTATTTGCTGGCACGAGTAGCCACTTAATTGGTGCACTTCTGCTAGCAATTGTGGTTGGCCCAGATTTAGGTGCTATTGCAATCTCATCGGTTGTTATTGTGCAATGTTTAGTGTTCCAAGATGGTGGTCTGCTTGCGCTTGGTTGTAACATTCTTAATATGGCGTTAGTGCCAAGTTATCTAGGATATTGGATTTACAATCTCATCGTAGGAGATTTAGATTCAATAAGCACCAAACGTTTATACGCTTCTACAATTATAGCGAGTATAATTGCAATAGAAACTGCGGCGGCATTGGTTCCGATTGAAGTGAGCCTCTCTGGTGTTCTAAGAGTTCCATTCACAAGTTTTCTCCTAACAATGGAAACTCTTCATTTAATCGCTTCCATTATCGAAGGCTTTATTACAGCCTCAGTTATAGCATATATCTTAAAGGTAAGACCGCAAATACTTAGCGCTCAATGCTCAAGAGAATCTAGCTATTCTCTGCGTGCTGTATTGACGAGTTTTGCTATAGCAACTGTTGTAATGGCTACTATCCTCTCCATTCTAGCGAGCGAAAAGCCAGACGCACTAGAATGGAGCTACAAGGATCGCCCCGACCAAGCAAACTTTAAACCAATCATAGACAACGATAGCAAAAAAATACAGGCTGTTGACGATTTCGCTTCCAAAATTGCAATTATGCCCGATTATAGCAATCCAAAAGTAAAGCAAAGTGAGGCGGCAATCTCAAATGGTTGGACGAGCCTAGCTGGTATTCTTGGAGCCCTAATCACAATGTCACTGATATGGGTAATAACAACAATAATAAGAAAACAAAAGTCTTAACAAATGCACCACAACTATATAGACCGTTATTCTGATGGCGATACGATAATTCACTCTATCGATGCAAGGGTTAAGATTCTCTCAACTCTTTTATTTACTGTTGTCGTGGTTGGACTGCCAAGATATTCTATTGTCCCATTAATATGGTTTATGATTGGGCCGTTTACAATATTTACACTCGCAAAAATACCATTCAAATTCGTTCTGCGCAGAATATTGATAGCCTCACCATTTATAATAACACTCGCTGTTTGCTACAGTTTTATCGATAGTGACACTCGTCAGGTAAACTTTGGACCTTGGCAGATGCAAATCAAAGGATCAATATTGATATGCGCAAATATCATTATTAAATTTATCCTCACAATGAGCGCATTAACTGCCCTGACTGCTACAACACCATTTAGCTCTCTTCTCTACGGCCTTGAAAAAATGTATGTACCTAGACTGCTAATCTTACAGCTAGCAGTTTTATATCGTTACATATTTCTCCTAATAGATGTTTCTGGTAGGTATCTACGGTCATACTCGGCTAGGAGCCTAAGATATCTTGGCTTTAGGCGGGAAGCAACTATTCGCTCTGCAATGATTGGTTCGATATTAATCTCAAGTTTAGACATATCCGAGCGAGTGAATCTAGCTATGATAGCAAGAGGTTTTGATGGCAAGATTCGTACACTATCACAAGAAAAAATCAGAGGCAAGGATTTGCTTTTCGCTACAATTGTATGCGTATATCTAGTTGTGCTAAAAGCAATATTATGGTAATTATTACAGCAATGACAAAAATAGCCGTTAAAATTAAAGACTTTTCATTCAAATATCCAGACGCAACAGTCGCCCTTGAGAATATTAATCTTGATATAGCCCACAAAGAACGAGTTGGTATAGTTGGGCCAAATGGTGCAGGGAAATCGACCCTACTACTAGCAATCGGAAATTTCCTCAAATCTCAAGCACCAGTCGAGATTGATGGAATGTTAAGTACGAAGGACAACATCAAGAAAATAAGGCAAAAACTCGGAGTGCTATTTCAAAATCCAAACGACCAGCTCTTTATGCCAAGGCTATTTGATGATGTTACCTTTGGCCCATTAAATATGGGCTTATCCAAAGAAGAAGTTATTCTGCGCAGCAAAGAAGCTCTGCGCAGCGTTGGACTCTTAGATAAAAAAGATAAGCAGCCACACCACCTATCAGCGGGAGAAAAAAGAGCGGCGGCGATAGCAACCGTTTTAGCTATGAAGCCAGAGATTATAACAATGGACGAACCAGACTCTAGCCTAGACCCGCGCAGCCAAAACAAACTTATAGAATTACTCAACCAAATGAGTCAAACCCTAATAATCGCAACATGCAATGTAAATTTCATCGCTAGAGTATGCAACAAAATCGTGCTTATGGACAGTGGTAAAATTATAGCGATTGGCAACCGAAAAGAAATTCTTGGCAACCAAGAGCTAATGAACAAACACGGCCTTGAAGTGCCTGCACAGTTAATCTCAGATGATTGAGGCTGTTGCGTTGAATTAAACTCTGATTACCCTAAAGAATCGACATCTTTTATTAAAGATCTAGGAATTTAAACTCTCAAGCACTAAACAATACCACCTGAATTACAAACTCAAACACTTCAGATTTTATGGTAAGACGAGCATCTTTAGCGTTAAATCACGCAAGAGCTACAAGACTAATCAGTTAAGACATTCGGAACTGCAACGAAGGTATCGCTACTATTTGATTTTCCAATCCAGCTCTGAACAACTGAAGGCGGTATTGTAAGCGAGATGTTTTCTATTTGAATCTGACACAAAATATCCGTGGTAAATAAATGAACCTCTATGTATTCATTTCCACTTTCTTGAACAATAGATACATCCGCCGGTGTTAGAGACCCGCACAAACAATCGCTAAGAACCTCGCACACAGGCACGGCTCCCAGTACATTTGAGCATTCCTTAGTTATGGTAGCGTTTGACGCTAAAACTGAAACTGGATTTGCGCTAACGCAAGCAGTGATACTAAACACGATAATTAAAAAACAGACAGATAATGTTGATTTTCTCATAGCTTTCCTCTTCCCAAAGGTTTTCTATTCTTCCTACAAAAATTAAACTCCATTTAGTATAGCAATTTCGAATAGTCTAAACAAGGGGTAAGTCCGAAAAAAAGCCCGAAACATCGAAATGCTACGGGCTTTTACTAGCGGGAACCTCTAACAATTCATTTTGGCAGACAAGCGAACCTTTTTGTCGCCGAACTGCGTCAGACA
This sequence comes from Phycisphaerae bacterium, assembly GCA_027078365.1. Taxonomy (GTDB): domain Bacteria; phylum Planctomycetota; class Phycisphaerae; order Sedimentisphaerales; family Sedimentisphaeraceae; genus S145-28. The sequence continues at coordinate 14,444 of JALWYQ010000019.1, forward strand.
AAAGGCGCCTTATTTACTAATAAAGCTAATTTGTCTTCCTTGCCGGACAACAAAAATTTTCTACTTGCTACTCAAAAGCAATTATTAGAGCTACCCTTTTATCACTTATTTTCTGCTAACTACTCTGCAACCTTCTGAGCAACCATGTCTCCAACTTCGTCTGTTCCATAGCCCATTTCATTAGCGGCCATGCTTTTGAGCTTATTGGCTGTTGCCCAGCGAACAGCATCCTCAATCTTATTGGCTGCTTCACTCTCGCCTAGAGTCTCTAGCATCATTGCACCAGAGCAGATTGCCGCTAGTGGATTAATCTGATTTAAACCTGTAAAGCTTGGTGCTGTTCCTCCGATTGGCTCAAACATACTCACGCCTTCTGGGTTAATATTTCCACCAGCCGCAATACCAAGACCACCTTGAGTTATAGCGCCAAGGTCTGTAATGATATCACCAAATATATTACCTGTAACAAGAACGTCGAAGATTTCTGGGCATTGCACCATATAGATACAAGCCGCATCAACATGGTAGTATTCACGTTTAACATCTGGGTATTCTGCGTCACCAATCTCATTGAAGACTCTATCCCAAAGCCCGTAAACTTCAGTAAGAACGTTTGTCTTACCTATTAAGGCTAAAGTATTATGCTCGCCCTTTCCGCGTGCCTTCTTACCATTCTTGCGCGCATACTCGAAAGCATAACGCAGACAACGCTCAACTTGGAAACGAGAATATACGGTTGTCTGGACTGCAACCTCATTGGCAGTACCCTTCATCGTTGTTCCGCCAACACCTGTGTAGATACCACCGGTATTTTCTCGTATTACAACGTAGTCTATCTCATCAGGACCTTTACCCACCAATGGGCTTTCAACGCCAGGATACAAGCGTACCGGACGAAGGTTGATGTATTGATCGAGGCCAAAGCGAGCCTTGAGTAAAACACCCTTCTCTAAAATTCCAGGCGCTATATCAACATGCCCAATAGCACCGAGCAAAATAGCGTCATAACCGCGTAGTTCGTCGAGAGTTTCATCTGATAGAGTCTCACCTGTTTTAAGGTAACGACGCCCACCAAGGTCGTACTCTGTCATATCTAATTCAAAACCATATTTATCCGAGGCTGCCTTTAAAACCTTAACCGCCTCAGCAATAACTTCCGGACCTGTTCCATCACCCGGTATTACTGCAATCTTATATTTTGCCATTGTTTTTTTCCTGTCTTAAAATTCATCTTGCTAAAGTAGAATAGAGTAGCAAATTCTACACCTTCTTAGCGATGTGATTGAGTAAACCACCGTCATTTATAATCTCAAGAGCAAAATCTGGCAGTGGCTTAAAGCTAATTTCTTTGCCTTGAGTTTTGTTGTTAATAACACCGTTGGCGTAGTCTATTTCAATCTCATCGCCATCGTTAATTAACTCTAAAGCATTTGGCAACTCAATCGGATAAAAACCACAGTTAATACAGTTACGATAGAAGATACGCGCAAACGATTGAGCGATAACTGCACCAAGTTTTGCACCTTGAATTGCCCATACGGCATGTTCACGGCTAGAGCCGCAACCAAAATCATCGCCACATACAATAACATCACCAGCCGAAGCTTTATCCATAAACTTAGAGTCTAAGTCTTCCATACAGTGAAGAGCTAATTCCGCAGCGTCATCTGTGTTTAGGTAACGAGCTGGTATAATTTCATCTGTATTTACATGGTCTCTTTTATAAACATGTGCTATTGGCATAACTAATCCTTCGGATTAAATCTCATAATATCAAATTATATTTTACTCTACATATACTTGCGTGGGTCAACTAGCTTTCCTTCTATTGCACTTGCTGCTGCAGTTGCAGGTGACGCTAGATATACTCCACTTGTTGGGTGTCCCATACGGCCAACAAAGTTGCGGTTTGTTGTGCTTACGCATTTTTCATTATCAGCCAAGATACCCATAAATCCACCAAGACAAGCTCCGCATGTTGGAGCTGATACTACACAGTCTGCTTCATAGAAGATATCTAGCAAACCTTCATCGTTAGCTTGCTTCCAGATTGCAGGTGTCGCAGGAACCACGATTGTTCTAATCGCAACCTTTTTGCCCTTCATAAATTCAGCCGCAATGCGTAAGTCCTCAATACGCCCGTTGGTACAGCTACCAATGTAGGCTTGATCCATTACTTCGCCAGCGCAGTCACCGATTGTAACACCGTTACTTGGTAAGTGAGGAAGAGCAACCATTGGCTCAAGACTGGCAATATCAAACTCTTCAACGCTGTGATAGTTAGCGTCCGCATCCGAAGTGAATACATCGTAAGCTGCATCATTTTTCAAACGGCCGTCAAGGTATTCTTTTGTTGTATCGTCAAAGGCAATAATACCACTCTTGCCGCCTGCTTCGATAGCCATATTGGTTATGGTCATTCTTGCTTCCATACTCATCTCTTCGATTGTCGAACCTACAAACTCCATAGCCCTGTAGAGCGCACCGTCTGTGCCAATACGAGTGATGATAGCAATGATAATATCTTTACTATAAACGCCTGTAGGCAAAGAGCCATTTAGAACAAATTTCATACTCTCTGGAACCTTAAACCAAAGCTCACCGGTAGCAAGCGCAGCTGCCAAATCGGTTGAGCCCACTCCAGTACTAAATGCGCCAAAAGCGCCGTATGTACAGGTATGTGAATCGCCACCAATAATGACCTCTCCAGGACGAATATGCCCTTGTTCTGGAAGAAGTGCATGGCAAACACCAGCTCTACCAACTGGATAGTAATTCTTGATTTTATTCCTTTTCGCCCAAGTATCAAGACGCTTTAGAAGCTGCGCACTCTTGATATCCTTAGCTGGCTGGAAGTGGTCTGGTGTTACAACAACTCTATCAGGGTCGAAAACACCATCAATGCCCTTTTCAGCGAGCATAGAAATCGCTGGCGGAGTTGTAACATCATGACACATCATGATATCTACATTTGCATTTATAAGATCGCCAGGAGCAACAGATTCTTTACCTGCTGACTTAGCTAATATTTTTTCAGTAATTGTCATACCCATAAAATTAGTCCTTCGAATCCAATTTTAAATTTTAATATCAGTACAGAACTCATAAAATTAGTGAGTCTGAAGAATGGTTACACTCTAGTTCTTTTTATTTTCTCTATTTATCTTTCTGTTAATAGCGTCCATATAGGCTCTAGCACTTGCTTCAATAATATCAGTCGAAACACCTCTACCCATTACGGAATCACCGTTTGAGTCTAGAATCTTAACGCTAGCTTCGCCCATCGCTTCTTTACCACCGGTTACCGCGCGAATCGAATAGCTATGGAGCTCTGGATTTTGCCCAGTAGCCTGACGAATCGCCTCGTATGCTGCATCAATAGGGCCATCCCCGCATGCCGCAGCCTGCTTAATACCTGATTCCGTTTTAACTCGAACGCTAGCCGTCGGTAGCGTTCCAGTTCCACAGGCAACGTGGAGATATTTAAGCTCATAAGCTTCTTCAACACTTCTAATCTCATCGCCAATAAGGGCGGCAAGGTCTTCATCAAATACCTCTGTTTTCTTGTCTGCAACTTCAAGGAATCTCTGGTAGAGTTGCTCTAGCTCTTCTTCATTGAGAGAATAGCCAAGCTCTTCTAGCCTATGCTTTAATCCTGCCCTACCAGTTCTTGCGGTAAGAACAACCGCACTCTTTGGCGAGCCAACCTCTTCTGGTGCTATAATTTCATAGGTAAGCGGATTCTTGATTACACCATCAACATGAATTCCACTACTATGCGCAAACGCATTAGCTCCAACTATCGCTTTGTTTGGAGGAACTGGCATACCAAGCATCTCTGAAACCATCCTGCTAGTTTTATAAAATTCTTTCGCATTGATGCTTGAATCGACTTCAAAATAATCTTGCCTAGTACGAATAGCCATCACCATCTCTTCAAGAGAGGCATTACCAGCACGCTCACCAATGCCGTTGATTGTTCCCTCAATCTGGCGGGCACCATTTTGCACACCAGCTAGAGAGTTTGCAACGCTCATTCCAAGATCGTCGTGACAATGCACACTAAAGATTGCCTTACCGCTATTTGGTATCTTAGCAATCATATCGGCAATCATAGCACCATATTGGGCAGGAATAGAATAGCCCGTTGTGTCTGGAATATTAATGGTTGTTGCTCCGGCATCAATTACTGCTTCAACCAACTTAAAGAGATAGTCTTTATCCGCACGACCGCTATCTTCGCAGTAAAATTCAACATCATCAGTGTACTCTCTTGCCCTCTTAACAGCCGCAACTCCCATCTCAAGAGCACGCTGTTTCTTTTCTTCTAGCGTCTTGCCATACTTATTATCACGGAATTTGCTGGCAATATGGATATCGCTAATTCCAAGCCCCGTGTGAATTCTGCATTTTGCCGCTGGAGCAAGAGCCTTACCGGCAACATCAATGTCTTTCTCTACTGCACGTGTAAGACCGCAGATAGTAACACCTTTAACCTCTTTGGCGATGGTATTAACCGCTTCAAAGTCCTGCGGAGAAGATATTGGAAAGCCAGCTTCAATAACGTCAACGCCTAATCTAGCGAGCTGATGAGCAATCTCAAGCTTTTCGCGCAGACCAAGTCTGGTCCCAGCAGCCTGTTCACCATCTCGTAGCGTTGTATCGAATACTATAAGTTTGTCACTAGCCATTATAATACCTCCAAGTTATCTGCGGCAAATTTCACAACACAGTACAATATGCGTTTTTAGCCAAAAACGCCAGCTTTTTTCAGAAAAAACATCAGCCAATATTCAATACATTCCAAAATAACATGCAAACGAAATGGATTAGAACCACTTATTTTATAAAACCCTGGAAAGATATTTACCATGAAGAGCTTGAAGGACATGAAGGGGGGCGATGGTGTTTGGAATCGTGAGTAAGCGGTGAATAACGCTTGAGACTTGGATTTGCATACCTTTTTAACTGCTTTAACGCAAAGGGACGCAATAGACGCAGGCGACGCAAACGAAACGGAATAGAAGAACTTGTTTTATTTTTCTAAATTCAACTACCACCAGCACCTTCTTTAAGGCTGAAGTATTTTGTATAGACGCTACGCTGAAATCAAAAGAGCCCCCTTTGCCTAAGCTCGGGGGGCTTTATTACTCTTGCTTTCCAAAGTTATCTATTACTTTTTTTCTTGATCAATCTGATCGTCAGTAGCTTTGAGATTATCTACACTATCTCTGATAGCTTTGAGACTATCTTCTACGCTATCTCTGAACTTAAACCATCTATCAGGTTCTATTGCACCTTGGAATGTAGGATCTTCTTCCCAAATATCATCAAGCAATCTTAGCGATGTATAAATATCAAGCGCCTTATCGAGAAGGTTTATCTCATCAGTTGATTCAAGTGTAGATTCTGGTGAAGCACTCTTGCTTAATGCGGTTAATTGAGCAGGCTGAGTTGGCTGCGCAGACTGAGATTGAGCTACATAATCTTGGCTTCTCCAACCTGCCTGCCAGAGCCAATTATCATAAAATACTAAAAGATCATCTTCGTCAACATCTCCATCACCATTAGCGATTGGATGAAGATCGCATATAGGATTCCAGCCAGTAGCCCCGCTAACTGTTTGCCACGAATTAGCCTCAATACTAAAATCTAGGAGATCCACGATGCCATCTTGATTAAGATCCGCTATATTTTCCCAAACTTCGTCAGCACCAATATCAACGATTGAATTAACCCTTGGCTCTCCATCAAAATCTTCACTAGTAAAAGAACCGCTTGGATTACCAGTATCTTTGCAAGGAGAATCTGCAGATAGATGGAAATTAGTAGATCCATCATCTTGATATCTGAAATCAGGGTTACTGCGAAGATTGTTATGCGCATTAAAAGTTGTGTTAATGGCATTAGGATCATTAGGGTCAGAAATGCAGCAGTACGAACAATCAGATTCTGCAATACCTGCGAAGTCTACGAACCCACCTGATGCATTATTGAACCAGATAATATCATTTTCAATAATAGGTGAATCTGTACCGTAAAAATTAATTCCTTCTCTGTGGTTCTTTACAATTGTGCAATTCTGTATCTTTGAGTCTTCGGCGACCTCGTCAAGGTTGATTCCGTAATATGGGTGATTGAGATAGCTACCACTACCATTATCGTAAATCACAGAGTTTGTGATTGTTGGTTGTGAGTAATAGCAATAAACACCATCCCTCACATTTGAATAAATTTTACAGTTGTTCATGTTCAAGACAGAGTCATTTGT
>JALWYQ010000020.1 GCA_027078365.1 Phycisphaerae bacterium
ATTCATGGATTGTCTCTTTGGTTGCATGTCTAATAAAAGAATAGGCTGGAACACAGGCCTCGTGGAAAGAGACGACTTCAGCGCCAAGATCTACAGCTTTCGCGACAAGTCGTTCCATCGCGGCAAGATTGTAATCTTTGTCGCCGTTTTTCATTTCAAACTGCGCAGCAGCAATGCGAATACTATCCACGGTTTTTGTCTCCTTTCTTCGTGTAATCCATTGATATGATTATAATCGAGAATTTGGAATTATTTATACAACAAGGCTCTAATAAACAAAATAGCCCACAAGACAAGACTTGAGGGCTAATGTGGTAGATTATGCATCATTTGGTATCATATGAATATCACGCTGTGGATATGGTATTGAGATGCCATTCTCATCGAGACTTAATTTGAGATTTTTTGTCAAATCAAAGTAAACATCCCAGTAGTCGTCGGTGTTGACCCAAGGACGAACGACAAAATTAACACTACTATCGCCAAGTTCAGAAACCGCTATTTTAACAGCAGGGTCTTGAAGAACCCTGTCGTCACTAGCAACAACCTGTTCGATTACTTTCTGGACTTTCTTAAGATCGTCTTCGTAAGAAACACCAATTACTAAATCGACACGTCTGGTGCCATTAACTGAATAGTTAAAAATATTACTGCCTGTCACCTTGGAATTTGGGATAATAACTTGTTTATTATCCGGTGACGCTAGTATAGTATTAAATATCTGTACCTCTTCTACAGTTCCAGACACACCGCTTACTTCTACAAAATCACCTACCTTGAAAGGCTTAAATATAAGCATCAAGACTCCAGCGGCAAAATTAGACAAAGAACCTTGCAATGCAAAACCAATGGCTAAGCCAGCGGCACCGATAATCGCTATAAACGAATTGGTCTGAATGCCCAGTTTGTCTAATGCTGCAATAACAACAAAGGCTAGCAATGCGATGTAGCACAAATGCTGTACAAAATTCACCAAAGTCTTATCTACTTTGGCTCTAGTCATTCCTTTACCAATTAATTTTGATATCAGTTTTGCAATCCATTTTCCCACAACAAATATTACAACAGCAACTACTATTCTTAATCCATAGGTAACTAGATATCCATGAATTATTTCAGGAAGCTTTTCCATTTTTTTCCTTTCTTAAAAAATTATGCTAGCAATACCGTAAATTTCTAGGTTTTAATGGTGTCATTGTAATTATAACTTGGGGAGTTTTAGCATTTCAACTCCGTTGGGAAGAGTTTTTTGAATTTATTAATCGTATCTTGCGTTTCTTATTTTGTTCCATAAGCAAGTTAATATTTCTTAGTTAAGCTTCCATTTGTTTTTCAAGCTTTTGATATCACTTGTTATTTTTGCTACTTTTGCACGTGTGGACTCTCTCTCTTTAATAATTCTTGAGAGTTGTTTCTTGGCGTTCTTGACTTGATCGGCCACAATTTTTAGTTTATCACGAGCTTCTGTAACAGTGGTTAGTTTAAGTTTTTCTTCTTCAGCCATAACATTGGCTAAACTAGCTTTGAGTGCTGTTACTTCTGTTTTGGAAACTGTTGTTTTAGCAGTAATTTTTCTTCCTGAGTATTTTTGCTATCTATCAAGCTGAAACTATAGGTAATAATCAATAGAGACGAAACTAAGGTTGCTGAGGTCTTTATATTGAATGTCCTTCCGAGTATACAGTTTTATAGGCAAGCAAAAAAAGGTACCACGGTAATATTACCGTGGTACCACAAAACATGCTTACTTATTTATATAAACGTGTGGCTTCAGTTTCTTCAACAGGACGATCAAGATTCTTGGTGTTCATAGAAACCTTAAAGCGAACATCTCCGGCCTTAGCCGCTTCGACAACAACACGCCATGAAGCCTGTGCCTTAGGCGCTAGGCTACGCAGTGGTGCAAAGGTGATCTTATTACCCTTAAGTGTTCCTCTTGTTGAACCACTTACAGATATGAGCTTCTCATTATCTTCAAGGGTACAAACGATGCTGATGTCTTTGTCCGCCGCTGTACCTTGGTTGGTAGCTGTAATTACATATGTGGTCTGATTACCTACTTCAATAGGGTCAGATAGGTCAACAACCTCAAGAAGTACCGCAGGGATACCTGCAACTACTGTTTTAGCATAAGCCTTTACGCTTCCAGCACATTCAGCCACTGCACTTACAGTATTTGTGAAAGTTCCGGCTGTTTGAGGCATTACTTTTACGCTAAGCTTACGGGCTTTGCCTTTTGCAAGAGTGCCAAGATTCCACTTGATCTTACCATCAACAGCTTTGCCGCCATCGCTTATTGATAAGAGTTTGGCTCCACGAGGTAATTGGTCTTCTACAACAAGATCCTCAGCAGGGGCGTCACCTTTATTGCTAACAGTTATGCCGTAAGATACTGACCGACCAAGATACTGAGTCTTTGGGGCAGTCTTAGTAATTGTCAGAACGGCCTGACGCACAATAGTTGCTGCTTGTGCTGTTGCTTTTAAGCCTGACGATGAACTTGCGCTAGCTTCATTGACATACTCACCAGTTTTAATTGCATGAAGTGTAGCGGAGAACTGACGAGATTGTCCAGATGCCAGTGTGCCAGCATCAAAGATCAGGCTATTTTTTCCATCAGCAGTCTCGAGACCGGTAGGAAGAACATCCTCAATCTTAACATTCTTTGCAGAACCTGTTCCAGTATTTGTGATAATGAATTTTACAGGAATAGGATCGCAGAGCAATGCTTCTGCAGGAGCTATCTTTTCCAATCTAAGTGCAGGTTGAACAACTTTGACGTTAGCACAAGCAGGCAAAATGTAGGTGACCGCTGCACAAGTTTTAATACAATCGATATTTGCAGCAGTTCCTGAAATGATGATTTGTTTGCTTTGTTTAGGTGCAAATGTCCCTAAATTCCATACAAGAAAGTCACCGTCTTTATTTGCTGATGGATTAGTCTCTTTGATGCTAAGATTTCCAGGGATGTGTTCTTTCACCACAACATTAGCGACTATCATATCAGTTACATTAGTGACCTTTATGGAGTAGTCAAATGGCGAATTTAGCAAAACTTCGCTTGGCATAACTTTATCTAAGCGTATAATGCTACAATTTTGGCATGGGTAATCCATTGTAACACTGGCAGGACCACAACTGGTAGTAGCAATTGTTTTCTGAGTTTGTACAGGCTTAGCAACTGGCTTAGACTTTGGCTTTGGTGTTACTTTGGGAGCTGATTTAACAGGTGCTGGCTTTGTTGTTGCAAGCTTGCAGTCCTTATCGAAAAAGAGTTTTTTCTCACAACCAGGTTTTACAGGGCCGTTGCCCCAAAAATTGTTCCAAGTCTGGCAACTACAGCCCTGCAAAATGGACATAGACAGGAAAAACAAGACACATAATAACTTCTTCATGATGATCCCTTCAAAAAATATCAGAAAATTACTCTAGTAGTATAGAGCCTATTGTAAATGATTTTCGAATCCAACCACTGAATCCGATGTATATTCTAAAATAGATGGCTCAATTCTCTACTCTCCGAATCTCTCTTGTACTCGTATTTTGCCAATAAGTCAAGCAAAGTTACGCATCAAAGCGATTAATGAGATGTATATTCTCAATTCTAGCAGACCTTGCTACTTTGCCATAGTTTAAATTCTTGTATCGTAAACTTGTCAAAACTGCGAATGTTTTTCAAGGCGCCTCTAGAAATTCATTTTGACAGACAGCTGAATCTTTTTATTGTCGGAGAGTGTTAGACAAATGCAACTATTTCTACAAACAAGGCTCATTTGTCTTGGTGGCCGGATTAAGAAGATTTTCTACTTACTGCTCAAAAGTAATTATTAGAATTGTTCTTAACTCCCTAACGTTAATTGACTCTTCTTGCGTCATTAGCGTTGTTTACATTGTAATTTATGATGTGCGTTATTAGACGCTGTCTCCACAAAATTGTTATGTGGTAATCCATTCCAGATTTCTATATCATCAACATATTGAGATAAGGGATATTTTCCAGAATACACAGTGAAAAGCATAATCCTATTAATCGGTTTTGATATCTTGTTAGGACCGTAATGATCGGCTACTATATTCCCATTAACCGCCCACAGAAAACGCCCGTCGTTTCCGGTACTACGATGCCAGAAGAACTCAACGCTGAACCATTTGTTTTCGGGAACAGGAATGGAATGGTTCTCTTCTGCCCAGAACTCTTTATACTTTCCATAATTATCTTTTGCTACATTATCACCATGGACATACCAATACGGTCTGCCTTTATCGTCGATATATATATAAGCAGCAACTCTATAATCTCCAGCGGTTTTCCATTCAAAGAAAGTACACCATCCATCATCATTTGAACCGTCGCCTAATATTTTGGAGAGATTAGCTGGAAATTTCAACCAGTATTTAACATATAAATCCCCATCCTCCTTGGCATCATCAATAAGGTAAGGGTCCTGCGTACAGCCGTTATCGTCAGCTTTTATTATTTCAGAAAACATTGCTTTGGTTGGTTTGCCATCATGGCCTTCTACCGTCACGATTTTATTCTGGATATATTCTTTTGAATTACGTTTGCTATCTACAAGGACCTGAAATATTCCACGGCTATCCCATAGGGTGATTGGCCATGAGAATTTTTTATTGTCTGAGCCCTTGATATCTTGATACCAGCATCCATCGTTATCTTTCCACGGTGAAGCTAAGTAGACGCCTTTTTCAAAACCAGACTTAAATAAAAGAGTGGGCATCTCTTTGCTTGCCCCTGAGAGTGTTGTTTGGCAATTGCCCTGTGAAGCTATAAACAAAGTTGCTATCAGACTCAATCTCAATAAAATATTTTTGTTCACAGCATTTCCTTTCTCAGACATATCGCCTTTGAATAGTAGGGGCATAAGGGCTTTGTGAAGCTAAGCGTTCGTATTATTTTTTATCTTGTTCTATTGTGCCAAATTCCAAGACAGCCATAGGTTTATCCGTAAGTTTTGTCATGCGTTGATAGACCTTATCTAATTTCTCAGAAAACTCAGAAGATTCTTCGTCTTCCTCTAGGAGTCCATACACACTAACTCCAATCCAATCAATATAATCATCGCCTGGATAATAATTTTCGAAATTGTTCCATGCCTCAACGGGTTCGCTATCGGTGTCTATGTGGAAAAACCAAGTTATGTTTGTCGCTCCGTTTTTTCTGCAGATATCAATGATATGGCGGTAAGCATCGCGAAATCTTTCAGGGCCGTCTGCGATAGAGCTATCTCCGTAAGTGTTAGTTTTGCCTGCGCCATTGTATAGCCCGTTCCAAGGAAACCAACTGCCGTTGACTTCTGTTCCAAATTCTGCAAGAAGCGGAATACCTGTATTGGCGGCATCTCTTGCCCATTGTGTTAGTTCATTATCAAAATCGCCATCGATGATTTTTTGCATTGAAAAGAGAGAATCTGCAACGTTTTCTTCATAGCTAGTTCGCGGCATAAGTCGGATGAATGGTATTTTTCCCGTTGACGATATTGTTTTGACTGCATCAGATGGAAAACTAATTCCATCTGTCCAATTGTTCGAGAAGTAAGCCCAGACAATATCTTTATCTGATAATTCAATAAACTCATTAATCCTATCAGCAGTAACAATATCTTCTGTTCCACCAAAATCAGGGAAAGCAGAGAGGTAAATTCCACTAACAGGCGCAACCAATTTGCCATTCTGAAATTTCGCCCTTGTAATAAACGTATTAGAACTAACGCATTGGCGGTATGCATCGAGACTCTCTGGCGAGGAATCTATACGTAATTTAACTTCCTTTCCATCATCATCCCAATTCTCATTCCACCAAGAAACAGCCTTTATTCTTGGGTATTTATTACCTTCAATACTCGCAAAAGCATTTCTTATCCACTTAGCTTTTTCATTTTCACCAATCTTGCTAACTTTGCCTTTATGGCAAGAACTTAAAACTGTTATAAATGCCGAAAGCAATATTGCTGTTTTAATTCTGGTCATTTTTTTCTAGGTTGCCCCCCATTGTTCAAGAATGCTGCTCGTGGAAATCACTTTTGGTCCTTCTATTTCTCCAAATCCCAGCTTGGGTCAATAACTGGGTTGTCATTTGGCGCACCAATAATATCTCGGTACAAGTCAGGGCGACGCGCAGCTAGGTGTTTTCTTCCCATGGC
>JALWYQ010000021.1:0-904 GCA_027078365.1 Phycisphaerae bacterium
GCCTTGGTGATAATTCTTTTGATTCGTTTTTGATAAAAACAATTGAATTTACACGTATCCAATAGTGGATATTTATGCAAGACCAATCTTGCTGTGAGAGTTTTTTAAATAGCAAAATTAAAGCAGGGTCTATATCGCCATTTGGACTATATAGACCCTGCTTTTATGTATGATATCTGTTTATTTAATATCAGATAGTTTTACAATGCGGTGCTCTTTTTCTGAGAGTTCTGCTGCAAAACACAGCTTCATTGATTCGTAAGAATCAAGAATTGGAGTCTCAGGAGGCAAACCCTTAGCTACTAATTCTGAAACGCGTATGTTCTGACCATGCACATTATGGAACCACTCAAGATCGTCTTCTTTCTTGAAATGAATAGTCTCAGCAATTTCACTAACCAATTGTTCAGGCCCATCAGTAAACTTCCATCTGCGAATACGTCTTTTAAACACATCAGTTTCTATTGCACCCTTTGTTCCAAAGATATGATACTGAAGATAATGACCGTCATCGGCCTGTTTTTCCATAACCTCTAGCAGAGGGTCAACAGCATCTGTCTCAGGTAAGAACATATTGAAAATTAGAGTTGAGATAGTTCCATTGGCAAAATGTATGTTGATTTGATGATTGTCTGGATGATTAAAGTAGCCAACGACTTTTGGGGCTGTTATGGAATAAACACTTTCAACCGGACTCCCCATGAACCATCTTTGTCCATCTAGGTAATGAGAGAGTTTTTCACCAATCAAAGACCCCTCACTGTTGCTGCGCCAGGTATTCTTTTTATGGAATTCACTGCAGTAATACCGGCAGTGTGTATTGACAGGGTCTCCAATAAGTCCTTGGTCAATCCATTCCTTGGCTTTTGTATATAAATTACTGTAATGCATCTCAAAGCCAAGT
>JALWYQ010000021.1:914-1724 GCA_027078365.1 Phycisphaerae bacterium
GCCAAGTTGTAACCAGCCATTAGTTTCTTGCTGAACCGCTATCATCCTTCTCGCTTCTTCAAGAGATTCTCCCATTGGCTTTTCGCACAAAACTGCCTTGCCAGCTCTTAGGGCTTTGATGGTGAGATCAACATGTGTTGGGTTTGGAGTTGCGATATAAATTAGGCTGATGGATGAATCATTTAATATCTCATCTAAATTATTTGTCGTCTTAATTTTGAGCTCCGAACCTCTTTCTTGGGCTCTCTTTGCGTCTGGTTCATAGCCTATGATATTTGAAACCCAAGGCGATTCCACTGCTGCCTTGACATGTGTAGCCCCCATATTACCAAGGCCTAATACAGCTACATTTATTTGTTCACTCATTATAATCTTTCCTTTTGTATTGTCATGCAGAGTTAGTCACTCTAGCGTTGTATATTTTAATTATTTCTGCGCTTCTAGCACTATCTTAGATTCTTTTCTTGCTTTAAGCAGCTTATAAGCCTCTGGAGCCTGAGAGAACGGCATAATTGCAGAATGGAAATCACTTAAATCGATAAAGCCCTTATCTACTAATGATACACAAGCATCATGCACTAGAGGGTTTGCCTCATCGCTATTGTGGAATGCAAAGTGTAAGCCGCTACCAAAACCATTAAAGACAACCTGCTCTTTAGAAGCGTCTATTCCGTAAATGCCAAATGTTCCACCAGGTTTAACCATTGGTATGAAATCATGGATTTTTGTTATAATACCAGCTGCATCAATTAAGACATCAAACTCTGCTTCAGGTGCTGCTTCATTTTTAAGGTCAATACATCTATCAGC
>JALWYQ010000022.1 GCA_027078365.1 Phycisphaerae bacterium
CTTATTCAGGACAGAAACACATTTGTGTTGAAACGAAAAAAGAAAGCTAAGTCATTTGTGAAGAGTTGATTACGCGTCTTAAGTTGACGCGTATGCCCAGAGGGGCGACATCTGTGTAACCCCGAAGGGGATAAAAAGCGACCCCAACCTCTAGCTCCGTTAGGTGCGATCCCTTTGTAACTAACCAACAATCCACGTAACCTTATACAAAACTGGCCAGAGGTATTGGATTGGATATTTCTTTTCGTTTACATCTGCGACGAGGAGAGTCTCTAGTAACTGATATTTTGATTTTGGTTTCATTAACACTACAATCTCTTTTGCGGCTTGAATGACGTCTGCGCTAATGGTTACCCTGTCTAATTTACCTTGTGAGAGGAAGACGGGCATCACTATTTCGCCTTTGATGCCATGCACTTTATTATCTGGGAACAGTGACGCTGTGTGCGCATCATCGCCCATACCAAGAAGAATTAAATCAAAGTTAGGCACTTGGTCTTGCTCTAGACCAAAATGATTTACAATCTCTTCCTTATAAAGCTGCGCAGCCGTTGGTGGGTCGTTCTCACCGGCTTTTATTCTGTGAATATTTGCGCTTGGCAAGTCAACCTTAGAGATAAAAGTGTCATACGCTGATTTGTAATTACTATCACTAGAATCAATTGAGACGCACCGCTCATCCACCCAGAACAGATGAACGCTCTCCCATCTAAAACCGTCTGATTTTTTCACATTGGCTAGAGCCTTGAAGAAAGGAATGGGAGAATTGCCGCCAGAGATTGCAACATTAAAAACGCCCTCTTGCTCGATTACTTTTTTTGCTCGAGTAAGAAACACCTCAAGAGCCGCCCTTGCGAACTCGTCATCTGAATTGGCAAAGATAGTATTTTGTTTTACATCATCATTCATTATCTAAAAAAGCCCTCAAAATATTCGCTGCGGCGACCGCGTCCAAAAGTTTCTTGCGCTTGCGCCAACCAAGTTCTGCTGGGCTTAGCATATCCTTAGCCGCAAAACTGCTTAGCCGCTCGTCTTGGAAGTGAATCTTTTTTTCTGTAACCGTAGCTAGCTCCTTGGCAAACTCTCGTACTTTTTTTGCTTGAGCCCCCTCGCTACCATCCATATTGTACGGAAGGCCAACGACAATCTCTTCGATTTGCTCCTCTTCGATAATCTTTGCAAGCGAGCGAACAAGCTGCGCATCACTTTGGAGAATCTTGTAAGGAGATACGACTATTTCAAACTCATCGCAAATCGCAACACCAGTACGTTTTCCACCATAATCAATAGCTAGATATTTCATTAATTCCAAGCTCTGTTTTTCTTATTCTACTACGCTAGTAAATTTATAAATACTGCGAGCCACCATTTTTCTCGATTTTATCTAAAAGCTCTTTTAGCCTTCCAGATTCGCCTGCTGGGCATATTAGAGTTGCGTCCTTACTGTGGGCGACAATCAAATTCTCAATCCCGATAGCGGCGATTATATGGCCGTTATCCTCTGTTACAAATATACTATCCTTGCAATCTAAAAGCTCACTCTTGGCGGCAGCTACAACATTGCCATTCTCATCTGGATTAAGGATTTCTCTAAGAGCCTCAAACGAACCAAGATCCAGCCAAGACGCGTCGAGCTTGATTGAGTAAACTTTGTCGTCTTTTTCCATGACAGCATAATCAATACTTATTTTTGGAACGTTTAAGAACTCGGATTCTAAAACGCTATTTCTCTGCGGAGTATCCCAAGCATCTGCAATCTTAACTAGCGGCGCTTTTATGTCTGGCAAATTCACGTAAAGACGCTCTAGGATGGTCTTAGCTTTCCAAGCAAACATTCCAGAGTTCCAGTTATAATTTCCCGTTGCTATATAACGCTTGGCAGTTTCAGTGTCTGGTTTTTCCTTGAACGAATTCACCTTACAAACGGCATTACCCGAATCAAACGTTTTAACACACTCTCCATACTCAACGTAACCAAACTGGCTACTCGGCGAGGTTGGCTTGATTCCGAAAGTTAAGAGCGAATCTGGATTTTGATTTACATATTCAATCGCATCAGAGGCAACCGAGCTAAAATCACGGATTGGCTCTATGACTTGGTCTGCAGTAACGACAAGCATTGTAGCGCTAGGGTCTCTCTTAGAAATCACACTAGCGGCAAGACCAATCGCAGCAGCCGTATCGCGCACGGCGGGTTCTGCAATGATATTTTCGGCGCCGAGTTCAGGAAGTTCTTTCTTTATCAGTTCAGTAAACTCCCCATTGCATTGAACGATTACATGCTCATTGTCGAATGTTGGGGTAAGCCTGTCGTAGCACTTGCGCAAGAGTGTTTGACCATCAATGAGTTTTAGCACCTGTTTTGGGTGAGATTTCCTACTAAGCGGCCAAAGCCTCTTCCCAGTCCCACCTGCCATTATTACTGCATAATTCATTCTTTCACCTTTCCTTAAGAACCAAACCTTGAGTCCTGATTTTACCGCTCTAACCCAAAACATCAAGAGTAAAACCGGGACTGGTTCGGCCTCCGGTCGGTTGCAGGTGTCCCAGTTTTACGATTTATTTCACGCAAAGGAACGCAAAAGACGCGAGAGACGCAAACGAAACGGATCAGAGGAACTTATTTTATTAAAACTCTAAAAGATATTTTGCCATAAAGAGGATGAATTCCCGAGAACGCGGAGCCCCAACTGGGCAAACTTTACAAAGATTAAGATGCCGCACCTAACGGAGCTAATCTGTTTGTTGCATGTCATTTTTTCTACAGAGATGCCGCCCCTCTGGGGCTGGATGATGGGCACTTTTTATCCCCTTCGGGTTACAAAGGGTTTGCTCCTACGGAGCATTTGCGGCATAATCAGCGTAGGAAATATAGCCTTACACCTTCATAGCCCAAGAGGGGCGATATCTTTGTAACCCCGAAGGACACAGCCCCTCTCCCCTCCTAGCTCCAGAGGAGCAACACCTCTGTTAAAGGTTAAGGATTCAACTCCGCAGCGTTAATCGACTTCGCTTGCAACTTCCAACTCAATCGCCCCTTTAATCCCTTTGCGTATGTCGCGTTAGAACAGTTGCCTTCTGATTCTAAATTAGCCACTAATGCACGAATTTATTTCAATCTGCAAATACATATTTACAAACAAAGTAAGATTATATAGAGTGAGTCTTTCTGTTTACGAATAATCCTATAAGGAGCAAAAACTAATGGACTCACTAAACACCACAACTTCCCTGATGATTCGCCAGAAAAAAGAATTGGTCGAGATCGTAACTGGATTTGAAACAAAGAATAGATATTCAATCTCAACAGAAGATGGCAGAGAACTCTACTTCGCCGCAGAGGTTAAAGGCAACATGTTCATTAGAATGTGGTTGAAGGCGTGGCGTCCTTTTGAGATGCATGTCTATGATAACGCAAACCAAATTGCTCTAAAACTCAAGAGCCCGTTTAGATTCTACTTCAGAGAGATATCAATTTACGATGCGCAGGATAGATTGCTTGGAAAGGTCGTTCGGAAATTTTCAATCCTGAGGCGCAACTACGCTATCTACGATAATAGCGGCAGAGAAGTTTTCTCTCTATTTGGCCCAATCCTGCATCCATGGACATTCAATATCATCCAAGATAATAGAGAGATTGGAAAGATAACAAAGAAATTCTCAGGGCTTCTAACAGAAATGGCAACAGACGCTGACAATTTCGGAGTCACCTACCCAAAAGAGTTAGAGACCCAAAAGAAAGCAATCCTATTGGGCGCTGTCTTTTTGATAGATTTTGTGCATTTCGAAAATAGAGACTGATTTAGTTGTTAGCGGTTAGTTGATTACCATTAACCACTGACCGCTAACCACTAATTTTCTTAGCGCAGTTGAGCCAAAAGAGCATCAAGCGACATATTTTTTTGTTCTTGGGATGCCATATTTTTAACGACTAGTTCTTTTGATTCTATAAATTCTTGACCTAGCACAATGCAGTGCTTAGCGCCTAGATTTGAAGCCTGCTTCATTAGCTTTTTCATCTTGATTGGCTTATACGCAAATTCTGCAGATAGTCCCTTTGCCCTTAACTTTGCCGCAATCTCGAACGATGCTTCGACTAGTTCCTTATCGAGTGCAGCTATGTAGTAGTCCACACCTAGAGGTTTTCTTGCGTTATCCAACAGACCCTTATTCTCTAGTAAAATCTCAAGAACGCAGTCGCCCATACCCATACCGGTTGCCGAGACGCTTGGACCACCAAAATCTTTGAGAAGATTATCGTAGCGACCACCACCACAAACAGCTCTTAGCTCGCCGAGTTTGTCGTGAACTTCAAACACAACGCCAGTGTAGTACGCCAATCCCCTGACTATGCTAATATCAAAGCTACAAAAATCAGAAACGCCCATCATATCCAAGAGCCTAAAGAGCTCCTTTAGCTCATCGACTGCCGCCTGCGCAGCCTCGTTAAGCTCGAATATCTCTTCAATCTCATTGATGCTAGTTACTGCCATCAGCTTTATCACCTCTGCCTGCTTTTGTTTGTCTGGCAGTTGTTTTTCTAGCAACTCCTCAAACGCCTCATCGCTTAGCTTTGCGCGTTTGTCCATGGTCGTATAAACACCGGTTAGCTCTTGCGGGGCAATGCCAATCAAGTCTAGAATAGCAGCGAGCATTTTTCTTGATGAAATCTTCGCCACAACATCATCGCTAGTTAGCCCCACTTGACGCATATAATCTATGGCACAGAAAATAACCTCTGCATCGGCAATCAATTCATCTACGCCAATAATATCTATATTCCACTGAAAGAACTCGCGCAGCCTGCCCTTTTGCGGCCTCTCCGCCCTACAAACACGCGGAACAGAGAACCATTTGATAGGCCTTGGCAGTGAGTTTATCTGCTGATTAACCATTCTTGCTAGTGTTGGAGTTATCTCAGGCCTAATAGCTAAAAGTCTCTGACCTCTATCCTCAAACGAAAAGAGTTGCTCTACAATTTCATCACCACTTTTAACCTGATACATCTTGAGATATTCAAATATTGGTCCATCATACTCTAGAAATCCGTTTCGAATTGAAGCGTCTTTCCAGCCGTCAATAATCCAATTGCGCAGACGCATCTGCTCTGGATAGAAATCTCTAGTACCCTTTACCGGTGGTATCTTCATTGCAAACCCTTCATTCTAGAAGACAAATCACTTACTTCTTTGCCTTTTTGTTTTTTCTAGTCTTGCTAGTTTTACTAGCCTTCTTAGACAACTTTTCTTTTCCGCGTTTTGTTAGGTTGTTATCAAACTTGACTCTGATATATTCCTGCATCTGCGTATCATCAGTAAAGTGAAGCTCATAGCCAAACTCTTCCGCTTCAAACTCACAACCATCAGCCTCGAAATTACGACAAATCTCTGGCCTATTTTCATAATCAAGACACTTGTACGTTTTCTCATCTAGATATCTACATTTGTTGCGCACACTAACATACCATTGATCGTCTTCAACAAAGACACTAATATCTTCATGACAGAGGTACCACCTGATGTCATCGTAGTCGCTTCTATCCTCTGGCGTCTCGATTGGAAACGCTATATATCTACAGCACATACCCGTACACTTCTCGCACAAATTCTTTTTAGCCGCCATAAATCAAAACCCTACAAACAAAAGTATCTCGAATTTAAAAGAGGATATTTTAGAGATAATTGAAAAAAGTAAAAGTAAAAAATATCTCTGTCCTAAGTTTTACTTTAGCGTCTGTTGTATCATTCGCGTCATTTGCGTTAAAGCAGTTTATAGGCTATAATCCCGCACTTGAAATTCATTTTGAGAGATGTATTAGATTATGGCCAAGAAAACAGACAAAATAGAAATTATTCACCAAGACGAGAATATACTAGTAATCAATAAGCCTAGCGGAGTTTCAGTGACTAAAGATCGTTGCGGCAAAGCTAGTTTACTAGAAGTGCTAAGTGCAGAGTTAAAGCTAAACTCCGACGACGAGCTTAGATTGATACATCGCCTAGACAAGGCAACATCTGGAATTATGCTAGTTGCCAGAAACCTCAAAACACAGAGCATCTACTCAAGTTTATTTGAAAATAGATTGATTCAAAAAACATACCTAGCTTTGGTAAACGGCTATTCATTCAAAAAGTCTGGATGTGTGAAAACTCCAATCTCCCATTCGAGGAAGAATCCAGGCACTATGATACTAGATCCAAGAAGAGGTAAGCAAGCTTATACAAACTGGAAAATCCTCGCCGATTTCGGGCTCGTATCTCTAGTTGAGGCAAAACCACTAACAGGAAGAACTCATCAAATTAGGATCCATATGAAAAGTATTGGCATGCCGCTAGCCATAGATCCAATCTACTCCGACAGAAAACCGATTATGCTCTCAGATTTTAAACCAAAATACAGAGCCAAAGGCGGCGTAGAGAAACCCCTAATAGAGAGATTAACCCTTCACTCGTACCAAATCACAATACCAGAAACCGAAATCTTGCCAGAGACTACGTTTGTTGCGAAACTAGACAAGAAATTTGCCGCCACGATAAAAATGCTAACCAAACATAATCCAAACGGTATTGAAGCATTTGAGAACGCTGACGATTTCAAGAATATCATAGACACAAAACCGCTTACGAGATAACCCCCTACAAAAGGATCGCACCTAACGGAGCTGATTTGATTTATTGCTTGGCTTTTACAAAGAGGCCGCACCTGACGGAGCTAATCTGATTTATTGCTTGTTATTTTTTTTACAAAGCCTCGTAGAGGCGGTAGCTTTGTAGGGATAAAAAATCGCCCTAGCCCCCTAGCCTCGTAGAGGCGATAGCTTTGTAACCCCGAAGGGCACAGCCCCTCTCCCCTCCTAGCTCCAGGGGAGCGACACCTAACGAAGCTAATTTGTTTTGTCGCACGGCTTTTTTGCGAATAAGACTGCTTTGTCTTGGTTGCCGGACAACAAAAGATTCCTACTTGCTACTCAAAAGCAATTATCAGAGCTAACAATCGATTTTTACTTGATTTAGGAATACGAATAAAGTAATCTCCAAGCTTGTTTTGAGCAGATTATCGGGGTTTGAGTAAAATAATTACAATATTGGCTCTACAATACAACGGGAATACAATATTGTAACTGTTACCGCCCTAAAAAAAGCATTTCTTGCTCAAACAAATGTAGATTGCTGATACAATTCGAACCCTAAAATAGAAAGTTTTTTTATGGAAAATAAAAAGTTTAAAGTTGGATTAATCGGTTTTGGAACTGTAGGTAGCGGTGTTGCCAAAATTCTTCTGGAAGACAAAGATATTCTCAAGGCAAAGACGGGCATCGATTTTGAACTTACAAAGATTGTAGATTTAGATATCACTACCGATAGAGGTGTTAAAGTTCCAGATGGAGTTTTAACTGACGACATAAACGCTATACTTGAAGATGATAGCATCGATGTTGCAATAGAATTGGTTGGCGGAACAACTATTGCAAAGACAATCACAGAGAATATGCTAAAGGCCGGCAAACATGTAGTAACTGCCAACAAAGCCCTTCTAGCCAAACATGGTATCGAGCTATACAAACTCGCCAAAGACAACAACAAGGCAATCGCCTTTGAGGCAAGCTGTGCGGGTGGAATACCAGTCGTATTGGCTCTGCGCAGTGGTCTTGTGGCAAACAATATCCAAAGAATCTACGGAATACTAAACGGCACATGCAACTATATCCTAACTAGCATGTCTAGTAAGAACGAAGATTTCCCAGTAGCCCTCAAAAAGGCTCAAGAGCTTGGATACGCTGAAGCCGATCCAACACTAGATATAAACGGTGGCGATAGCGCACACAAACTCGCAGTTCTAGCAAGCTACGCATTTGGATACGAGATAGAGTTTGATGATGTCTGGGTTGACGGCATTGAGAAAATCTCAATCGAAGATATCAACTGGGGCAAAAAGATGGGCTATACCATAAAGCTATTGGGTATAGCTGAAAAAGACAGCGATGAAATGATTTCACTACGCGTTGTGCCTGCGTTTGTTGCTAACGATGAAATTATTTCACAAGTTAGCGGTCCATTCAATGCAGTGAGCATATTTGGTAGCAACGTCGGCGAAACGATGTATTACGGAAGAGGAGCTGGTATGCTACCGACTGCAAGTGCTGTCGTTTCTGACATTGTAGAACTAGCTCTTGGCAACTCCAAGAACACCTTTGACGCGCTCGAGTTTAAGCCTAAAGAAGAAGCACAGAAGCATCTACTCAAGATAGATTCACTCAAGAGCCGTTTCTACATCAGACTTCGCGCAGCTGATAAAGCTGGCGTATTCTCTCAAATCGGAGACATCCTCGCCAAGCACAACATCAGTATCTCTGGTGTGTTGCAGCAAGAAGGAAATAGCCCAGAAAATACAGTACCTGTAATCATTACAACACACTTGACTAAACAAATAGACGTTGCTGCCGCTATCAAGGCACTCGGCGAGCTCGACGTTGTAAGTGGCGAGCCAACTTGCATAGAAATTGTAGATATCCCAAACGATGAGGTTTAATTAAAATATGAAATATGTAATCCTTATCCCTGATGGTGCCGCCGATAGAGCAATAGACGAGTTTGATGGTATGACTGTCCTTGAGGCTGCGCATATTCCAAACATAGACCGTCTCTGTCAGATGGGCTCGCAGGGAATTGTTAAAACTGTCCCGAAGGGAATGCAACCCGGAAGCGACGTTGCGCAGATGAATTTGCTTGGGTACAACCCTAAGAAATTCTACAACGGACGCGCCCCAATAGAGGCAGTTGCGCAAGGGATAGAACTTGAAGAAAACGACTGGGTATTTCGTTGCAACCTAGTTACATTCTCAGATGAAAAAATGGCAGACCATTCCGCCGGACATATCTCTAACGAAGAGGGAAGAAAGTTAATCTCAGAGGTGCAAGACTGTCTTGGAAATGACAATATAAAATTCTACCCTGGCGTTAGCTATCGCCATCTGTGCGTTGTAAAAGATGTTGATTTCAATATCAAAACACAACCACCACACGACATTATCGGCAAGAAAATTGCCAAGAACCTACCTTCTGGCAAAAACGCTGAAATACTCGTCGAGATGATGGCTAAAAGCCAAAAGATTTTCGAAAACCACGAGATTAACAATGTGCGCAAAGACCTCGGCGAAAACCCTGTAAGCAGTATATGGTTCTGGGGAGAAGGCAAAAAAACTATCATGGAAAGCTTCCAGGATAAGTACGGCAAGAAAGGCGCAACAATAACAGCCGTCGATTTAGTTAGGGGCCTCTCCAAGCTGATTGGTTTTGATCTTATCGATGTCAAAGGGGCAACCGGTTATGCCGACACTAACTACAGCGGCAAGGCAAACGCCGCTATTAAAGCGCTCGAAGACCACGATATCGTCTTCATACATGTTGAAGGCCCAGACGAAGCTGGCCACAGCGGCAATGCAGCCCTGAAGAAACATGCAATCGAACAGATTGATAAATACATAGTCGGCCCTGTTACTGACTCACTCGAAGCAAGTGGACAAAAATGGCGCATCTTGATTATGCCAGATCACGCTACACCAGTAGCCACCCGCGGACATACCAGCGAAGCGGTTCCATTCATGATAAGTGGAGACGGAATAAGTTCTACTGTTAAAAGTGGATACTGCGAAGAAAACGCTCGCAAGAACGGCTTAGTGATAGAAAACGGTTATGAATTAATGGAATACTTCTTAAAGGAGTAGTCAATATAGAAGGCTCTAAGCATTCACTTATAAACAAAAGAATTCTAGAGATTTCTACAATATTAACAGCAAGAAACAAAAGAGGGAATAATGGCAATTATTGTTCAAAAGTTTGGAGGCACTTCAGTCGCAGACGCTGAGAAAATCAAGCGTGCTGCAAGCCGTGCCATTCAACGAGCCAAAGAAGGTCATCAAGTTGTAGTGGTTGCCTCTGCTAGAGGTAAACAAACCGACCAACTTGTAGCCGATGCGCTTGAATTAAACCCAAATCCATCAAAACGTGAGATGGACCAGCTCCTTAGTACCGGCGAACAACAAACCGTCTCGCTTATGGCAATGGCTATGGACGCAATGGGACAAAAAGCGATAAGCTTCACCGGCGCTCAAGTAAAAATGCTAACCGATAGCTCTCACAGCAAAGCTAGAATCCAAAGCATCGGAGCTGACATAATACTTGATGAGCTCAACGATGGTAAAATTGTTATCATCGCAGGTTTTCAAGGCGTTGATGAAAAAGGCAATATAACAACGCTTGGTCGCGGCGGCTCTGATACAAGTGCAGTTGCATTAGCAGCGGCTATCGGCGCAGACGAATGCGAAATATACACCGACGTTGACGGCATATACACGACCGACCCAAGGATATACAAAGATGCTGTCAAAATCGAACAAATCAGCTACGACGAAATGCTAGAGATGGCAAGTCTCGGCGCTGGCGTAATGCACGGCCGTGCAATTGAATTTGGCAAGAAATACAATGTAACAATACATGTTAGAAGCAGTATTGAAGAAACTCAAGGAACTCTAATTACTCACGAGGTACCTCAAATGGAAGGCATTCTAGTCTCTGGTGCAACTATACAAAAAGAACTTGCAAAGATAACACTTACAAACATTGCAAACCACCCTGGCAATGCGGCAAAGGTATTTGCTCATCTTGCGCAGGCAAAGGTTAGCGTGAACGACATCATCCAAACAGAAGTAAACGACCAAAGTGCGAACCTATCGTTTACAGTTGACAAAGCAGACCTTGCCGACGCACAAAAAACCATCAAGCAAATTAAAGACGAAGTCGAGTGCGACGAAATATTCGTACGCGAGGATATCGCTGAAGTTAGCGCTGTTGGAATCGGAATGAGAACTCACTCAGGCGTTGCCAACAGAATGTTCTCAGCTCTGGCAGAGGCTAAAATCAATATCGACTCAATCACAACAAGTGAGATTAGAATTAGTTGCCTTGTCGATAAAGACCAAGGCGAAGAAGCTCTAAAGGTTGTTTGTGATGCTTTCGAACTAAACAAAGACCCATCAGAACGTAGTTTCTAATTAAGCTACCCTTAAACCAAACTATTGGCTGGCCTTCGAATCTGCGATAGGCCAGCCTTTTTAAGGCCGATATGTTTCTAAGAAGACTCCAAAACAATAAGCCGCTTAACGTTAAGACTAGAAACAATATTCTAATCTTCGTCTTCATAGTAATAACCTTCCTATCCCTAATCGACAACCACAAACAACGTGCAAAGCACTCAAAAAACGCGCAACGTTCAAAAACTCAAGAACAATCTTCTAAGAATGCTGACTACAAGAAATATGACTCTAAAACATTTAAGGTTGTCAAGGTAATTGATGGCGATACTATCGACATAAACATAAGAGATGGCAAGTATCCAACCACAAGAATAAGACTGCTAGGCATTGATACACCAGAAAAAAAACGGCCAACACAACCGCCAATGTACTACAGCAAAGAAGCTAGTGATTTCACAAGAAAACTCACACTTGGTAAGAAGATAACAATCCACCTAGACACATTAAGCAATACCAGAGGTCTCTACGGCAGACTCTTAGCGTATGTAGAAACGGATAACGGACTGATTCTAAACGAGGAGCTTGTAAAGAATGGCTTCGCCTATAGCGATTCTCGCTTTATCCATTCTCAGTATGAAAAATATATGGATTTACAAAAACAAGCCATCTCAAATAAAGCTGGATTGTGGAGAGATGTTAAATTCAACCAGCTACCCCACTGGTTGCAGAAAAACCACCCAGATATTCTATCGAATTTGCAACGCTAAAAACGCAATTAAACCGCAGATTGCAACCGCTGATTGATACAGATTTTAACCGCAGATAGACACAGATGAACACAGATAGACACAGATGAACACAGATAGATACAGATAAAAACTCTAATAGGGTGGAGCAGATAAAAAGCAATTGCAAAAAATCTCAACGATATTAACGCAAGAGTCGCTAACACTAACCATCAACACCTAACCACTGCCCCGCTAACACCTTACTACTTTAACACTAAAAAAAAAAGGACGACCACAAGGGTCGCCCTTCAATTTTTTATACAGGTTTGCGTTTTTGATTGCGATAACCATTTCTGCGTGTGCGAGGTCGTGCAAAACTCGCTTTTACTTCTTGGCCCTTAATCTCTTGGCCGTTGATATCATCAATAGCTAGTTTTGCATCTTCCCTACTAGCCATCTCGATAAATGCGTATCCCTTTGATTTACCAGTTTCTTTGTCTGAGATTACTCTAACATTTTTAACCTCACCAAAGACACCAAACTCTTCTCTTAGCTCAATTTCCCCAACATTGTCAGCCAAGTTAGCAACGTGAATTCTCGCTGGTCTTTGATCGCGTGGGTCCTTGTTTTCTGGCTCTCTTCTTAGTGGCTCAACCTCAATCGCTTTCTTATCAGGAGAGCTAGCTTTAGAAACAGTCTTTTTGTTGGCTTGCTTAGT
The DNA here is from genome assembly GCA_027078365.1 of Phycisphaerae bacterium. Taxonomy (GTDB): domain Bacteria; phylum Planctomycetota; class Phycisphaerae; order Sedimentisphaerales; family Sedimentisphaeraceae; genus S145-28. Next base: position 12,479 of record JALWYQ010000022.1, read on the forward strand.
TGGTTGAGGTTTAGCATTTGTTTTTGCTGGTTTGGTTGCTCTGTTTTCAACAACAGCACCAGCAGAAATACCTGAGAGCCCTATCATTGCAAATAATGAAAACACCCCCACACCCAGCATAAAACTTGCCATTGCAACTTTGTCTGCCGAAGTACCTGCATATACAGTCTTTGCTCCGTATGCACATAAAATAAAACTAACCACGCCTGCAAGCACGCAGAGCGATTTCAGTTTGCTATTCATAAAAACTCCAAAACTCTTCATAAAACATTTAAATAACGATAAATTCTGCCACAGATTACCCAAATAGCCAAAAATCGTCAACCAAAATATTATGCTAACTACGAATGCACTATGAATTAAAAGCATTTTCTATTACGAAGAGCGCAGAGACAAGGGCTCTCCGCAAGTGAGAGCCCCTACAACTTTTTTTTAAATTTGCAATTTACACATCAGCGTTTTTGTGTCTTCATCACGGGCAAGTTCCCCAGAGTGGCCGTGAATTAGGCAATGTCCAACTAGTAGCGAAGAAATCAAAATTGTCTGGCTTAGAAGGGATCTTTGTAACGCACCATCCGGAGAGATCCTGATTGAATGCGCTCGCAAGTATGAACATCCCTCCCATATCGGTAACGCTGGAGGTATCCCAATCACCAATATCCTGATTAAACGCAGATGCATCGTAGAACATCCCTCCCATATCGGTAACGCTGGAGGTATCCCAGCCACCAATATTCTGATTAAACGCAGACGCAGAGTAGAACATCCCGCGCATATTGGTGACTTTAGAGGTGTCCCAACCGCCTATATTGGCATTAAATGCAAGCGTATCTCGAAACATTCCAAGCATATTGACAACATTGGAAGTGTCCCAACCACTAATATCGGCATTAAATACCTCTGCAAAGGCAAACATCTCCTGCATTGTGGAGACACTAGAAGTATCCCAGTTCCCAATATCCTGATTAAAAGAAGATGTATGAGAAAATACGCCTAGCATGTTGGTAACATGAGAAGTGTCCCAGCTACCTATATCAGCGTTAAAAGCAGACGCATCGTGGAACATTACTCGCATATTAGTAACTTTAGAGGTGTTCCACCTGCCTATATCCTGATTAAATGCAGACGCACAATAAAACATTCCTTTCATATCAGTAACATTAGAAGTATCCCAACTACCTATATTGGCGTTAAAGGTAGATGCTTTGTAGAACATACAACTCATATCGGTAACATTAGAGGTGTCCCAGCCGCCTATATCAGCGTTAAAGGCAGGCGCATCGTGGAACATACAACTCATATCGGTAACGCCTTCAAGACCATTTGAGGATAGCGGTACTGAAACTAGATTTAAGCAACTACTAAAAGCATATTTCATGCTGGTAAAGCCCAGTTGCCCCCAGTTATCAACTCTGATTAGCTTTTTACGTTCGTAGATCTCTCCACCATTATGACGGCTATCGTACGCAGTAACACTACCGGTAACCGAGACGGTGTATTTCCCATCGCGACCATAGTCGTGTACATGCGGCCCTGGCGTCGTAACTTTTTCAATCGTACCATCGCCCCAATCGATGCTAGCATCTACTTTACCAGCCAGCGCCAGAGTAACAGTGGTTCCAGTTCCAAGGCTTGTGTCCCAAGTGGTTACGAATAGACTAGAGCAGGTTCCCCAAACCGGTCGCGAATTTAGCAATGTCCAACCCGTAGCACCACTATCGAATTCATCCGGCTTGGAAGAAATCCGTGTAACATACCATTTGGAGAGGTTTTGATTGAACGAAGACGCATTATGAAACATACCTTCCATATTGGTTACGCTAGATACATTCCAACCACTGATGTTAGCATTAAACGCAGATGCCCCACAAAACATCTCTTGCATATTCGTAACACTAGAAGTATCCCAATCGCTAATGTTAGCGTTAAACGCAGATGCGCCTTCGAACATTCCCATCATATTGGTAACGTTAGATGTATCCCAATTACCAATATCAGCTTTAAGCGCAGACGCTTCGTAGAACATCCAACTCATGTCGGTAACGCCTTCAAGACCATGTAAAGATAGCGGTACCGAGACTAGATTTACGCAACCACTAAAAGCATATTTCATGTTATTGAAGCCCAGTTGCCCCCAACTATCTACACTTACGAGTTTTGCTTGCTCGGAACTTTGACCTCCATTTTTATGACTGTTATACGCAGTAACACTACCAGTAACTGAGACGGTGTATTCCCCATCGCGGCCGTAGTCGTGTACATGCGGCCCTGGCGTCGTAACTTTTTCAATCGTACCATCGCCCCAATCGATGCTAGCATCTACTTTACCGGCCAGCGCCAGAGTGACCGTAGTGCCAGCTCCAAGATTTGTATCCCAAGTAGTTACGAATGGACTAACACAAGTTCCCCAGAGTGGTCGTGAATTAGGCAATGTCCAACTAGTGGCAAAGAGATCAAAATTGCTCGGTCTGGTAGAAATATGTTTAACACACCATCCAGAGAGGTCCTGATTGAACGCTTCTGCACCTTCGAACATTGAGGTCATATCTGTAACATTTGAGGTATCCCAGTCGCCGATATCAGCGTTGAAATTCGAGGCCCAATAGAACATTTCTTCCATATGTATAACGCTAGAGGTATCCCAATCACCGATGTCAGCATTAAACGCAGAAGCCTTATAGAACATATCTCGCATGTCCGTAACATTCGAAGTATCCCAACCGCCGATGTTGGCGTTAAATGCAGATGCCCGACAAAACATCCCATTCATGTTAGTAACCTTCGAGGTATCCCAGCGACTAATGTCAGCGTTAAACTTACTTGCCTCGTAGAACATACTTGCTATATTGACGACGCTAGATGTGTCCCAACCACTTATATCTGCATTAAACGCTGTTGCATGACAGAACATCGCATTCATATAGACAACTTTAGACGTATCCCAACCCCCTATATCAACGTTAAATGTGGGTACGTGATAAAACATGCCAGTCATATCAGTAACCCTAGAGGTGTCCCAACCGCTTATATCCTGATTAAAAGCTTCCGCAGAGGCAAACATCGCATTCATATTGGTAACGTTAGATGTGTCCCAACCGCTTATATCAGAATTAAATTTAGACGCCTGACAAAACATTCCAGTCATATCGGTAACACCTTCAATGCCTTCCGAGGATCGTGGCACTGAAATGAGATTTGCGCATTGAAAGAACGCATCTCTCATACTAGTAAAACCAAGTTGCCCCCAACTATCTACACTTACGAGTTTTGCTTGCTCGGAACTTTGACCTCCATTTTTATGACTGTTATACGCAGTAACACTACCGGTAACTGAGACGGTGTATTCCCCATCGCGACCATAGTCGTGTACATGCGGCCCTGGCGTCGTAACTTTTTCAATCGTACCATCGCCCCAATCGATGCTAGCATCTACTTTACCGGCTAGCGCCAGAGTGACCGTAGTGCCGGCTCCAAGACTTGTGTCCCAAGTGGTTACAAAAGCGGCATAAGCATTCGTGGTGATAAGTGTTAATATGATAAATACTACTGTTGATATGATATTTCTGCGGTGGTTTAAAGTTCTCATCTTCCTAGTCCACATAAAAATATATTGATTCAAATACCAATCTCCGACCGTGGTCATTCTATCATGATTTACAGGTTTCACAAGTAATTATAACAGCCTTCCTACAAACCGATGGCAAGATTATTTTGATTGAATATAGTAGCAACAATGCCGCTGGTTTCCCTTTCATTCACCTACAAATCATTTTATAACGCTTTTATTTCTCAATACGTGGTGATAGTGCTGTGCAAACCTGTGGGCTTCATCTCTGATGTACTGCATGAGTCTGCGCAGAGAGGAGTTTGGGGGCAATTTAATTGGCTTCTCCATTCCAGAGACGTAGATAATCTCATGCTTCTTGGCTAGAGATAGTAGATATGGTTTAGGGCCTTGAAACTGCTCGAATATTTTTTCGATAGCACTAAGCTGGCCCTTACCACCATCTATGAGAATAGCATCTGGCCAAAGCTCGGTTCCATTAGCGGCGTATTTGTATCGCCTTGTTAAAACTTCTTGGAGCGCAGAATAGTCGTCAACACCCTCTACCGTTTTAATCTTGAACTTGCGGTAGCCGCTTTTAAATGGTTTGCCATCTATAAATTTAACTAGAGAACCAACCATATCGCTACCAGAAATATGGGCGATATCAAAACCCTCAATCGTACGGATTGGCTCACTAGCACCAAGTAGCTTTTGGAGTTTTTCGTTCGCCTCTGATAAATCGATTGTGAATGCCTCTGGCTGTACATTCTCGCTAAGAGTACCTCGATTATCGAGTCTCTCGATAAGTCGTATCCTATCTCGCAAAAGGGCTGCGCGTTCATAATCTAGCTCTTGAGCAGCATCTTTCATCTGCTTTTTCATCTCACGCAACAATACAGACCGTTTGGATCGCAGGAATTTCGTTAGGTCGTCAATTATAGCTCGATACTCTTTCTTGCTAATCTTATCTGCACACGGCCCACTACATTGCTTTATGCTATAGAGCAAACATGGACGGAAGAATTTACGTTTGTCATCGTCTTCCTTTATATCAAGCTTGCAGGTTCTGAATTTGTAGATTTTTTGCAAAAGCACCAACACCGCACGAAGCTCGCCGCCACTGGTAAATGGGCCAAAGAGCCTTGTGCCCTTTTGCTTTGGGCTGCGCGTTACATATACACCGGGAAAATCATCTTTACTGGTAATCTCAAGATATGGAAAAGTCTTATCATCAAGCAAATCGCTGTTATACGCAGGACGAATATCCTTTATTAACCTCGCCTCTTGGAGAATAGCATCAACCTCGCTTTTGGTTTCAAGATAATCAACGCTATGGGCTTTTGAAACCATCTCAACAATCTTGGCACCGCGCGATTCCATTAAGTCTGCGCTAGGCAAGAAGTAACTACCCGCCCTAGAGCGTAGATTCTTCGCCTTGCCGATATAGAGAACCGCTCCATTGGCGTCTTTTATAAAATAAAGACCACAGCTAGAGGGAAACTCCTTGAGTTGCTCTCTTATCTGAGAAAACTTATCTTTTGACGTATCAGAAGCCATGCTAGCATAATAACTCATACTCACTAGAAACTAAAATCATTTAACTGGAAAAACCACCATTTTTGTACTGTTTAACCAATACAAACATTAAACTTTCATTGAATTTTCCCCTTGCATAGGCACCCACTACATAGGGTGTACCTGACATTTACGCCATACTACCTATTCCATTTTGCTTGAATTATAGGACGTAGCTACACTTTGCAAAATTAGTTGTATTTTTTTTTGAAAATATAAAGTTTTCCCAATTAAGCACTTAGTGATTTTGCCGCTCTGATTTGAGAGTTTTTGCGAGTATTTTAAAGAAAAACAGTTTGACAAAAAAAGCTCTCAAAATACTATATATAGACAATTCGAAGAAGACAAACATAATACATACAACATATAGTATTAAACGAAAAAGCCTATACAAGGAGGTATAACGTGTCAGATAATAACGCAAACGGCAATGGTTTTGGTAGACTCACAGAATCTAACTTCAAACCATGGGAACAACAAGAGCAAACCCAAGAGAATGCAAGCAAGATTGAGGTTGAACATTTCTTCTCAAAACCAGACGTTCATCCTTTCGATGAGATAGATTGGGAAATTCGTGAGACATCTATCAGTGATGATAAAGGCAATGTTATCTTCAAGCAGGATAATGTCGAGACCCCTACTTTTTGGAGCCAGCTTGCCACTAAAATCGTAGTTAGTAAGTATTTCTATGGCGACTCTAGCACTGGAGAAAGGGAATATTCTGTTAAGCAGCTTATTCACCGCGTTGCAAAGACCATTGCAGATAGAGGTTTAAAAGACGGTTATTTCGCAAGCGAAAAAGACAGCAATGCATTCTATAGCGAACTAGCGTGGCTATGTGTTAACCAGTATGGAGCATTCAACTCTCCTGTGTGGTTTAATGTTGGCTTAAAAGATGTCTATGGAATTGCCGGAAGCGCACACAACTATCACTGGGATGAGGAAGCGCAAAAAGCCGTCCCATGTGAAGATAGTTATAGCTACCCACAAGCGTCTGCCTGTTTTATCCAATCCGTAGAAGACACTATGGAGGATATAATGAGGCTTGCAAACAGCGAAGCAATGTTGTTTAAGCATGGCTCAGGAACAGGAACAGACCTCTCAACAATCAGAAGCTCAAAAGAAAAACTCTCTGGCGGTGGTTCTCCGTCAGGTCCGCTTAGCTTTATGAGAGTCTTCGATCAGATTGCAGGTGTAATTAAATCGGGCGGTAAAACGAGACGTGCTGCAAAGATGCAGTCTCTCCATGTTAGCCACCCTGACATCAAAGAGTTTATCACCTGTAAAACTGAAGAAGAGAAAAAAGCGTGGGCTCTAATAGAACAGGGCTACGATGGAGATTTCAACGGCGATGCGTATGGAAGCGTTATGTTCCAAAACGCAAACCTCAGCGTTCGTGTTACTGATGACTTCATGACTCAAGTTGAAAAAGACGGCAAATGGAGTACGATTGCCGTTACGACAAAGGAAGAAGTTGAGCAATACAACGCTCGCGAATTGATGGAGTTAATTAGCGAAGGAACGAGAATCTGCGGCGATCCTGGCTTGCAGTATCATAGTACAATTAACAAGTGGCACACATGCCCAAATACTGCACCAATTAACGCGTCAAACCCTTGTAGCGAATACATGTTCATAAACGACTCTGCATGCAACCTCGCTTCGCTAAACTTGATGAAATTCCGCAATGAGGATGGCTCGTTCAATATTGAAGGATTTAAAAGAGCAATAAGGATATTCATTATCGCTCAAGACATACTCGTAGATAATGGTAGCTACCCAGATCAGCGCATCGCCGATAATAGCCACAACTTCCGTCCTCTCGGACTTGGATACGCCAACCTTGGCTGTTTGGCTATGAGCCTTGCGATGCCTTACGATTCTGACGAAGCCAGAGCTCTAACATCTGCGATAACTGCAATCTTAACAGGTACTGCATATTGCGTCAGTACTGAACTTGCGCAAACTAAGGGAGTATTCGCCGGATACGAAATCAACAAAGAACCGATGCTACGCGTAATAGATATGCACCGCCAAGCTGCGCACAACATCTCTGAAGTGTACTGCCCTAGTTATATGGTTGCTGCAGCAAAAGATGCCTGGGACCAAGCCTACGACAGTGGAAGCCACTACGGATTTAGAAATGCGCAAGTTACTGTTCTTGCTCCAACCGGAACAATCGGCTTCATGATGGATTGCGATACTACAGGAATTGAGCCAGATATCGCACTTGTGAAATACAAGATGCTAGCCGGCGGCGGAATGCTCAAGATTGTTAACCAAACCGTTCCTATGGCACTTGAGCGTCTTGGTTATTCTGCGCAAGAGATTAAAGATATCTACGATTGTATAGACAAGGACGACACAATCGAGACCTCGACAACTCTAAACCCAGAGCATTTACCTGTATTTGACTGTGCGTTTACCCCTGTTAAAGGCAAACGTCATATCCATTGGCAAGCTCACCTAAAAATGATGGCAGCGGCCCAACCGTTCATCTCTGGCGCGATTAGCAAAACGATTAATATGCCAAATGAGAGTACCAAAGAAGAAATAATGAAGGCCTACATGGAAGGCTGGAAGCTTGGCTTAAAAGCCGTAGCTATATACAGAGATGGCTCGAAACGTACTCAACCTATGAATACTGGCAAGAGTAGCGACAAAGCTCAAGAGAAGAAAGAGACTCTCATAGTTCAAAAACCATACAGAAGAAGACTCCCTGAGACTCGCAATAGCATCACACATAAGTTCTCCGTTGCAGGCCACGAAGGATATCTAACGGTCGGACTATACGAAGACAATCAACCTGGCGAGCTATTTATCACAATGGCAAAAGAAGGAAGTACCGTTGGTGGTTTGATGGATGTTGTTGGAACTTGCGTTTCAATGTCTCTTCAGTACGGTGTGCCTCTGGTAACCCTTGTAGATAAATTCCGCCATGCAAGGTTTGAGCCTGCTGGAATGACTTCAAACCGCGACATTCCGTTTGCCAAGAGTTTAATAGACTACATCTTCTGCTGGATGGGTTGCCAATTCTTACCTGGATACGCTGAGAATAACACTCCAAACAGGTCTAAGGCAAAAGAAAACAAAAATACAACCACCGCAAAAGAGGTTGTAGAAAAAACAAAAGACCTTGCCAAAAAAGTTGCCGAGGCAAAGCAGGTAACAAATAAAGAACCAGAAAAGAGAACTCCTATCGTAGAAGTAAAGTCTGACAGGTTCGCAGAAGAAGCTGCTGACAAGGCCGTAGCAACGGTAGTAGAGGTTGTAACCTCCGGTGCAGGAGAAGTGGTTTCCCAAGAGAAGGTATTGCAGCAGTTCAACGGGCAATTCGAGCATTTCCAAGACGATGCTCCAGCATGCGACGTGTGCGGTTCTATCACAGTTAGAAACGGAACATGCTACAGATGTTTCAACTGCGGAAATAGCATGGGTTGCTCATAATCCAATCTTAAAGTAGCTCCAACAAATACAAAGGCCTCCCTACTTACTCAAAAGTAGCGAGGTCTTTTTTTTTGTTGAAAATCTAGTAAACCAGAACTAGCTACGTTTTTCTACAAAGATGCCGCACCTAACGGTGCTAATCTGATTTGTTGCTTGTTATTTTGCTACAAAGCCTCGTAGAGGCGACAGCTTTGTAGGGATAAAAAACCGCCCTAACCTCCAGTCTCATGAGAAAGCAATGTCTTTGCAGCCTTCGTTAAAGCAGTTAAACAAAGTTTATTTTGCAAAATCCAAGTTTATCGCATATCATTACGAACCTGTATATCATTGATTAAGTCTATTAAGTTTTTATCGGTTTTCACTTTAAGATAAACGAGAGGAAAATGGAATGAATATTGTTCGCAAAGGCTTGCTATTGGCATTATGTTGTCTGGTCGCACTAACTACTGGCTGTGGTCAAAGAAAGATGAAAGTAAAATACACTGCCGAGCAATTGGCAAAGATACCAGACCCACAGCGCAACGATTTGCCTGCGCCTACTGGCGGGCTAGTTTTAAGTGTCAATGGAGAGACTCTTAGCGCAGAAGAAGTAATCGCTCCAGCATTAGAGAGTATCTCAGGCGTCTCCATGCCGAAGGATTTCCAATCGTTTGCAAAACAAATAGCTCCACATATCCAAAGAATAATAAAAGATAAAATCACAACAATCTTGCTCTACCAAAAAGCAAAGATAAAGCTAGACCCTAGAGTATTCGAAAAGAAAGGTCCTCTTGATAAGGCCGTAGATAAAGAGATTAAACAATTCATAGCCGACCACAACAGCGATTACTATCTAGCACAGCAAGAGCTTAAAAAGGACGGTTACACGTGGAAAACGTACCGTGAATACAAGAAGAAGATTATGGTTGCTCAGAGCTACTTTTCAGATACACTTGCTGATTTAGCAAAGCCAAGCTACACTGAAATAAAGAACGCATATGAAGCACTAAAGCAAGACAAGTTCAAGATTGAAGCAAAACTAAAATTTCAAGTAATAGACTTAAAAATAGACGCTTCTGCAGGAAAGGATAAAGAAACCCTAATCAAACAGGCAAAAGAGATTCTTTCAAAAGCCAAAGCGGGAGAGGACTTTACTGAGTTAGTAAAAAAATACTCTGCCGGAGTAAAGGCCTCAAATGGAGGTATTTGGCAAACAAGCTCTGCAGACTCTCTAAATCCTCCATACGATGCTGTTGCAAAAGAAGCATCTAAAACAAAAGTTGGAGAGATTGGAAGTATCGTTGAGACTGAAAACAACATCTTCATCGTAAAAACACTAGAAAACTCTCCTGCAGGTTATATCGCATTCGATGATGTAAGCGCAGAAATCGAAAGAAGGCTATTTGCGATGAAACGCCAGCAAGAGGCAGAAAAGCTCCTTTACGAGATGTTTAAAGAAGCAAACATCGTGGGTCTAGATGGTTTTATCAATTACTGCATTCGAGAGACGTACTTAAGGAGCATGCAATAGCGATGAAGATTATTGCACACGGTATCGATCTTGTTGATTTCGGGCGTATCAGAGATATGTACGAAAGGCATGGCCAGAGATTTTTAGACCGTATCTTCACAGAAACAGAACAGCAGTATGCTCTGGGCGTAAAGAATACGATTGAAAAACTCTCCGGACGGTTTGCGGCTAAAGAAGCTATCTTAAAGCTAATTGGAACCGGACTGCGCGGCAAGATATCGTGGAGAGATATTGAAATAACAAATACACCGATGGGCGAACCAAAAGTTAGCCTAAGCGGCGAAGTTGAAAAAATAGCTACAAAGAAAAACATAGAGCAGGTAACAATAAGTATAACACACACAGCAGACTTTGCGATTGCCTCAGCAGTTGCACTCTGCGAAATAGATAAGCAGGAATAATGGCAAACGAATTTGACTGTATAGTTATTGGTGCTGGCCACGGCGGAGTGGAAGCGGCAAACGCCGCGGCTAAATTAGGCGCAAAGACTCTCTTACTTACAATGTCTAAAGATACCATAGCCAAGATGAGCTGCAACCCAGCAATAGGTGGGCTTGGCAAGGGACAGATGACCAGAGAGATTGATGCTCTAGGCGGCCTTATGGGAAAAGCCATAGATGCCTGTGGAATTCAGTTTAGACTTCTAAACCGCTCAAAGGGACCAGCAGTACGCTCGCCAAGGGCGCAGGCAGACAAATACAAATACAAAGAGTTCATGCGCAACGCATTGGAGGCGCGAGAAAATCTCACTATCATAGAGGGTGAGTGTAGCGATATTGTGGTAGAAGACTCCAAGGTCCGAGCGGTAAAAACTCTAGACGGCAGAGAATTCAAAACTCAAACCGCAATCATAACAGCAGGCACATTCCTGCGCGGCGTGATGCATATTGGCCCAGAACAAATCCCTGGCGGCAGAAGAGGAGAACCTGCCAGCAACGCCTTAAGCGATTGTCTTAGGAGGCTAGGGCTTAAAGTTGAAAGATTAAAAACAGGCACTCCAGTGCGCATTGCGGCAGACTCTATCGATTTTAGCAAGATTGAACGCCAAGACGGTGACGAAGAACCAGTTGCATTCTCGTTTATGACTGACAAAATAGAAACGCCGCAGATACCGTGCTGGATTACATACACAAATGAAGCGGTGCATAAACTTCTCCACGACAACCTTGAAAATGCGCCGCTATACAGCGGTCAGATAATGTCTACGGGGCCTAGATATTGCCCTAGCATCGAAACAAAAATACTGCGTTTTCCAGACAAGGAGCGACATCAAATCTTCCTCGAACCTGAAGACGCATCACAAAAGACATTCTACCCGAACGGCATTAGCACATCAGTACCAAAAGATATACAGCTAAAGATGCTTCAGCTTATCCCAGGTACAGAAAACGCAAGGATAGTCCATTATGGCTATGCGATTGAATACGACTACTGCCCTGCCACCCAGCTCAAAATAAATCTTGAAACTCGCAAGATTGACGGGCTATTTATGGCTGGTCAAGTAAACGGCACTAGTGGATACGAAGAAGCTGCTGGTCAAGGGATTATGGCTGGAATAAACGCCGTAGCCAAAATTAAAGGAACTGAGCCATTCGTACTCGGTAGAGACCAAGCGTATATCGGCGTGATGATAGACGATCTGCGCACAAAAGAAATCACCGAGCCATACAGAATGTTCACAAGCCGCGCAGAATACAGACTCACCCTACGCGCAGACAATGCCGATAGAAGACTTACCCCTATTGCAAGAGAGCTTGGTTTGATTAGTGAGCAAAGGTGGCAGAGATTCTCAGACAAGATAGAAAAGATAGCCAAAATTGAAGCGTATCTAAAAAATACCAGAAAAATGGGCAAAAGCCTCTGGACCCAACTAAACCAACCAGAGAACCCATTTGCAAGCAATATGAAGGAAGATAAATTTATCGCATCACTCAATCCAAACAAAGAAGTCTTGGAATCGGTAATGATAGACGCCAAATACCAAGGATATCTTGAAAAGCAAGATGCAATAATTCAAAAGTTTAGACAACTTGAAAACCTAAAACTCCCAGAGAAGTTAGACTACAATAAAGTGCCGCACCTTCGCGCAGAAGCTAAAGAGAGATTGACAGAGCTTAGGCCTGCAACACTCGGTCAAGCGGGAAGAATCGGCGGTATAACACCAGCGGATATAACTGTAATCCAAGTTTACATCTCGCAGGGACTAGCTAGATAACGCTTATTTCTAACATCAACTACCGTATATGAACAATAGACGCTTAGAAAATCAAAATAAACGTAGGCTAGTCGAACAGAGGGCAGTGGAAAACAAGAAACGCTCAAGACTAACCAGACTAGACATACTCGCCCGCATCTTTTTCAAGGCTACCCTACTTTGGAATCGTGGGCGCAAAAATGCTGAGTCAATCATCACAAACAAAATCTCATTTACTATTGAAAAATTGCCTGAAAAGTTCGACAACACAAAAATCCTCTTCATGAGCGACCTTCACATCAGAGGAAAGAATAATCAACTCGATAAGATTTCAAAAATGATAAGCAAGCTTGAATATGACTTCTGTATTCTCGGCGGGGATTATTGCGATTCGTTTAAGCACGAAAAGAAAGAGATGGCAAAAATCATAACTCCACTGCTAAAACTGTTGTTTGAGAAATCTCCTGTATATGCCGTTCTTGGCAATCACGACTCAATAGACATTGCAGATTTTTTTAGCTCATTGGGCGTAGAGGTGCTAATAAACGACTCTGTCGTAATCACAAGAGAAAACGAAAAAATAGCACTCGTAGGCATCGACGATTGCCACCGTTACAAGTGCGATGATTTTGAGCTCGCCCAAGAAAATCTTGACCTATCTGAGTTTAAGATTCTAATCTCACATTCACCAGAAAAATACCAAGAAGCGCAGCAAAGAGGCTACAACCTCTATTTAGCCGGCCACACACACGGCGGTCAAATATGCCTACCGAAAGGATTTGCCCCAATAACAAATGCGCATGTTCCACGCAAAATCGCAGCGGGAAAATGGCAATACAAACAACTGCAAGGCTACACCTCACGAGGCGTAGGAACCTCACAAACACCGCTAAGATTCAATTGCCCCCCAGAGATTTGCTTGATAACTCTTAACCGCAGTTCAAATTAAAGGGGTCAGGAACCTTTTATCTTCGGGTTACAAAAAACCTTCAACAGAAAAGGTTCCTGACCCCTTTAATTCCACGAAGAAGGCGTCTGGCAACCTTAAATTCGATAATGTTCTATCGAGAGAATCTCTCCAGATGCAAGGATATCTACTGTGGCGTAATAACCATTACATGCAGGACCTGGGTTTACGAAGGTTGTTTTACCAATCTTTTCATACCCGACTGCTTCGTGTATATGTCCTGAGATTGCCAAGATTGGTTCTTTTTGGTCTATGAGTTGTCGCAGGAGTTTATTGCCGCAATGAGCTCCTGAGTAGCTCATATCCGTTTTGGTTGCATAGGCTGGTTGGTGTGTTACCACAATTAGAGGCTTGTCTTTATCTGCAAGGTTTAGAGAGTTCTTGAAATGCTCTATTTTTGCGGCTCCATTATCTACCTCAGGGAGCACGCCGCTAGTACCTACAAAATTGAACCCATCCTTGCTGACAAGTTTGTTGTGTAGTGAGATATTTTTACTCTCTAAATACATTATTGATTCTTTTAAATCGCAATTTCCGCCCACTGCTAGAATGTTACTGTTGTATTTTTCGATAAGCTCGATAACTTCTCTTGTCTGTGCTTTGCCACCAAAGTTTGTAATATCTCCCGAGATTATTACTAGCTCAGAGTGGCTAAGGTCTTCGCATATATTGGCAATCAAATCTATTTGAGAATGTATGTCAGAGAGAAGAAGTATTTTCATTATTTTAGCCTCGCAATGTTAATCAGATTTCAGGGCGTATTCTATTGCTATTTGCAGGTGAAATCAAACCCAAAGTCCCCAACAACACCTCCACAAATTCGTATACGTTAATCAATATCCATAAGTAATAAGAACCCTATCACTTCTTCATAACAAAGAAAATACAACAAAGGAGACTGGATTTCTTTGCTGTATCAAATGGTAAAAGTCTGTTACAATAGCAACAATGAGTAAGAAACAAAAACAAGCTATATCTACTAAAGCGTTTTTGCCTACTACGCGTGCGCAGATGAAAAAGCGTGGCTGGCGGCATGTTGATATTATTTTAGTCACGGCAGATGCCTATGTCGATCATCCCTCTTTTGGGGTTGCACTGATTGGTCGCTGGCTCCTTGAACATGGCTTTAGGGTTGCCGTGTTGGCGCAGCCAGATTGGAAAAGTGTTGATGATTTTCTCTCGCTCGGCAAGCCAAGGCTATTCTGGGGCATTACCAGCGGCTGCGTTGATTCACGGCTCAATGACTACGCATCTTTAGGCGCAAAACGAAAAAAAGATGTCTATTCCCCGCAAGATAAGGTTGGCTATCGTCCACCAAAGCCGCTTCTGAGCTATTCGGCTAGAGCAAGAGAAGCGTTTAATGATGTTCCAATTGTGCTTGGTGGGATTGGCGCGTCTCTGCGCAGACTTGTGCATTACGACTATATCGAAGATAAATTAAAAAGAAGCGTCCTTGTCGATGCCAAGGCAGATGTTTTAGTTCATGGCATGGGGGAACTTGCCACCCTTGAAATAGCCAAACGCCTAAAGGCAGGCAAAAGCATCGAAGAGCTAAGTGATATTGACGGCATCGCAATTATGATAAAGGATAAAGATGCCTTGCCATCAAAGTATGTAGAGCTTGATTCGCTTGATGCGCAGGAAAAGAATCCTGAGCTCGTATTGAAAAATCATATCCTCTACCAAAAACAATGTATCCCCGGCGGTTTGGCAGTTGTACAAAAATATGACAATGGCTTTTTGTTAGTTAATCCTCCACAAAGGCCACTAAACTCGCAAGAGATGGATAAGCTCTACGCGATGGATTTTACTCGCAATGCGCATCCTAAATATGATGAGCTTGGAGGCATATCAGCTTTAGAGCCCGTACGCTTTTCGATAACTACCCATCGCGGATGTTTTGGTGGTTGCTCTTTTTGTTCTATCTATTTTCATCAAGGAAAACAGATTAGCTCTAGAAGCGTGGATTCTATACTTAAAGAAGCAGATAAAATCGCTGCGCACCGAGACTTTAAAGGCACCATCCACGATGTTGGAGGCCCTAGTGCGAATATGTATGGTATGGGTTGCACGCTCAATAAGCAGTGTGATAGACCGAGCTGCATATATCCATCGCCTTGCAAGCATCTCAAGACAGACTCTAGCAGTCTGATTAAACTTATGAATGAACTCGTTAAGTGGAAGAGAAGGCGTGCAAAAGCGCATGTGTTTGTTGCCTCTGGCGTTAGATTCGACCTTGCGAATATGGATCAAAAATACATCAGACTTCTAACTAGAGAATTTGTTGGTGGCCATTTAAAAGTTGCGCCAGAGCATTGCTCTAAGGAAGTTCTCTCTCTTATGGGCAAGCCTAATTTTTCTGGTTACAAGAAATTCCAAGAGACCTTTGAACGGGAATCAAAACTTGCCAATAAAAAGCAATATTTAGTACCATACTTTATCAGTGCTCATCCAGGTTGTAAGGATTCACATGCACTGGAACTTACAGAATATCTCGTGAGCAAGAATCTTCGCCTTCGTCAGGTACAGGATTTCACTCCAGTACCTCTTACTCTGTCAACAGCTATGTATGTCTCAAATCGAGCAGCGAACGGAAAGAAGATTTACGTAGCCAAAGGTCATAAAGCAAAGAAACTCCAAGCAACCCTTATGCAATTTTGGCTACCAAGAAACAAAGCTATACTGAGCGAATACTTGAGAAAACACAAACGCGAAAAACTGCTCAACAGAATAAACTCTATGCAGAAGAACCACCGTTAAAGCAAATCTCCAAATTCAAAACCCTTCTGATGCAAAACTAGCTAAAACAAGAACGGCTACATTTGACCAAAGGTCGGTTGTAGGTTTTCCAAGTTTCTCATACTAAGAAAGCTGCTTTTTGTAAAACAGCATCATCGCTCCTGTAGCTAATAATAGAATAGTTGATGGTTCTGGAATGGCAGAAGACTCAACCATTGCCCATTCGGCATCTTCTACATAGAAGAATTTGTAGTGATGCCCTTCAATAAACGATGAAGTATCTGCTTCTGCTTCAACTGAAATATCTGGAACATACTCAGGTGCAAGTGTCGCACCAAGCACAAAGCCATCTGTTCCATACGTCAATTCCCAAGGCAATGACTCAAATATTCCAGTCGCCAAAAATTCACCATCAATCAATGATATCCTACTGTCTGCAGGAGCCGAACTAACCCAACTGCTAGGACAACTTAATTCCATCAATATGCTACTAGGCTTATGGTCCCCAAAGGCTAACAGTGAAATTCCTTCAGACGTCGTACCACCTGAAAAATCAAATATCGCTTCAGTATTTCCACTTAATTCGTAGTCTATTGCTATGAGAGTTTCTTCGTGCCATTCACCTGTCTCTTCTTCAATATAGCCAAAACCAAAAGGATCATGGAATCTAGTCCTATCACTCTTCCTTGTATTATCATAAGATCGCAATCCTAATGAGTTTCTACTGGCCTTCACCGTTTTATTTTTTACAGAAACCTTCGCTCTATCAAAGTCTGTAAAAGTACTGGTATATTTGCTGTACTTTCCAGACGGGATGGTGATTTTGCCATGTCCACTGGCAGATGCATAAGACTTTCCTTTAGTACAAGGCACAGCATTTGACTTTAAATCTAGCTCAATGCTTGTATCTACGTATTTAAACGGTTTGCCAGCTATTGCATACATTGCACTAGCAGAGAAGGATAAATTTGCTGAAGAACTTGCATGTGCTACAGCTGAGCTACAACTAGCAATATTACCACTACCGCCTGTCGCAACAGCCCATGTTACTTGCCCTTTATCCTTATCTTTATTCTTGCCACAACCACATTTAGCAAATGAACGCACTGATCCTGTAGCTTCAGCATTTCCTGGATTTGCACCAGTTATGCGGTACGTTGCTTCCTTCTTTATCTTCCAGTGGTCAGTTGCAACAACATTGCCAACGAAAAACAAAGTAAACAACACCACGATAAACAACGTTTTTTTAGTAATAATCTCCCTAGGCATGATTCTCCCCTTAAATAAATGTTGACAATACGGTTACTCATCAGTAAGCAAATCACATACGCCACACAAATATTCACCACGCCTCCCACAGGCTAAGCTAAATCCATTTTTGAGCAAATACAACAATAATTCATTTAATCGCCAGAGAATGAGCAGTATCCACATGATTATAGACCGACTACATCGCAAATCAACCAATAAAGAATAGTCAAAACGTAGAAGACTAGGCTAGCTGTGCGTGTTTTAGCTAGTCAAGATCAGGGACAAATATCACGGATTAACCGCAGCGTTGGATTTCTAAAACTCGCTTGGTTTTGTTGGTTATTTTTGTATGCGCACAGGCTCTTATTGGTGATACCCAAATTATTCTCTTGGCGTCTTCAACTATAACCACTTGGTCTCGAAAGGTGCGGGAGACTTTTGCTGATGTTAGAAACTTTCCTACTCTCTGTGGCTTTTTCCTGCCAAAGGCGACGAAAGAATCGCCCTCCTTGCGCTGCCTTAGATTTAATTTTGATGAGACTTTGTCTGCGTCAAACCATTCGATATTAGGGTCATTGTTTCGCTTGTATGCTTGGAATGATTCCAAGTTGAACTCAAAGACTCTGGTTTTGAATTCTAAATTTCCAAACTTTGTGACACCATCAATAGCTAAAGGAGTCTCTTCGATAACTTCTAAAGGTTGCTTACGGTAGAAGATTAGATTGCCATATTCGTTTAACAAATCAAAGCCCAGAGGCAATTGTAAGCTTGAGTTTGGCACATCGGATGCGGCTAAGTCGAGTATGTTTTTGATATGAGTAGAATCTAACCTAGAAGAGTTGAAATCGAGCGTATCAAGTATTTGGGTTACAATCGCTACTCTGCACGCTGGGCTTAGTTTATTGAATTCATCTTTTGCAATAATCGCCCTTTTGCCATCAAACTCTATTAACTCCAAACTCCCCTCCAACGCTATCGAAATCCTGTCTTGTAGTTTTCTAGCCGAGTTGCTAAGACTATCAAGCTTTGTAACTATATCACAGTCGCAGCTAGAGTTTAGCAGAGGCAATAGCCTGTGCCGTATTTTGTTGCGTGTATAGAGTAGTTCGCTATTGGTGTGGTCTTCTCTCCAAGCTTGTTTTAGGTTGGATAAATATTCAATAATATCACTGCGGTCAATAGCAAGCAAAGGCCTTATGTATGTGATATCAAATAATGGAAAATATTTCTTAGGCCAGATTCCCGCAAGCCCCAAATACCCACAGCCTCGCATCATGCGATGCAGGATAGTCTCAGCGTTGTCTCCACGGTGATGCGCAGTTGCTATTAAAGAAGAGCCAAACTCTTTTGCAGCGTTTACAATATGTGTTTGTCTAAGATTCCTAGCTGCGGTTTCAATTGAGAGTTTGTTTGCCTTTGCATATCCAGCAACATCAAGAGATATTCCTTTGTAACAAACGCCATACTCTTTCGCCAAATTTTCGACGAATTTTTCATCATCATCGGAGAATTTTCCACGCAGGTTGTGATTGACATGAACGACAAGAAAATTCTCTCTGCGCAAGTGTCTCTTTTCTAGTGAGCATAAAATTCTAAACAGACACACCGAATCTGCCCCGCCAGAGACGGCAATAACAAGCTTATCTTCGGCTCTAAAAAGCTTGTTTGTTGTAATAAAATCAAAGACTTTTTGTTCTACAGTGCTGCGCATCCAATATTTACCATGCAATTTATAAAAAAAGCCTGCTTGAAAAGCAGGCTCTGTGATATCAAATTAACCTTATAGAATGCCACTAATTATCATCAGATGAATTAACATCTATTGAAACATCCTGTGGGCTCTTTGAGAGAGTTTTCACTCTAGCCTTAGCAACGTCAATATTATCTGAGAAACGCTTCTCAAGCAATATAGATTGTTTATACAACTCTAAAGCCTCGCTCTTTTTATCAAGCTTTGTATCCAATATCCAAGCAGCTTTGAATCTCGCTGGATAAGTCGTGTACTCATTCCATTCGAACGCTCTCTGGTAGTATATCGCAGCAGGATAGTAGTCGCCAAAATACTTATAAATTTCTGCCGCTTTATACGCTGCATCATCGGCCTTATCGCTTGTTGGATATTTCTTGATAAGCTCATTGTATTTAGCCAACGCTGCCCTTAGCATTGTTTTCTTAAAAGCAACACCTAGAAGACGGCCTTTAGAATCAAGTCTTTGCGCTTCATAGTATATCTCGTCTGCCTCTTCGATAGAATCGGCCGCTACGTAGTCTGTTCTAGAGATAGTGCTACTCTCGAGATAATTGTACTGAGATACAGAACCTAAAACCTTGAGCTCTTTATTTAGCATAGAAAGCCTACGGTCAGCATTAGCTGATTTATAGTAATCGCCTAGGTCCTTAAGAGCATTGTAATATTCTTTTCGTTTAGCAACCATGTCCTCAACAAGGTCAACTTCGTTGAAGCCATAAGTTAATCCAGATGAACCAGCTTGAGCTATAAGTTTTGATAATCTAGCTCGGTTCTTAATTCCCCAAACATAGTCGTAACTAGGAAGCGAACCAAGTATCGAAATCTCTTTACGTACCCAGCCAAGTTTCATATTGTTACCGACTGTGCTGTAGTAGCTTTCCAAGTTGTTAAGAGCACGGAAATATGCGTTGCGTTTTTCCTGCATTTTATCGAATAAAGGAGCATCATTCAGCACCTTTACGGCTTGAGGCTCTTTATCTGCAACCTTAGGCTCTTGCGCAATCTGAGGATTCTCTGGAGTTTGAGTTTCTTTTAAATCGCTAGTTTGCCCAACACTCGCCTCTTGTGAACCTGCAGGTTGAGGCTCCGCTTTAACATGCACTACTCGACAACCACTTACGCCCAACAAAAACGCCCCTATGAGTATTGAGTACAATAATCTACCCATACTGAATCCTTTCTAAAATAGCAAAGAAGCAACTATTACCACTGGCTAAAACAAAGGCAACGTTCAAAATTCATCTCAGTTACCAAGTAAATTACCACCGAACTTCATCAGACAAAAACACTCCTTTTTACCAATAAGACTGATTTGTCTTCCTTGCCTCCGAGCAAAAATTTTCTACTTGCTACTCAAAAGCAACTATTAGTGCTACCCTAAACATTTAGACAAGACTTGTCAAGAGTAATCAAGCCTAATTCATATGGTCTATATCTACCATTTATCCTCTTGAAAAGGGTGCATATACCCTGTAGGCTTTGCCTTTCCCCTAGAATTTAAGATCCCCTGCGCAATAACAACATCGGCCTGAGTAGTTATCTTAATATTAGAATTGTCCGCTTCAACAACGCTAACTTCATGACCAAGTGCTTCTACCAGCATAGAATCGTCGCTTATCTTCGATTTGTCGAGATTTACAAGATTAGCGTATGCCCTCTCTAGTAAGTCTTTCTTGAAGACCTGTGGGGTCTGAGCCTCCCAAAGGTCGCTTCTATCAACAGTATCGGTTATCACACCGTCAGTTACACGTTTAATTGTCGAAACAACTCTACTTGCTAGCATTGCAGCTTCAGTTTCTATTGCCTTTTGAAATACTTGGTTAATCCACTCAGGCTTAGCACAGCACCTTGCAGCGTCGTGAACGGCGACATGCGTAATATCGCTCTTAACAACCGCCATAGCGTTGCGCACTGTATCAAATCTTTCCTTGCCGCCTAATATTACCTCAACATTACTAAAATCCAAGAACGCACCATGGTTGATGCGCAGCTTCTCTTGATCTTCTTCTGATACAGCAAGAATTATCTGAGAGACAAGAGGATTTTCACTAAAGAGCTCAATACTCCTGATAAGGACAACCTTTCCTGCCACCTTCACAAAAGGCTTTTTCACCTTACCGCCAAACCTAGAGCTAGCACCAGCCGCACAAAGTATAACTGCTATACGAGAGTCCATTTCCACCTCAATAGTTAATATTCAATTCCTTTTCTAGCATTAACACCACTTTGGTAAGGATGTTTTATTGATTTAATCTCAGAAACCAAATCTGCAAGTTCAATAAGCTCTTGCTTAGCGCCGCGACCAGTCATAACTATCTCAACGTGAGGGTCTCTAGAGTCTATCAGATTTTTTATTGTTTCTGTTGTCACTAGCTCCTTGAAGTGACAATACACAATTTCATCTAGAATAATAACATCATATTTACGTGATGAAGCGTATTCTTTTATTCTCCTGCAAGCTTCCTGTATTTTTTCACGCGCAAGTTCACAAACATAAGGCTCATCAAGTGAACGCCGCATATCCCAAGGCATCTCTAGAATCTCTAGTTCAATATCCAACCCGCAATTTTTTATTGCTTCACGTTCGCTAAGCTTTAGCGATTCTGGCTTTAAAAATTGATAAATAAGAACTTTATTCCCCGCACCGCAAGAGCGAAAAGCGAGCCCGAACGCCGCCGTCGTTTTGCCTTTGCCGTCTCCAGTATAAATTTGTATCAATCCCTTTTCTAACATGGGCGTATAGTAATCTCTATTTAAGATTTTGGCAAGCACAGACACAACCAATGTAATCGTAATGCGCATAAAAAAAGCCGCTACCCTTTAGAAGAGAAACGGCTTGTTCTTTACAAAATACAACCTATATAATGATTTTATCTATAGCCAAAGCCTCTGTGTCTGTAACCTCAGCAGGTTTAAACGGAAGAGCTTCCGAGAATTGAACTGCCACCTTGTGTACAAACGGACTAATCTCCTCAACACGGCAGACGCTACTATTTCTAACACAATTTTCCATATCAAAAGACTCGCCATCAGTATATCTTGGCACACTAAAACGAGCTGTAATCTTGTCGCCCTGAGTAGGACATTTATCCGAATAACAAGTAAACGCCGCTCCACCAGAGCTCACATCAACCATTTGCCCCTGTGCTAGTGGTCCGTCTTCGCGCTCAGCAAACCACACCGGCCACTGATAGCGCAAGCGAGGCTCTCTTCTTTTTTCATCGTACATACAGAACTCCTTTGACTATGCGTTTCATATCCCTGTTTCTTACTTCGGTTCATTAAAGTTTTAACTTTAAAACAACACCTATGCGTACGCCAAAATATGTAGCTTGCTATCAGAGACAGCTTCCGAAAGTGCCTGTAACAATTAAAACAATAAAACAAGTTTTTGCTAGTTTTTTCTTTGTAAATCGCCAAATTGTACACCAAAGCTGCGTAACGGTATAAAATAGGCCATAAAATTTTATCTCTAAAGAGAAAACAATCGCAACTAGATACGCTAAATAGCCTAGTATGTTCATAGGATTAGGTCATGATAGCAATTTCACAAAAAAGAGTCTATAAAAAAAGGAGAGCTAAACAGTATAGCTCTCCTTTGAAATTAGTACTCTAAATAGACTAAGCAGTTATTACTTTAACTAGGTCTAGAACCTTGTTTGAATAACCCCACTCGTTGTCGTACCAAGAAACAACCTTAACGAATGTTCCGTCAAGTTGAATACCTGCTTTAGCATCGAATACAGATGTACAAACTTCATTACGGAAGTCTGTTGCAACAACCATATCCTCTGTGTAACCAAGGATGCCCTTGAGCTCACCTTGAGAAGCTTCTTTCATCGCAGCGCAGATATCTTCATAGCTACATTCTTTAGCAAGTGTAACTGTTAGGTCAACAACAGAAACATCTGAAGTAGGAACGCGGAAAGCCATACCTGTTAGTTTACCGTTAAGCTCAGGAATAACTTTACCTACTGCCTTAGCAGCACCAGTTGAAGAAGGGATGATGTTCTCTAGGATACCACGACCTCCACGCCAGTCTTTCATTGAAGGACCATCAACTGTCTTTTGAGTAGCAGTTGCAGCGTGAACTGTTGTCATAAGACCTTTCACGATACCAAACTTATCATTTAAAACTTTAGCAATTGGAGCCAAGCAGTTTGTAGTACAAGACGCATTAGATACAATGTCTTGTCCAGCGTATGAATCAGTATTAACGCCACATACAAACATAGGAGTGTCGTCTTTAGATGGAGCAGAAAGAACAACCTTCTTAGCACCAGCTTCAATATGCTTGCGTGCTGTTTCGTCTGTTAGGAAGAAACCAGTTGACTCAACAACAACCTCAGCGTCAACTTCATTCCACTTAAGATTTGCTGGGTCTCTCTCAGCAGTAATGCGAATTGAATCGCCATTCACTACTAGATTACCATTTTCTACCGAAATGTCTCCGTCAAAACGACCGTGAACTGAATCGTACTTCAACATATATGCAAGATAGTCAACATCCAAAAGATCGTTGATAGCAACAATCTGAATGTCATCACGCATTGCTGCTGCACGGAAAACCATGCGGCCGATACGGCCAAAACCGTTAATTGCAACTTTAGTCGCCATATTTGTGTCTCCTTAGACAATTAAGTTTATGTACATGCTTTATTAGATGCTCAACACAATCGGGCGATAATCTAATGGTTAAGCGAACCAAAGTCAAGGTTTATTCGATTGCAAATGCGTTTTTTACACACAAAATGTGTCTGAAGTTCTTTTTTTTCACAAAACTTCGCAACGGGCACTTATTTTTCGAGTACTTTTCTAGCCCCTTGCAAAAGCCTTCTTGGAAAATGCTACCCTTTGCTCTGGTGTTTCGTTTGGATTTTGAGCCATATGCGCATCAATTTTTGCACGCCTATGGGCAAGCCCCTCTTGATTGGCAATCTGAATAGACAATCCAGGCCTAGCATTTAACTCAAGGATAAGTGGGCCAAGTTCTTTATCAATTACAATATCTGCACCTAAATAGCCAAGCGAGGTAACCTCGTAGCATCTAGAAGCGAGCAGTACCTGCTCATCCCAATGCGGCACTACCAACTCGGAGAGCTTGGCTCCAGTATCAGGATGCGCAAGGCAAGTAACATTATGCATGACAGCGCCAACAGCCCTACCATCTCCTAGATTAATACCAACACCAACCGCACCTTGGTGCAAGTTTGCCTTACCATCAGACTCACTCGTAGCAAGGCGCATCATAGCCATTATTGGATAGCCTTTATAAACGATAAGTCTGATATCAGGAACGCCTTGATATGTAAAGTTTTTAAATGCATCGGTAAAATGCACAAGAGCTTCAACCATAGCATTGTCGTTTTCACCACCAAGGCTATATAAGCCGCTAAGTGTGTTGCTAACATGTCTTTGCAAATCTAACAGGGAAAGTTTTTCCCCATTTGGTTTTACGTAACGATCTCCATCTTTACCAACGATAACCAAAATTCCTTTACCCTGAGAGCCATTGGCTGGTTTTATAACAAACTCACTGTACGGTGCAAGAATATCTTTTAGCTTGCGCACTTGAGACTGCTCTCTTACGACAGAATAGAGCTGTGGAACAGCTATTTTATGCTTCTGAGCCGCAATCTTGGTTTTGAGCTTATCATCAACGACAGGAAAAAACTTGCGAGGATTATTCTCCATAATGTAGCGTACATTTCGCTCGTTCATCCCAACTATCCCAAGCTCTCGCAATCTAGAGGGCTTAATAAAATCAAACATTATCGCTACCTCCCTCATCGAAAGCTTTGAATCTAATCAATTCGCTCAAACGATAGCCTGAATAACGACCTAGAAGCAGTACAATCGCAAGAACAGTAAGCATAAGTTCTGGGAACGCAAACATCATATGCCTTGCTGTACCATTGGACATAACAGAATAAGCAACCACAGCAACTAACAATGAGCCACCGCCACGAACAAACACTTCTTTGGCGCCTTGTTCTTCCCAAAGGACACAAAGCCTCTCGATTGTCCAAGAGAGTACGATCATTGGGAAGAATGTTATTGTCAACCCTTGGCGCAGACCAAGTTTATTACTTAAGACGCTAAGGAACGCCATGATAAATACTACCACAATAAGAACCGCTGAGATTCTTGGTATCAACAAGAGGTTGAGCCTTGTTAGATACGACCTAACCGCTAGTCCTGAAGATACGATAAGCAAAAATATCACAATTCCTGGCAAAACATTAGTTTCAAGAAACGCCATTGCAATAAGAATAGGCATAAATGTTCCAGACGTGGAAATACCAACAAGGTTACGTAATAAAACTACTATGAGAGCGCCAAGTGGAACCATTAACAATTTTTTAAATGTACTCTGTTGAGAGATTGGAAGTGAATAAATTGAGAAATTAACCAGCATTGATTTTTTATCAGATGCGGTATCCACAGCAAATGCTCCAGCCAACTTGTTCTCTTTTAAGACTGAGATGCTAATCTTAACGTCTTTACCACCAGTAACATCTAACAGAGAATTACCTCCCCTCTGCCAGAATAAAAATCTTGGCGGCAACTTATGTGAATCACTACCTAAAGTAAAGAACCTCCACTTATCACCATCACCAACACAAAGAACTGCTGTCAATTTCTGTTTCTTTTTACTCTTGTCTAGCTCAAAACCTTTTGCTAACACAGATTTAATATCCAATGTTGCAAGTATCAATTGCGCTAATTCTAGCCTTTTAGTTTTTGTAGGTTTACTTCCCAACAGCAATGTTACCTTAGACTGCAATTTAGGTTCCGAGATAACATCTAGCAAGGCATCAATAAAGGCAACTTCATCTTTCTTTGGATCAACATTTATACTCTTTACTATTTCATTAACTGCAACAAGTTGCTCTTCGTTAAATTCAACCGAAACGTCTGGAACGTCCGCTTTGTAAAATTCTAATTCGCTCTGAGAAACATCATAAACAGATGCCCGGTAAAGGATATCTTGCTTTCCTTCTACGCCAGAAGCCTTCCATATCGCGCGGCGATGCTCTCTGTGTGGAACATTCTCTACGATAGTAAATTCATATTCCTTACCTGATATTTGCGTCTCTTTAGCGATAGCAAGGTTGTTCTGGTTGCCCGGAATAGCTAAAGACACCTCTACATCCTTATCTGTTGGTTGAAAACTTATATGAGACTCTACTGTCCAAACAGGAATTGTTTTGTCTGTAAAGAGTGGAAAATGTAAAACTTTATTTTTGTAAATCGTTAAGGAAATACCCGTAAATGCCAAAATTGCAACAAGTATATAAAATCTATATTTAGATGCCATGCTAATAATCTCCCGAGAATCTAGTCAACAAATCTGTTGGAATTAATTAATTATTTGAAACTAACCTCAATAGCACCAGTGTACTTTCGATTGCAATCTACAATAGCATTGCCAGCTAAGAAGTTTCTGCCAATTAGAATTGGATATTCAAACTTGCTTCTATCTGTCAGGGTAAACTCTACTACATCGTGAATCTCACCAAGCTCGATAGGCAACTTAACTGCTTTTCTGATTTGATCTTTAGCGCCATGTCGCTTAATTGGCACCGTTCTAGATAGGCGTTTTTCAAATTGCACTTTCTTCTTCGTCTTTGGGTCAATCATATTGAACCTAACCCACTTTTTGCCATCTCTAACAAATTCAACAATATCGGTTGCATTGGCAGAACATGTTGTTGCACCGGTATCGATTCTAGCCTTGTAAACAAACTTCTTTTGGGTCAGAGCAACCTTTTCAGTCTGACCAACAATATAAGTAGTATTATCTGTTTCTTTGATGGATTGCTTCTTATGCACATCATCGCCCTTAAATAATTCGTTACAGCCAGATACGAGAAGAACTAATGCAATTAGCAATACAATAGTTGGAAGCTTTGAGATTCTCATTTTTCACATTCTCCAATGAAATGATCAATATAATTGATTACTATTAAAAAAGTATATCTGAGAGCTGTTGCTTGTCAAGATAGAAACACCACTCTCAAAAAACAAAAGCAAACAGGTTGTCGCAATACCTTACAAAAACTTAGATGCCTTCTAAACTTACCATAGAATAAATAGATTTCAAAATTAAACCAACGCAAAAGACAACCTAATCTAAACCAGCTTCTTTTGCATGAAGTTTTAATATACGCTTAACCTCTTTGATAGCGATAGGATGCTCTTGAACGCTATGACCTGATGGCACGAGTTTTTCGCTCACAGCATTGTCAATATGCGAACTCCAGTATGGAACAACCCCATCGGATGAACCTATCGCCGGACATACCGTTCTAGTACCAATTATTGAATGGTATATCACCGAATCGTCAAGAGGAATCTTATTTGTAGCAACGATAAAATGGGAACTTGGAGAAAGCAGTGTAATTCCAGTTCCAGGCTTTTCAACATCTAAACCCTTACGCAGAGAAGATTTGTTCTTTTCTCTAAGCAATAGAGCATCAGTGGTATTTGTAACTACACTTGGCAACTCGATAAAACTTGCGCCGAGTTTAGCATACCATTTATCCGCTAATTCACTTCCTTTATGAGGGGTAGCAAGAAATACAACCCGTTTTACAAATGGTAGAGGATGGAAGAAGAATATTTTAGAAAGTATCTGCTTTTCTTTTTCACCTAAATCCATCTCGTCAATAGGTTTTTCGAATAACTCATCCCAATACACGCTGCCGCTATCTTGAACCATCTGTCTCGTCAACAAGCCTCCCATACTATGAGCTACTATAACCATATTGTTAAAGGTTTTAGATTTATGCTCAGGGTCGTATTTCGCCTGTACCGCAAGCAACTCTTTTCTAAGCAAAGAGCCAGAATATATAATTGGCAAGCCAGTCGGATATCTAAATGTCCAAAACTGATATTTTTCACGAAGCTGAGGATCTCCCCTAAGATCGTTAAACATCTCCACCCAAGTGATAGGGCTCGACATCAACCCATGAACCATCAAAACAGGAATCTTATCCTCTCGATAGGCTTCAAGCATTGTAATGCCTACAATGTCAGTGTTTTCACTATTAAACATTGCAATAATCCCATCAATCGGAGACGCTTTCTCCTTAGCAAGCATAACTCCAAGAGGCGTCGAGTAGTCTGCTTCAAGAGGGATTTCTTGGTTGTTGATATGTATCGACTCGACAGATAGAGAATCGTAAAATCTTATTGATGCTTTTCTATAATGGCCACCATCCTTCTCTTGCATCGGAGAAAACGCTATAAATGCTGTCAGCGAAAACGCTAGATTTTTCTTTGGTTGATAGTCGTCAAAAAATTCAGATGCCCTAGGATTGTCAACAAAGCCAATAACCGGAGCCCCTAATCCTTTTGAGAAATATTCATTACGCACGCCTTCAATACGAATATCATTGGCAAGAAGAATCTTATCAAAATTGTTAGGACTCCAAACATACGGTTCATTTATTACAAGCTCAAAATCGTAAGTAACATCACCAAACTTCACGATTTTCTTCAACGGCCACTTATTTTTACCATCATAGGACAAGCTAATTAACTGCGCAACTGCTTGATTGTAAATGTTAGCGATAAAACGATACGATGGCTTTAATGTGTACTCTGTTTTATTTTGTTTTTCAGAAGTAAGATAATCATAAGAATATGCCGCAGCGTTCAAAAACATAGCCTTTACTAAAGCCACGTCACTTTTTCTCAACTTTTTACCCTCTAACAGCGAGATTTCTGCAATAGAAGAAACAAGCTGCGTTCTATCGTAAACGCTATCAGCCGAATTAAGCTCTTCTTCTATCAATCTTATGACTACAGCAGGATCTTCTTTATATTGATCTGTTAAAAAGTTTAATCTTAGAGCTTGTCTTGTCGCATCACTGAGTCGATTAGAGTTCAATGCTGAGACGTGTCTTTCTTGGAATAATTTTTCTGATGATACATTCTGGATTGAATATTTTGAGCCACAACCTGAAAAAAGCAGACTCAACACAAATAAAACAATTACAAGCAACCTATTATTTTCTTTCACTATCACGACAAACCTCTCGCGTCTTCCAATTCTATTGATAAAAACATGCGATGTTGGGCAATCCTACATACAAATGCAAATTCCCACTACAAACAAAACGCCTTCAAGTAGATACAATACTACATAGGTACAGTTAGTCAAGAATAATGAAATAAATAGTAGAACCACAAGCAAAGACAACAACATTGACTCTGCTTGCAGCGATGACCTTTAATATTGATTCGCATCATTCATAACAAAAAAAAATGGCAACTACTTTAAATTAATATTATAATCCCGCCGAGTTTGTTAATCATTTGTGATTCTGGAAGTCATATGGCAACATCCGTAACAATTAAATCGACTGGCAGTTATCTGCCAGAGAAAGTGTTATCTAACCAAGATTTAGCTCTAAGTCTAGGACTAGACGAAGGCTGGATTGCGCAGCGAACCGGTGTAATGCGCAGGCATATCGCCGCCAAAGACCAAGCAACTAGCGATTTAGCAACAATCGCCGCAAAGAGAGCCTTAGAAAACGCAAAGATGGAGATTGGTGATATTGATATGATTTTAGTTTCAACTGGAATCTCAGACACGACATTCCCTCCCACAGCATGCAGAGTTCACAAGAATCTAGACGCAGCCAACATACCTGCGATGGACATTTCTGCTTCGTGTAGCGGCTTTCTATACGCAATAGCAACCGCTAACGCTTATATAAAGTCAGCGATGGCAAAGAATATACTGCTAGTTTGCTCTGAAATTAGAAGTAAATTCATCAATTATCAAGACCCCAACACGGCAAGCGTTTACGGTGATGGTGCCGGTGCTGTGATTCTCTCGGCTAGCGACGAAAAAGATAAAGGTTTTATAGACATACACCTCGGCGCAGACTCAAGGGGTTCTGAAGCTATAACAATTCCCGCCGGTGGAACGAGAATACCGCCAACGCACGAAACTCTAAACAGTGGGCTTCACTACATACATTTCCACGATAAGTCCATCATTAAATCAGCAGTGAGAGGAATAAAAGAAGAAGTTGATACTAGACTTAAATATCTTGGCATCGACAAAAACCAAATAGATGTTGTAATCGCACACCAAATGAACCTGCGCATGCTAGAGTCTCTATCAAAGAGAATGAAAATCAGCATGGATAAATTTGTGATAAATATTCAAAACCGAGGCAACACATCATCGGCTAGCATACCAATAGCAATGGACGAGGCAATCAATGCCGGGAAGATTAAAGCCGGCGACCTCGTACTATTCATATCTTACGGCGCAGGCTTTACTTGGGGCTCTAGTTTCTACAGATTCTAACCGCAGATAGACGCAGATTAACGCGGATTTCGAAAACCTTTTGACTGCTATCTAAGCGTTTAGTTTGTACCTCTAGCTACTTTAACGCTAGTTGTGTTAAAGTGAGTACCTCTTAATCATCAACGGCAAACTCTAAATCCTAAATCGTAGTACATATGGTATGTGCCATAAAAATCTCTATACGCCACTTTGCAATCAGTTGAAGAGGTGTACCAACTTCCGCCGCAAAGAATGTAGGATTCGCCGCTATAGACGCTACTAGTCCACTCTCTCACATTTCCAGACATATCATTGAGTCCATAGCCAAAAGAATCATAAAAATCGACGGGGCTCGTGTAAGGAGTGGTTGTGAATCCAAGTGGGTTTTCCAAGTCATAGTTAACCTTGCTATGGTCTATTGTCTCGCCGCAACCATAAATATAACTACCATCATAGTCCGCGACAGCTTGCCACTGCC
Source organism: Phycisphaerae bacterium (assembly GCA_027078365.1). Lineage (GTDB taxonomy): Bacteria > Planctomycetota > Phycisphaerae > Sedimentisphaerales > Sedimentisphaeraceae > S145-28. Next base: position 43,248 of record JALWYQ010000022.1, read on the forward strand.
ACTGAGTTGGAAGATTATAGTTAGAATAAAAATTGCAGAATGCCATCGCACCGTACCAGCTAACCTCTATAACAGGATGGTTGCTCATATCGAATCCATCACGGCTGCGCACTGTAAAAACTTGATTAGTATAGCTTATGTTGCTATATGAATTAGCTTCAAAAGTCTTAAAATAAGGCTCTCCGACAAAATCTTCGCCACTGTTGCTTCCATCTGCACCATAAACAACATAATCCTCACCAACAGTGATATCACCAGAGGCAAGAGCTGCGTTTAAAAATTCGCAATATTGAGCGTTAGTTGTTTTGTACCTACTCATAAAGCCAGTAAAGCCGCCGTGACTAATTGGATTGCCGTTTATATCTTTCATGCCAGAGCCATCATCATCAATATAGACCCATACCATTCCAGAAGGATGTAGCCAGTTTTCACCAAATATGGAGAGGTCCAAAATGTCCACAGTGCCATCATCGTTGAAATCACAATCAGCGTTATAATCAGAATCTCCAAGAGATAATTGCCATGATGATGCAAATTTTGCAAACGCAATTAAGTCAATTCTAGGGCTATCTGTAAGATTGCCAATATTGAGAAGCGTTGTTTGCGCACTCAAACATGTCGCGACAAAAAAAATGACGACTAAAACCGCAATAGCTAGGTGTTTCATAGTTACACCTCCGATATTTCATTCCCATATTGAGACTCATCCTTTTGGCAATACAACACTCAGATATAACACTGAAAAAACAACCCACCTGCACCAACCAGCGCAAAGCGAGCCGTCGCATCTTTCAGATGCCAAAAGAATTCCCCGCACATCTCTACTCTCCCTTGAAATACCAACCTCCATTGTATAGTAGCATCTTCCGGTTTCAAGAAGATTAACCCCATCTCAGGGCTAAATAAACGCAATTAATTGCCTTTCCCGCATAATATACGAGGAAATATTTGTAATTATCACAGCAAATATTTCAAACTATTGTATAGCCACATTTACCTTTACGAAAAACTGGACTATAAAATACAACACTTACGTTTTTTTAAATGCGTCCTTTTTTTAGAAATCTCAGATGCATTAAGCATTTTTAATTTTGAAATTTTTGCAAAACCTCTGTATCATTACGTGCGTTTATTACAAACAGAATCAATACCTCTATAAAATAAAGGAATTTTAAAGATGGCTAAGAAAACAGTTGCTGACATTGATGTTGCAGGTAAAAAAGTACTTATGAGAGCAGACTTTAACGTGCCTCTTGATGAGAATATGAACATAACGGATGATGCGCGTATTACAAAGGCTATGCCTACAATACAGCACGTGCTAGACAATGGAGGCTCTCTAATACTGATGAGTCACCTTGGTAGACCAAAAGGCGAGAAGAATCCAAAATTCTCATTAGCTCCAGTGGCAAAACGCCTTAGCGAAATACTAGGCAAAGACGTCATCTTCACAGACGATTGCATTGGCGACGATGTCAAGGCAAAGGCTGCTGCTCTAAAAGCTGGCGATGTGATGTTACTCGAGAATTTACGTTTCCACAAAGAAGAAACTATCAAAGATAAAGTGGCCAAAGAAGACGCGCAGCTAAGAGAAGCAAAAGATAACTTCGCAAAACAAATCGCTGAGTTAGGCGATGTATATGTTTGTGATGCATTCGGTACTGCACACCGAGATAACGCGTCTATGTACACAGTTCCTTGCTTTATGAAAGGCAAACCACTCGTTGCCGGCTTCCTAATTGAGAAAGAAATCAAGTTCCTAGGCGATACAATCAATAATGGCGAAAAACCATTTGTTGCAATTCTTGGCGGTGCCAAAGTTTCAGATAAACTACAGGTTATCGAAAATCTAATGGAGAAGGTTGACACAATCATCATTGGTGGCGGCATGGGATACACCTTTGCAAAAGCAAAAGGCATAGAAATTGGTGATAGTCTATGCGAAGATGATTTCGTATCAAAGGCAGCCGAGTTACTTGAAATGAGCAAAGATGGTAAATGTGAAATACTTCTTCCTGTAGATTGCAAAGCTGCTGATAAGTTTGACACAAACGCAAACACTCAAATCGTTGAAGGCGACATTCCAGATGGATGGATGGGATTGGATATTGGTCCAAAGACTGCAGAGTTGTTTGTCAGCAAGATTGAATCTGCAAAGACTGTCGTCTGGAATGGCCCTATGGGAGTTTTCGAGATGGAGGCGTTTGCTAGCGGAACTAAAGCAGTTGCAAACGCCCTAGCCAAAGCCACTGCAAACGGAGCTAGAACTGTTGTCGGCGGCGGCGATAGTGCATCGGCAATTAAACTTCTTGGCTTAGAAGATAAGGTAAGCCACGTATCAACTGGTGGCGGTGCTTCACTAGAAATGATGGAAGGCAAGAACTTCAAAGTCATCAGCATTCTTGACGACAAGTAAGCATAAAAAAATAAGGGCGGCCTTTTTAATAAAGACCGCCCTTTTTCTTTGAATCAAACCTAAATTATGCTTTTCTAACAAACTCACTCTTTAGCTGCATCGCACCAATACCATTGATTTTACAATCGATTGCGTGATCTCCACCAACTATTCGAATATTCTTAACTTTAGTGCCAACTTTAACAACGAGTGAAGAGCCCTTAACCTTAAGATCTTTTATAACTGTTACACTATCACCATTTTCTAGAATATTACCACTGGCATCTCTTACAACTTCCTGATTATCTTCATCTTGCAAGAGAGATTCTTTAGTAAATTCATGCGCGCATTCCGGACAAACAATAAGCCCCATATTTTCGTAGGTATATTCACAGCCACATTCTGGGCAATTTGGGAGTTCGCTCATAACACTTTCTTTCAACTTAATCTATTAACATATCAGGGTTTTCAAGCAGATCAACGATTAGCTTGAGAAATTTTGCAGCGTAAACACCATTGACGATACGGTGGTCAACTGCAAGCGAGAGAGCCATTATCTTTCGAGGCTCATACACTCCGTTTCTATACACAATCTTAGGCACAAGTTTTCCAATCGCAAGAATACTCACCGCCCCTGGTGGTAAAACAGCAATAAAGCTGTGCGTGCCAAACATTCCAAGACTACTAAGGATTATATTCGCCCCGCTCATTTGATCTGGTGTTAGTTTTGCGCTTTTAGCCCTCTTTGTTAGCTCTTGCGTATCGAGCGATATATCTACAATATTTTTAGATTCCGTTTCTTTTATAACAGGCACAACCAAGCCCTGCGGAGCAGCAACCGCAAAACCAACATTTATATGCTCAGAGATTAAAAGAGAATCATCCATCAACTGCGCAGCCATCAACGGGTAACACTTAATAGCTTTTGACATAGCAGCAAAGAAGAAATCATTTGTAGATAGTTTGGCTTTGAGCTCTTTAGATTTAGTGCGTCTAAACTTGTTAAGCTCTGTCAAATCCGCTGGAACATTGAGATAAAAACACGGCAATCGGCGTTTTGAATCTAGCATACGCTTACCTATTAGTTTCTGTATGCGGCTGATTTTAAATTGCGAACCGAGATTCGGTTGCTCCGAATTGCCCATTAGTAACTCCACTTTGCGAATTGTTTTATTGCCTATTGAAAACTTTACCAGCAAGGTATTTTAGCTTGCCGCGTTTATTTTGCAAGAAACAATTAGAACTCACTTTAATTATCTAACCTGTTCACAAAACCGTATTCCTAGAAGACCATTATTTTTGCTTTAGCTTGACATAAATACCTATTAAAGTTATATTTACGGCGAGCACAGTGAATTTACTTTTCTCAAAAAGAAAGTACACCGCGATGAGAGCTAGCACTAAGAAGAAGGGGCAACTCAAAAGATGCGTATATTGCCTCAAAGAAACGGATAATCTATTATCTGACAATATATTTGGTCAAGCATGGCAAGGAAGTTGCTCGCCGGAGAATGTTGCCCGTTGGCAGGTTAGCGCATGTCTGGACTGCACAAATAAGTTCGACAAAATTGAGCATGATTTTCTCGTTAGAATTGGCTCTCTTTTTTCACCAATCGAAGTACAGATGCTTGGCATAAGTAAAGAAACTATTGATTTCATTGACGCAAAAACGCAAGATTCCCGCAAAGGAATAAGCGAAAAAAGCACTCTGGATGAAATCCTATTTCGACAAATCCTGCGCGGAGCTAAGATTGACTCTAAGCTAGTTGAAAAGGTTAAGAAAAGCGGCAGCTACTCCCCTATTTTAGACATTAAACGCCTCACTGCTAGGCTTATTCGCGGTTTAGTCTGGGCTCTTAACAATAGCATTATCGAAAAAGACCACAAACTCGAGATATTCTTCGCGCATGAACTTGAGATTGAACCTGTAGAGGAAGCGATGGAGTCACTTGAGAGTGAAACTATTTGCGGTGAAGGGGTAACCATAACAGTAGCCTTTGCTAAAGACGACCCACAAAGCGGTATCTTCAAGATTAGGTTCTGGGACAAGCTAATCCTCTTTGCATTCTCACGATAGTAAAATCAAGTTTTACTTAACTACTTAAACGCAAACGACGCTTATTTACACTAAGAACGCTAGATGAACTGAAACTTCTGCACTTAGTCGAAAACCGGTTCGAGTGTCTGAGTTTTACTCAAAAAAAAACGAGAGTTTGCAATTAAGCAAAACTCTCGTTTAGTGGGCCGAGCTGGATTCGAACCAGCGTAGGCTTTCGCCAACGGGTTTACAGCCCGTCCCCTTTAGCCACTCGGGCATCGACCCTTCAAGACGATGAATTCTACGTATTTTCGGTTTAAAATCAACACAAAAATAGTAAGTTTACAAAAAAAATAAAAAGTACTTACATACTAACGCTAATCTTATTTCTCTTTACAATATAGCTGATATTCTGTAATATGTTTCTTTGTAGAGAAACAAGAATTAACGAACCATTTTGAGTGAAAGGCTATACAATGACTGATTTTTCCTCGAATATGCCAGATGAAAATGGCTACTTTGGCGAATACGGTGGCTCCTTTGTGCCAGAGGTACTAAATGATATCTTAGATGAGATTACAGCAGCCTATGAAAAGATTAAAGATGACCCTTCATTCATTGAAGAACTCTCTGATTTATACAGGTGTTATGTTGGCAGACCAAGCCCTATCTTTCATGCAAAAAATCTTTCAAAGAAGATTGGTGGAGCTCAAATCTATTTTAAGAGAGAAGATTTAAACCACACCGGTGCACATAAGATAAATCACTGCTTAGGAGAAGCCCTACTAGCTAAAAAGATGGGCAAGACCAAGCTTATAGCTGAGACAGGCGCAGGCCAACACGGTGTTGCCCTAGCAACTGCCGCTGCAATTCTAGGACTTGAATGCGACATACATATGGGTGAAGTCGATATAGAAAAAGAACACCCAAATGTTGTTAGGATGAAAATCCTTGGTGCTAAAGTTGTACCTGTTAGCCATGGTTTAAAGACTCTAAAAGAAGCTGTAGATTCAGCCTTTAAGGCGTATCTTGAGGATCCTGTAAATCAACTATACGCTATCGGCTCTGTAGTTGGCCCTCACCCTTTCCCAATGATGGTGAGAGATTTTCAGTCTGTCGTAGGTCGTGAGGCGAAAAAACAGTTCCAAGAAATGGTTGGAAAACAACCGGACAACCTTGTTGCTTGCGTTGGTGGCGGTTCAAATGCGATTGGTCTATTCACGGCATACTTGGATGACCAGGACGTTGATATTTACGGCGTAGAACCTTCAGGTATAGGGTTTAAGGTTGGTGAGCATGCCGCAACCCTAACACTTGGCAAACCAGGAATTATACATGGCTTTAAGTGCTACTTACTTCAAGACGAAAATGGAGAACCTGCTCCTGTCCATTCTGTAGCATCAGGTTTGGATTACCCTGGTGTTGGGCCACAACATAGCTATCTAAAAGATATCGGAAGGGTCAACTACAAAACAATCTCCGATGATGAGGCTATAGATGCATTCTTTGAAATATCAAGGGAAGAAGGTATTATCCCAGCAATAGAAAGCTCTCATGCTATAGCGTATGCAATGAAACTTGCTGCTGAGAAGAAACCTGACGAGACAATCTTAGTTAATCTCTCTGGAAGAGGCGACAAGGATATTGATTATGTCGTTAAAACCTACGGAGAAAAATACGGCATATAATTATTTAAAGCTAGCAATTAAAAACCTTGCAGGATACCAAGCCTGCAAGGTTTTTTTATTAAAGAATTATGCCCATTCGTCTTAGCAATTCTAATGCTAAGACAAAAAAAGCCAGAGTAGTAAAACCACTCTGGCTCAAACTTTTGTACAACAAAGCCTAGAATGTGTATGTTAGGCTTAGCTTGCAGTATGTAACATCGCCGTCACAAACAGCATCGTCCATTGAAATCTGTTGGTATAGACCTGGAGCGAATGTCAAGTTCTCAGATAGTTTGAACTTAGTTGAAGCACCAAAAGTCACATGTGACCAATCGTAACATTTGTTAGCTCCACCATAGAAACCATTACAGTAAGTAATGTCTGATGTTAGCTTGATTGGGTTTTCTAACTCTGGTACGCTTAACAAGTATGCAAGACCAAAAACTCCAAGATCATCACTTCTGTTATGACTTCTGCCTCCATGAGCATTTTGGTAAGAAGCTGTACGATTTCTACCTTGCTCATAGTCATAGATGAAGTAAGGAGAAAGATTTTCTACGCCAAGAATTTCTGGCCAAGAAAGAGTAACTGTGTACTCTTGAGCGTACTTATCTGTGTGAACTGTACGATAGTAGTGCTCATACCTTGCATTAAGGTGATACTTTGTTACGTAACTCTGATCTTCAAAAGCAACGCCTTTGTAGTAGAAGTTATAGTTGTATCTTTGATCATCAACGTGACCACCACCATTGGCACCTTGGTAGCCAATTTTCATTCCGAAACCACTGTCCCAGAAGTCGATGATGGTATGAGCAAAGATACCACTATCAGAGCCATAACCCTCAGCTCCGTAAGACATATATTTACTCATGTATGTAACATCCAGAGCAACCTTAATGTCGTTTTGCACTGACAAATCTGCACTATTGTTAACATTTGCACTGTTAACATTTTTGCCAGCACCAGCGTCTGCAGCAGTAGCGTTCACGCTAACCACTGTTAGTAGCAACATAGCTACTAAAACAATCATTGTCTTTTTCATTTCTTAATCCCTTAAAAATGTAATTACAAATTCCTCACAACGATACCATATCGTCGGCGATTAATAAGATTCTTCTTGAACATTTCACCCATAAAACTGAAGAATTTTGAAAACTACTCTCACTTAATTTTAGCCGACACCCAAGAGATATCAGCCCCCCAAAATCGTAATCAGTTTCACCAAGCTCAATTTACAATTCACTGTCAAACATATTTGGGAAATCTACTACTACAATTGGAGTTTTTCAAGTGTAAATATTATAAAATGTCTTTTTTTATGGATTGTTAAAATAGGCAAGACGCATCCATGTGAACCACGATTGGGCATTTTTGTTTGTAATAACCAGAATTCCCAATTTATCGCCCTATATAGTAGAAAAGCCTTGCAAGTATTAACCTTGCAAGGCTTTATGTAAGTGGGCCCTGTTGGACTCGAACCAACGACCGACGGATTATGAGTCCGTAGCTCTAACCAACTGAGCTAAGAGCCCGTGCTTTTTCAAGCGAGGCGAGTAATTTACTATTAAAATCTTGTGTTTTCAAGTAAAAACGTGGCGTTTTCTGCAGAATTATTATATTCGTTGTCGATAAGTCGCAAGTAGTACTAATCAACTTTATTTAGAGGCTAGATTATCTGTGCAAAGTATTATTTCTAAACGAGCATCGCTGCATGTAGAACTAAGAGAGCAGCAGCAGTTGAATAGTGAGCTAGTCGCCAAGCTTGAAAAATTTGAGTCGCTCGCAAATGTCGGCATGGTATCGGCTATGATTGCCCATGAAATCAACAATATCCTTACTCCTGTAGGAAGCTATGCCGAGATGGCGATTAACAATCCTGAGGACACCTATATTGTTAATAAGGCAATACAAAAAGCCGCTAGCAATAGCCAAAGAGCAACCAAGATCCTTAGTTCCCTATTAAATATGGCTAAAGGCAACACTCAGATTCGCTCAATGCACAAATTCTCACAAATACTAGACGAAACGTTCTCTTGCCTTGCTAGAGACCTTAAAAAGGATGGAATTTCGGTTACTATAAATGTTAAAGAAGACACGGAGATTTATTGCGATTCCATCGCCATAGAGCAATTGTTGCTAAATCTCATACTCAACGCTAGGGAAGCAATGCTTGATAGTGGAGGTTCTCTAACGATAGAAGCATACACAAAAGACAATGAAACTATATTTAGTGTCAAAGATACCGGTTGCGGAATAAGCGAAGAGAATATAACGAAAATATTCGAGCCGTTTTTTACTACCAAATCTCGCAACGATCAGAGACACAATGCTGGTAGTGGGCTTGGACTTGCGTATTGCAAGAAAATAGTGGATATGCACAACGGCAAAATTAGTGTTACATCATCTCCAAAAATCTCAACAGAGTTTAAGATATCTATTCCACTCTGCGCAGATGATACAACAAAAAGTGAAGCATAAAAGTGTCTATACTAAATCAACATTTAATTAACATAATTTTTATGCTTGCGCTCGTACTCGCTTCAGGCTTCTTTTCCGGAAGTGAGACTGCTTTCTTTAATCTTTCACGAAGAGAGAGCCTAGAGCTTAGAGATTCGCACAATAAATTATCGCGTCTGGTTTTTCGCCTTTTAAAAACTCCCAAAAAGCTACTCACTGCGCTGCTCTTTGGGAATATGCTTATAAACGTACTATTTTTTGCCATATCAAGCGTTATCAGTATTGATATCCTCGAAACTAGTGGAAATATAGCAGGCTTGTTATTTGCGATACTATCGTTTATCACCTTAGTCGTGTTCGGTGAAATGCTCCCGAAATCGATTGCTTACTCTAGGTCAAAAAATATCGCACTAATGGCCGCACTACCCTGCTACATTTTAGAATTAATCCTCGCGCCTGTAATCGCTATATTGAATGCGGTCATTGTAGAACCAATCATTCGTCTTTGCATACCAACCAAAAAAAGCAAACAAGAATTCAACATATCACAAATCAAAAAGCTAATAGAAATTAGTAGCAAAAGAGGCTCAATAACAAAGGACCAGAACCTATTGATTTCAGAGGTTTTAGAGCTTAGCTATTTAAAACTGCGACATTTAATGAAACCTAGAGTGGATATGCTGTTTTGCGATATTAACGATTCACTAGAGAACGCTATCAATATAATGATGGACAATTGCGTCAAGAAACTTCCTGTATATGATGGCAAAATAGACAACATTCAAGGCGTACTTCTGCTTCGAGACGCACTCCTAAATAGAAACAAACCAATCAGAGAATTAATCACCGAAGCTGTATTCGTACCAGAACAAAAAAGCGTTGAATCTCTGATGGAATTTTTCAAAAAAGAAAAACTCGATATAGCAATTGTAGTTGATGAATATGGTGGTGTTGCTGGGCTCTTAACTATGAAGGACATCATATCTGAACTACTAGGAGCTAGCTCGAGCGATCTTGAAGAAACACTCAAGCAGGTTACCGAAAAAGAATGCATACTATCTGGTAGCCTAGCATTTCACGATTGGGCAGATTTTCTTGGCCTTGAAGTGGAAAATAATAGCTCCTCAACACTAGGCGGTTTTGTAACTACATTGATTGGAAAAATCCCTCAAAAAGGCGATAGCGTAGTGTACGAGAACATAAAATTCACAGTAGAAGAAATGGATAGATACAGAGTTAAGAGCATAAGGCTTACATTTAACATTGACGATAAAAAAGAGGATGACCAACAATGATAGCAGTCTTAGTAGTTGCCTTAATTTTATTGATATGTTCTTCCGCCCTATTTTCCGGCTCAGAAACTGGACTCTACCGAGTAAGTCGGCTGAAAAATAGACTCTCTGCCCAAGAGGGAAACAGATTGCATTTACTTCTGCAATCAATGCTAGAAGACTCTCAAGGGCTAATATTCTCAATCCTTATTGGAAACAATATCTCTACTGCCCTTGCCACAAGTATTGCAACCATTCTTGTAGCTAGAGTTTCTGGAAGCGATAATGCAGAATACTATGCCACTGTTATAATGACACCGACATTGCTAATATTCGGAGAGATTCTGCCAAAGAGCATTTACTACTATAAATGTGATAGCTACATGCCAAAATCAAGTCCCCTGCTATGGCTTTCGCATAGGATATTTACATTTACAGGCTTAATCAGCATTATGCGTTTGATGAGTCGCTTTTTTGAGCGTATAACACATACTCCAGAAACTGAAAAGGAAACCATAATCTCGACAGCTAAAAGGCATATTGAAGGAATCCTTCAAGACACCAAAAATGAGGGATACCTAAGTTATGTACAAAATGATATAGCCTACAGAGTTTTAAATATCTCTCGGATTAAGATAACATCTGTAATGACAAAGATGAATAATGTTGCAGTGGTAGATTTAGCATCTAGCAAAGATGAACTATTCAAAACTTTTAAAAAATACCCGTACAGTAGATTCCTGGTATGCGATAAAGTTCACGACAACATCATCGGATATGTCAACGTATTTAAAGTCCTAACCGACAAAGATGAATTTAGCATTGATAGACACTTAGAGGCCATTCATAAATTCACGCCCGAGACTGTTGTAATTAAAGCGTTAAATAAGATGCACGATGAGAAACTGCGCATTGCATTGATTGCAAAGCCTCAGAAAAAATCTAAATACACACCTCTAGGAATAGTAACAATCAAGGATCTAGCTCAAGAAATCATAGGTGAGATCAGCGTTTGCTAGAGAGTAGCCTTTGCATTTCGGTAACTATTACATTTTTGTTATTTCACTTGATTTTACGCGACTCTTACCTGACAATCCTAGTATAGATTTTTATGCCTAAAATAAAATAGGAGTTACGAAATGAGTCATAGATGTCGTATTATCAAGGCAACTCTCACTATCATACCTATTTCCTTTCTGCTTCTGGTGTTGCAAGGTTGTAAGGTAGGTCCGGACTACAAGGCTCCAGACTATCAAATGCCAGACAAGTGGCAAGAAAGTGCTATCAAAAGTATGGAGGGAAACTCAAATATAGAGAGCTGGTGGGAAGTCTTTAACGACCCAATACTAAACGAGTTAATTAGCGAAGCTAGAAAAGAAAACTTAAACCTCAAAACCGCATACACTAGGCTATTAGAATCCCGTGCAATGCTCGGCGTAGCCAGCGGCAAGAAATGGCCAAAGGTAGATGCGATAGGTAGCTATAGAAATTCTGAGCCAAGTGAGAGAGGAGCTCTAAAAGAAGTCCCTGGCACAGATTACGACTCTACAAACCTCCATTCAATAGGTCTAGATGCTACATGGGAGATAGATTTATTTGGCCGTATTAGTCGCTCAATCGAATCTTCACAAGCTTCATTAGAAGCGTCCGTTGAAGACTATCGCGATATCTTAGTTAGCCTATATTCTGAGGTTGCGCAAAACTATATAACTCTAAGAGCTCTGCAATCTAGAATACACTACACTCAAGAAAACATTAAGCTCCAAGAACAAATGCTAAAGCTCATTCAGGACAGACGAAAAGTTGAGTTGGTTGCAGAGTTAGACGTTCAACAGGCAAAACTTGTGTTGTCAACAACCAAATCTTTCTTGCCTCGCTTACGTCAACTTGAGACGGAATCCATACATCGTTTAAGCGTCCTCTTGGCAAAACCCCCTGCCGCTTTATACGAAAAATTATCAAAACCTGTAGAGATTCCAAAAGTTCCAGACATTGTTACAGTTAGCTTGCCGACAGAACTGTTAAGACAGCGTCCTGATATTCGCCGCGCAGAGCGTAATCTAGCTGCTGAAACAGCAAAAGTTGGCGTTGCTACAGCATCGCTCTACCCAATCTTCTCGCTATCTGGAACATTTGCTCTTGAAGCGCAGCAGATTAAAGGGATTGGCGACACTGGCGACAGCCACACTTGGGGCATTGGCCCTTCAATGCGTTGGAATATCTTTGATGCAGACCGCATACGTAACTATGTCAAAGCCCAAGAAGCACGCACTCAAGCGGCTTTAATCAACTATGAACGCACCGTTCTTTTGGCTCTTGAAGAAGTTGAAAATGCTATGACTGCCTACGCCCGAGAACAAGAACGTCTCAAATCTCTACAAGCTTCTGTTGAAGCTGCAAAAAGATCACTAGCGTTGGTTAAAGACTCTTACGACATAGGATTAACAGATTTCCAAAACGTTCTTGATATGCAAAGGTCTCTAACACAGCAAGAAGACCAACTTGCCGAGAGCCGAGGATTGGTAGCTAAGAATTTGGCAAGAATATACACTTCACTAGGTGGTGGTTGGTCTATTGATACACCAATTATAGAAGAAGATTCTCCAAAAGAAGCTACACAAAAAGATAATCTCGTAACAGCAAAGAATAACAACTCAAATACAATTAATCCCGTAGAGGAGAAATAAGCATGGCAGTAAATTCAAAAATGAAAATCGTACAATACTTAGTCGGCGCAGTTATCGTTGCTGCAATTGTTGCGGCTGTTTTCCTGCTTGACTTCAAGAAAGAGAAATCGCAAGAACCTATGATTGCTCGACCATTAAAAATGTTCACCGTTGGCGATCTTGGAGGTCTCAGCCCTCGAGAGTACCCTGGCAAAGTAACAGTCAAGGACAAAGCAGATCTTGCATTTCAAGTTGGAGGTCAGGTCATTGAGTTCCCTACTCTAAAGGGACAACGAATCAAAAAAGGCGACATACTCGCCAGGATTGATGACCGAGATTACAGAAACCGCTACAATGCAGCTAAAGCATCTTACAATCAAGCAAAGATCTATCTTCAGAGGATTAAAAAAGCTGTCGCCTCTGGTGCGGTCTCTAAGACAGACCTGACAAACGCTCAATCTGCGTATGAACAGGCATTTGCTAGCCTTGAGATTGCCAAAAAGAATCTTGATGACACAGTTCTAAAGGCACCGTATGATGCAATTGTCTCTGACACATACATCCAATGTTTCGAAATGGTAGCTCCAGATGAGCCAATTCTTGGAATCCAAGACATTCACTACATTCAGGTCGAAGCTTATGTGCCTCAGGAAAGAATTCTAACAGCTAACAGAAAAGAAAACGACTACAGCTATAGTGTAACTTTTGATTCTTTACCAAATGTTAAGTTTGATGTAAGCCTAAGAGAATTTACTACAAAAGCCGATCCAAAAACCCAAACTTACACAATAACATTTACCATGCCGGTGCAAGACAAATACACCATTTTGCCTGGTATGACTGCAACTCTCACCGAAACCCCTATCGCTGACAAATTCAAAAAGACAAATCATTTAATCGTCCCAATAGACACTGTACCAATTGACGGACAAGGTCAGTACTACGTTTGGAAAGTACAAAAGACTGGTAAAGGCTTTGTTGTGCATCGCCAGGATGTAAAGGTTGGCAAAGTCATAGGTGATGACATTGAAATTCTAAACGGCTTAGAAAAAGGTGATAGAATTGCATCTCATGGCGTCAGCCTGCTGCGTGAAGGACAACCAGTAAGAGAATACAAGCTTAACAGTAATCAGTAGGGAGAATCACGCATGAATTTTGCTAAAATAGCGATTGAGAAAAAAATTGTCACGATCGTAATAACGGTGCTACTGTTTTTTGGCGGCATTAAATCGTACCAGCATCTTGGACGGTTAGAAGACCCTGAGTTTACAATCAAGACAGCCAAAGTGCTAACCTACTACCCTGGCGCAACAGCAATGGAAGTTTCAGAAGAAGTTACGGATAAGATAGAAACTGCCATACAGAAGATGGGTCAGGTTAAGGATGTTAAAAGCTTATCAATGCCAGGCTTCTCATCTGTTGAAGTCGAAATCAAAGATAAATATATGGCTCAGGACCTACCGCAAGTCTGGGATGAGCTAAGACGTAAGGTCAACGATGTTCAAAAGGATTTGCCACCTGAAGCTTCAACTTCTTTAGTCTGGGACGACTTTGGTGATGTGTATGGTATATTCTATGCCATTTATGGAGATGGCTACAGCTATAAAGAAATCTATGAATATGCAAAAGTACTGCGCCGCGAGCTATTGTTGGTTCAAGATGTCGCAGATGTTAAGCTTTTTGGCGTTAAAGAAGAACATATTTATGTTGAAATATCACGCGAAAGAATTTCTCAGCTCGGTATTTCACCGCAAATGATTTATGCCTCCTTATCAGGACAAAACGCAGTTGTACCGGCAGGAAACATTGATATTGGAAGCCAGTATGTTCGCATTTTCCCAACTGGAGAGTTAGAGTCAGTCAAAGACATCGGAAATACTGCCATATTAGCTGCTGACGGGAAAACAAAACTCTACCTCAAAGATATAGCAACGATACGCCGTGGTTACGTTGATCCGCCTAACGTTATATTCCGCTTCAACTCAAAGCCTGCGGTAGGACTTGGCATATCAACTGTTAGTGGCGGTAACGTTGTGGTTATGGGTCAAGCTGTAAGTAAAAGGCTTAAAGAATTACAGGCAGAAACTCCAGTTGGCATGGAAATTGGCATAGTTTCTCACCAAGCAGATAGTGTAGTTGAATCAATAGATAGTTTCATCATAAACTTAATCGAGGCTATTGTAATCGTAATTGTTGTTCTCGTATTTGCAATGGGAATGCGCAGTGGATTACTAATCGGTGGCATACTGCTTTTAGTTATTCTAGCAACATTTATAGTCATGGACATTAACCATGTAATGCTGCAGAGAATTAGTCTTGGTGCTTTGATTATTGCACTTGGAATGTTGGTGGACAACGCCATCGTGATAGTTGATGGCATACTGATTGGTGCCCAAAAAGGAGAAAGTAAAAAAGATGCGGCAATCAAAGTTGTTCAGCAGACAACTTGGCCTCTATTTGGTGCGACCTGTGTAGCAATCTTAGCATTTGCAGCAATCGGAACTTCGCAGGATAGTACTGGTGAATTTTGTCGTTCTCTATACCAGGTTCTGCTGTATTCGCTTATGCTCAGTTGGGTTTTAGCAATCACAGTCACCCCGCTTGCCGGCATCTCTTTCTTACGAGTAGAAAAACTTGAAGATGGAGTAGATCCATACGCAGGAAAATTCTACCAAATATACAAAAAGCTACTTGTAGCCTGTGTACGTCATAAATACGTAACCATAATTTTCTTGGTCGGACTCTTAGCAGCAGCTATTTATGGCTTTGGATTTGTCAAGAAGAGTTTCTTCCCAGATTCGACAAGACCTCAGTTCATGGTTCACTTCTGGATGCCTCAGGGAGTCAAAATCGAAAAAACTCAAGAACAAGTTGAAATTTTCGAGAAGTGGATACGTAAACAACCTGAGGTTACTGATATCACTTCTGTTATTGGGCAAGGTGCATTGAGGTTTATCCTAACTTACACGGCTGAAGAACCAAACCCTGCTTATGGCCTTGTCTTAGTATCAGTTAAAGATTATCGCACTATTGATGAGCTAATGGCTAGATGCGATAAATTCCTAAAGGAAAACTGCCAAGATGCGCAAACCTTCTGTAGGCGATTTATGCTCGGCCCTGGTGATGCAAACAAGATACAAGTTAGATTAAGGGGTCCTGATCCAAGCGTGTTGCGACAGCTATCTGATAGGGTCGAGAAAATCATGGTAGAAGAACCAGATGCTATAGATATAAACACGGATTGGCGTCAGAAGGTTCCTTTGCTTCGTCCGATTGTGTCAGATATAGCAGCACGCAATGCAGGGTTAACCCGTAAAGAGATTGCCAAGGCCCTCCAATCGGTAACCGATGGTAGAACCGTTGGCTACTATAGAGAAAAAGATGAGCTCATTCCGGTTGTGTATCGCGCTCCTGCAGACGAACGTTCAGACGTAGAGAAACTTGCAGATGTGCAAATATACAGCCCTGTATCACAAGGCTTTATACCTATCAAGCAGGTTGTTACTGACTTTAAGGTTAGCTCTGAAAACCAAATAATACGCAGGCGTAATAGGTTGCCGACGATTACTGTTCGTTGCGATCCAAAGAGTGGACCTGCAACAGTTGTATTTGAGAAATTGCGACCAAAAATTGAAGCAATAGAACTCCCTGAAGGATACAGTATGGAATGGGGAGGCGAATACGAGAACTCCTCTGATGCCCAAGCTGGCTTGGCGGCGATGTTACCAAATATCTGCTTGTTTATGGTCTTGATAGTTATAATGCTATTCAATTCACTAAAGAAGCCACTAGTTATCTTTGCAACAGTACCGCTAGCTGTGATAGGCGTAACCTTTGGTCTGCTTGTAATGGATCAACCATTTGGATTTATGGCATTGCTAGGTTTCTTGAGTTTGACAGGCATGTTAATAAAGAACTCGGTTGTTCTCATTGATGAGATTAATAACCAACTTAGCTCTGGTGTTGCACCTTTTGATGCGGTTATACATTCAGGCGTTACACGTATTCGACCAGTTATTATGGCAGCAGCCACGACTGTTCTTGGAATGATACCGCTACTAAAAGATGCTTTCTTTGTTGCAATGGCTGTTACAATTATGTTTGGACTAACTTTTGCAACAATATTAACACTTATCGTTGTGCCGGTTCTTTATGCAACCTTCTTTGGAATTGAAGAAGAAAAAGAAGAGTAGCTATTGCAGAGCTTTCGCCAAAACTTAAAAGCCCTTCGTTGAGATAAGTCAATGAAGGGCTTTTTTCAAAGGTAGTTAAACCGAGATTCCTTCGTTCGGCTGAAAGCCGGTTGCAAACGTAGCGATTTTACGGCTCAGCCCACACGAAATGTTCAACACAAATTTGTAGCCACCCCACCACAAACAAAGGGATCGCCCCCACGGGGCTAATCTGTCTTGTTACCTGTTATTTTCTACAAAGAGCCCGCACCTAACGGTGCTAATATGTTTTTATCGCATGGCATTTTGCTACAAAGGGGCCGCACCTAACGGTGCTAATCGGTTTTATTGCATGTCATCTTTTCTACAAAGGTTTTGCTCCGACGGAGCAAGATCTGCAACATAGTCCTGCTATAATCCCATGGGGGGCAACACATTTGTAACCCACAGGGAATAAAACCATCCCAGCATCTAGCCCCGTGGGGCATACGCGTCAACTTAAGACGCGTAATCAACTCTTCACAAATGACTTAGCTTTCTTTTTTCGTTTCAACACAAATGTGTTTCTGTCCTGAATAAGCCATTCCATTTCTTCTCCTTTTGCGATTTCACATGATTCGGCGATGGGTGCCGGGAAGTTTATATAAAACGACTTGTTCGTTGGACGTTCCACTTTTTGCATTTTAACTTTATAACCCATTGTAATCTCCTTGAATATTTCACGACTTGTTATATAGTATATATGCTATATAACAATAACTTGTCAAAGTCAAGTAAAAAGGAGTTTGCTATGAAAAAAGACATCCTCATTAATCTCTTTGATAAAATAGGATTAAGCACTGAGATAATAAACCAAATCTCTTTTCAAACAGGATTTATCAAACGTTCCAGAAAGATCAAAGCTGTGGATTTTCTAATTTACATGATCACAGAGTCAGTACGTGGATGTGTCAGCTGCAATGATTTGGCGGCGACAATTCAATTTGAAGCTGGCACGATGGCCAGTCGTCAGGCATATCATAATAAAATGAGTGACGCATCTCTCCGTTTCTTTGAAACGATATTGGGCATTTTAATGCACTCCAATGCTCATACTGTTATCCCTTTGAGATTTCGCCAATTCAAACGAATTCTCATTCAGGACAGCACTGTCATCAAGTTGCCTTCGAAATTGATGGACATCTTTTCTGGTGTCAGAAATGCATCTGTGAAAGTTTGCAATGCAAGAATACAGTGTGTCTATGACTTGCTAAGCGGTTCTTTTACGCACTGGTCGATACATTCTTACCGAAAAAACGATCTTTCCGTAGCCAACGAACTACAAGTCAAGGCTGGCGATTTGATCCTTAGAGATCGAGGCTATTTTACAACCAATGAATTCCAGCGAATAGTTGAGGCCAAGGGTGAATTCATCAGCCGTTATAAGCACAAGACAAATCTCTATGATCCGAAAACAGGTCAGGCGATAGATATATTTAGATTACTGAAGACAGAAAAGAATATCGACAGAAAGCTTTTGATTGGAAAGGAAAATCATACAGAAGTTCGTATCGTTGCAGTTGAGTTATCCCAAGAAACTGTTAGTCGCCGGAGACAAAAGGCAAAAAAGGAAAGCAAGGGGCATAATCCGAGTAAGGATGTTTTGTTTTTGATGGGATGGGCAATTTTCTTAACAAGCCTCACCAGCAAAGACCTTGGCATAAACGATTTCTTTGAATTGTATGGACTCCGATGGAGAATCGAGAATATTTTTAAAACATGGAAAAGCCATTTTAACTTCGACAAAATACACACTGTTGGTGGAAACCAATTAAGGCTGATTTTAATGGCTCGATTCATTGCGATTACCCTGTTCTATGAAAAGATATATGCCCCATTATCAATAATGGTAGCTAAGAAAAGCAATAAAGTGCTTAGTCTGATGAAATTTATGAGATACATCAACTGGAATTTTACTGCTATACCGCTATTGCTTAAAGCTGCCTGTGGGTCGATTGTAAACTTGCGAGTCGTAGAGAAATATTGTACTTACGATAAAAGAAAAAGGCTTAATTACGTAGAAAAAGAACTACAAATCTTAACTGCAATAGAGGCTATGGAAATCTTAAGTTGACGCGTATGCCC
>JALWYQ010000023.1:0-1193 GCA_027078365.1 Phycisphaerae bacterium
CTGTTGGAAAACGTGCTTCGCTTTGGTGTTATGAGCTCGCAATTGACTTAGCTGAAATTGAACATAGAATCGAAACAATTCCATTTCGCGGCGTTAAAGGAACAACTGGAACTCAAGCATCGTTCTTGGCTCTCTTTAATGGTAACCACAACAAAGTTAAACGGCTCAACAATATGATAGCTAAATCGTTTGGCTTCAAAAATTGTTGTGTTGTAACTGGACAAACATACCAAAGAAAAATTGACGCACTTGCGGTCAATGCACTCTCGGGTATTGCACAGTCAGCACATAAGATGTGCAATGATATTCGGTTACTAGCAAATCTCAAAGAAATGGAAGAGCCGTTTGGAAAAAGTCAAATAGGATCATCTGCAATGGCATACAAAAGAAATCCTATGCGTAGTGAGAGAGTAACGGCGCTTAGTAGATTTGTCATGAGCCTTACAAGTAGTCCACAGATGACAGCTGCTGAGCAGTGGTTTGAGAGAACTCTTGATGACTCTGCAAATAAGCGCATCGTTATTCCTGAGACATTTCTGGCAATAGATGGAATCTTAGAGATTTTAACAAACATTGTTGACGGTCTAGCCGTTTATCCAAAAGTAATTGAAGCAAGACTGCGAAGCGAATTGCCATTCATGGCAACGGAAGATATACTTATGGCTGGCGTTAAAGCTGGAGGTAGTCGCCAAGAGCTTCATGAAGTTATAAGAGTGTTGTCACATGAAGCTGCCGCGCAAGTAAAATTACATGGCAAAGAAAATGATCTTATAGAAAGATTAGAAGAGAGCGGTAAATTTAACAGTGTTGACCTCAAGGCTGTTCTTGATCCAAAGATGTATATTGGCAGATGCCCTGAGCAGGTTGATGAATTTATTGAATCTATTGTATCGCCAATACGAAAAAAATATCGTAAAAGTATAACAAGAAAAGTTGAGTTAAAAGTTTAAGGGTTCCCTAAATATTACACAAGCCCCTATCAGGAGAAATATAAATGACAAAGCAACAATTAACAGAGAGAATCAAAGAAGTGGCCTACCTTGAAGGAGACTTTACACTGCGCAGCGGCAAAAAGAGTAAGTATTATCTTGATAAATATCTTTTTGAAACTTGCCCTGATATCCTAAAAGCTCTTGGTGAAGAATTTGCAAAATTTGTAACAGAAGACACTACGCTTATCGCAGGTCCAGAAC
>JALWYQ010000023.1:1203-1638 GCA_027078365.1 Phycisphaerae bacterium
TAAAAAAGGATACGGCACAAGCAAAATGATAGAAGGTGTTCTATCAGAAGACGACAACGTACTGCTTGTTGAAGATATAGCGACAACAGGTGGGCAGGTTCTTGAAGCAGCAAAAATTATCACTCAAAGTGGCGCAAAAGTTAAGATGATTGTTGCTGTTATTGACAGAAAACAAGGTGCTCGTGAAAATATAGAAGCAGCTGGATATACATTCAACAGCATCATAACAAAAGATGATTTAGGTATTAAGGATTAATAGCCTATGAGTATCTTTGAAATTGGAATGCTCATTTGCTTTGGGGCTGCTTGGCCAATTAGTATCTTAAAAACTTTAAAATCCAAAACCGTTGCTGGCAAAAGTGTCATTTTCATGATCATTGTAGAATTAGGGTATATCTCTGGAATATGTTATAAGCTAACAGGTAATTTAGATAA
>JALWYQ010000024.1 GCA_027078365.1 Phycisphaerae bacterium
GCGTTGGCATTGGCGATATGATTTCAGATAGTAGCGAAGATGCACCGAGTAGCCGATTAGATAAACAGGAACTAGCGGCAAAACTTACTGAAGCGATTCTTGAGCTTCCAGAACGCCACAAGCAGGTTGTCGTACTCTACTACCAAAAGGAACTAACAATGAAAGAGGTGGCTGAAGTTCTAGAGATTACAGAATCAAGAGTGAGTCAAATTCACGCTAGTGCAATATTTAAACTACAATCTAAACTCAAGATGTTCTGTGACTACGAATAGATAGTACTCAGGCAAATTTCACCGTAACATAGTCGCAAGCAAACAAATTTGAATACTTAGCAGATATATCACAGTAAAACCAAGAGTCAATCACCTCGATAGCTCTACACTTCTCTCTTTTGCCCTATTAATTGCCTCAACAATAATTCTATCAACACCCCTATCATACAGTACTTCAAGAGCAGCTTGTGTTGTTCCTCCAGGCGAAGTAACTCTCTCGCGTAGCACTGCAGGAGAATCACCTGATAACATAGCCTCTTTTGCCAACTTTGCTGCACCAAGCGCTGTTTGGAGGGTAAGTGTTGTTGCTATTTCTTCGTCAAGCCCCATCTCAACACCGGCCTTAACCATTGCTTCCATAAGAAGAAAATAATAGGCCGGACCCGAACCACTCAAAGCTGTTACTGCATCAATTGCGCCTTCATCTTCGACAACAACAACATCACCAATAGCAGAAAATATCTCATAAACTCGGCTTCTCTTAGACTCTGCTTTTTTATTGGCAAATATAGCCGTTGCCCCTGTAGCCACAAGAGCAGGAGTGTTTGGCATCACCCTAACAATAGCGACATCTCCCAAGAACTGTTCAATCTTTGAAATTCTAATACCAGCAGCAATCGAGACAAAAAGCTTATCATCAAGATTAACCCCTGAGATATCGCCAAGAGCATCAGCCATGACTTGAGGTTTAACAGATAACACTACAATGTCGCAATCATCAACCAATTGCGCATTATCATTATAGGCACTAACACCGTAAGTTTTCTTCATATATTCCAAACGCTCACTAGAAATATCACTGACGCAAATATTCTTCTCGCTAAATAAGCTCTTGCTGATAATACCCTTCACAATCGCCTCGGCCATATTTCCTGAGCCAACAAAACCAATCTTACTCATCATTATTCCTTATTGTTACAACTCTAAATTGTTAGAATACAAAAATACTATTTCATAAACATCTCAAATTCTTCACGACTTAATATATGCCGCAACTTTTGCAAAGCCTTTAGCTCAATCTGCCTAACACTTTCCTTACTAATGCCAAGGTCTTGACCAATAGCCTTCAGGCTTTTGCCTTTCTTTCGTATTAATGAATCGCTAATACCAAAGTGGTTCTTGATGACGTATCGTTCACGCTCATCTAAGTTGAGCATCATTGCATTTTCCAACCCTCTGTTGGCCTCTTCGAGCGCGACAACATCATCAATGACAACATCGTCACCCTTTTTATTCGTCTTATCTAAAACGTCCACACCCAATGTTTCTAATATATGGCTAGGAAGTTTTTTTATAGCCCTTGCCTCTATTTCAAGAACTTTATCTTTTGTTATTCCTAAGTCTTTGGCTATCAAATCAATATCTTTAGCTTCTCCTCGAACGATAGAGCTATTGAGCCCGTAATGATTTCTTATTATATATCGTTCTCGATCATCAAGATTAGCCTCCATTGCAACATCTAAACTCTGATTTGCCTTCTCAAAGACTGCAATATCATCGGCTTCTATTGTTCTGATATCCTCAATAGAATCGCTTAAGTCTTCTTGGCCAGGTTTGTCTAGCCTTCTAATCTCAGTCGGCAATATCTTTGCATACTCTTTTGCTATAGCAAGGCTTGCATATGTGCTAAATCTAAAACCCTTTTCGTAGTTAAACTTTTCAATAGAACGCATAAGCGCAAAATTACCCTCGCTAACCAAATCTGAAAGTGAGAGCCCATGATTCATATGCTTAATCGCAATACTAACAACAAGGCGTAGATTAGACTCTATCAAAGCATTTTTGAGTTTATCACTCTCAAGAAGATACTTCTGAACCTCTCGCACTTTACTTGCAATTGGCTTTGAAAAATCAATTGTCTCTCTAATCTTATACGCCAAATACTTTATAGCGTTATATTTTCGAAAAAGTCTATACTCCTTATCTCTAGTTAGCAAAGGAATCTTTTTAATTGCCTCCAAATATTGAGAGAGACTCTCAGAAGGAATTATTACAGGAGAGTTTTGTTTAGCCCTTGGAATCTCTATATGTTCTTCGGCAATTTCTTGACATCTAGATGGATTATCAAACTCACTGCTATGTATAAATTCTATCTTCCTGCGTCGTATAAGGTCTGCTCTATGCTGATTTATTATCCTATATATAGAACTTTTACTTCTGTGGTAAGCCTCCATTAACTCGCTAACGCTCACCCCGTCCATAAACTGCTTATAAATATGCGCCGCCTGAGTTGGAGAAATAACTCCTGCTGGTCTGGCAAATATATTTTCTTTGGGATGCATCTTCTCATATTTTGCCACAGTATATCTGATAGTCTCAGCTGCGCGAGAAGTTTCTTTTGCCACCCTGAGCAAAACTTGTTTTCTACTTAGATTACTCTTAGATGCAATAGACCGCACCAAATCGATAATACGTTTTTTCTCATCCTCACTCAAAAGGTTGAATTTTGTAGCCCTCTCTAGTAGTAGAGGATTATCCTTTAAAAATCGATCAAGAGCGCTCTGCGTAATGGCGAGTCTGCGTTTGCCATCTTCAAAAATCAAACTACGAACAATCAGGCCTCGCTTTCTCCATCGATGTATCGTCTTAGTAGAAACATTCAACTGCTTAGCCACTTGGGCAACGCTATATACTTTTTCAGGTATAAGCTGGACGGGTTGGCTAAGCCCATCATCTAGCTTTTTGATAAATAATCGCAAATCATAAGCGAGAGACTTTCCATCAAGTATCTCATCAATGGAATCTCTGCGCAGATTGTAGTTGGTAATCTTAGCGCAGACAAACTCGAAAGGATATTCAAGATTTTCATCTATAATAGAATGTAACTGCTCTGCAGCCTTAACAATCTCGAGCTTCTTAGCAACAGGCGCAAAACGCAGATCGTTGAGAAGGTTTTTTATGCAGTTATTCTTAAATGCAGTCATAGTCTTATTATGCAGAGATGGAGTTATAAGTTCAATATTTTTCCACCAATGTCGTTCAAATAGAAGATTCTTTTCCTAAAAAAAAAAGCCTGCGGTTGACAACGCAGGCTTGAATCATTTAAGAAACCTTTATGCTACGACAATAGATTCTTAGCAAGAACCACCGCACTCGCCGCATCTGGAGAATAGCCATCTGCGCCAATCTTGTCGCAGAAAACCTGAGTAACTGGAGCTCCACCAATCATAACCTTAGCACCAATGCCTGCCTGCCTTATCTCCTTTATAATCCCCTCCATCGCTGGCATTGTTGTCGTAAGCAGAGCACTCATCGCAATCAGTTCTGGATTATGCTCTTTTGCCGCTTCAATATACTTTTCACTCGTGCAGTTAACACCAAGATCTACGACTTTAAATCCTGCTCCCTTCAACATCATAGCCACAAGATTTTTGCCAATATCGTGCAAATCTCCAGCCACGGTTGCGATGATAACCGTTGCAACAGGCTCGATGCCACACTCTACAAGCTTTGGCTCTAATATCTCCATCGCGGATTTCATTGCACGGGCAGCGATTAAAACTTGTGGTATATAGACCTCATTATTTTTAAAACGAACCCCAATAACCTCCATACCTGCAATAAGACCTTCTGACAATATACTATCTGGAGCAACTCCTGTATCGATTGCCTCTTTCGTAAGGCTAACCGCACTCGCTTGATCTCCCTTGATAACAGCATCTGCTAGAGCTTGCATTATTTCTTTCCTTAATTATGATTCTCGTTTCATTCACACGCCTTAGGCGATTATTCCATTTCATTTCGTCCAAGAATGGCATCCGCTAAAATAGAGCCACTCGCATATTCAATAGAACTTCCAGCTGGCAAACCTCTTGCCAAGCGCGTTAGCTTAATACCCTTAGATCTAAGTAACGATGTAATATAGAGCGCAGTTCCATCACCCTCGACTGTCGGGTTCGTTGCCATCACAACTTCCTTAACATCGCCACTATCCACCCGCTCTATAAGATGATCTAGCGTTAAATCTTCTGGTTCAATACCGTCAAGCGGTGCAATATGACCGCCAAGAACATGATAGACCCATCTACAGAGCCCTGTCTTCTCAAGACTTATTACATCTTTTGGTTGTTCCACTACACAGATAATACTACTATCGCGTTTTGGATCTAGACAAATATCGCATAGTTCATTTTCACTCAAATTATGGCAGTTCTTACACTCCATAACTTTTGTCTTAACATCACTAATCGCTTGGGCCAATCTCATTGCAGAATCAACATCACTTTTTAGAACATAAAAAGCCAACCTTTCAGCAGTCTTATTGCCAATACCAGGCAGTTTGGCAAACTCTTCAATAAGATTGTTCAGACTTTTTGTATAGGCACTATTCATAAAAGCTTTTACCCAAGTTAAATATTAATCTTCAATCTTAACTACCCTAGCACGCAGAGAATCAAGGAGGATCCTAATATTACCATCATCCATGACCTCTTTAATCTCACTGCTACTCGTACCAGCCCCCTTCGACTTTGCCCTTACCGGAGCATCCTCTAACTCTTGAATAACCAACGTTATTTTCAAACGCTCTCCAAGAATATCAGATAGCATAGACGAGAGTTTTTCGTCTCTTCCTGCCGATTCACAGAGGCTCTTACCCATCGCATGCGACGGCGTAAACGCAAGCGTAAGCTTTCTCTTATCATAATATATCGGCAACGACGACTGTATTGCAGTACCAATAATCCCATCGCGAGCTGTAATTAAGGCCGAGATTTCGGACCAGTTAGATTTAATTTCCTCAAGATTTGCGCAGCTAATAGAAGATGCTTCACTTTGGCAAGCAGTCGCCTTGGCAGTTTCACCTGACAAGGTCGATGCATTCGTGTATGTTGAATTACGAGAACTATCTAGAGACTTTTTTTTTACCGCAAAATTACCTGCTGATAGCTTAGTCATGAGATGTTCAATATTGATAAACTTCTCGCTAAGTGCCATGCGCACCATAGCTGCCTCCATAAGAGCCCTTGGGCTATCAGCATTTTTAATGGTCCAACGCATCTTCTCAAGTGAGGTAATATTATAGATAAGAGCCGCAATATCAAATCTCTTAGCAATCGCAACCGCTTTTTCTCGCTGGGCTGGTGTCAAGATTACTATTTTACTATCGTCCCCACTTGCCGTTAGAACCATGAGGTCGCGCATATAATCAATTAACGCATCTATAATCTGAATACAGCTTAATCCATCGTTTAGAAGCCTATCGACTTGAGTAAGGACCAAAGCTGCGTCATTTTGCCCGATGCACTCAACTAAATGCGCAATCTTCTCATTACTCGCCTCACCAAGAGCCATCTCAACAATCTCAAGAGAAATAGGAACTTTGCCAACGGAGATAACTTGGTCTAGAAGAGAAAGCGCATCACGCATAGAGCCATTAGCAAGCCTAGAGAGGGAAATAATCGCATCTTCCTCAAACGCAATATCCTCGCTAGTCAAAACCTTCTTAAGCTGTGATGCTATTGCCGCAGCATCAATCGAGCGAAAATCAAACCTCTGACAACGAGACTGTATCGTGGCAAGAACTTTATTAGGCTCGGTGGTTGCAAATATAAACTTAACATGCTCAGGCGGCTCCTCCAAGATTTTTAGCAATGCATTGAAAGCCCCTGTACTTAGCATGTGAATCTCATCGATGATATAAATCTTATATCGACTCCTAGCAGGACGATATATCGCATTCTGACGCAATTCACGGATATTATCTACACCGTTATTGCTTGCTCCATCAATCTCAATAACATCAATATCATCACCGGTATTGATAGCAAGGCAACTCTCGCATTCACAGCAGGGCTCTATTGTCGGCTCATCAAACTTGAGACAATTCAAGGCCTTTGCTAGAATTCTCGCCATCGTGGTCTTGCCGACCCCACGAGTACCTGTAAAAAAGTATGCATGGTGAACTCGCCCTGTCTTTATTGCGTTTTTAAGTGTCTGCGCAATAGCTTCCTGACCGACTACATCATCGAAACTCTGAGATCTATACCTTCTTGCAAGTACCGTATATGCCATAGTTAAATTTCAAATCAAGTATTAATTATTTACAACTATTAAGAGCAGATAATAATGGATTTAGAACTGTTTAGCAATCACTTTTGGCGCAAGCTCAAAAGTAATTCTTGAGCTTTACTTAGCTAAGAAGTGGATTCTTAGAGGTTTTCCGTTGATAAATAAAGGTGGCCGAGTTTACCACGCACAACCAGATGAACGCTTATGGCTGCTCGGTTCCCCGCCTGACCAGATTCACATCATCCAATTTGCATGGGACCCGACCATAAAATGCGAAGAATCACCCGCAAAAGAGTCAAGGATTATAGCAAGGCTTTTTGAAAATGCAATAGATAATTAACATTCTCTAAAATTTAGAGTTCAAACTTAGCTATTGAAATCATCTTATATTTGTGCAAAATGCAGGTACTCTCTATTATTTTAGACTGTAAAAACAAAATAACATACAAATCTAACACGTATTTACATAGATTTTTTCATATTACAAACAGGATCGCTATAACAATGTTAAAGGTACTTTTTCTCTGTACAGGAAACTCATGTAGAAGCCAAATGGCACAGGGCTGGGCGAAACATCTAAAAGCAGACTCCATTGAAGCGTACAGCGCCGGAATCGAAGTACATGGTTTAAATCCTCACGCAGTAGCTGTAATGGCAGAGGTTGGAATTGACATTTCTAATCAAAAATCTCAAAACGTCTCTGAATTTAGCAACATTAAATTCGATTACGTTATAACTGTCTGCGGACATGCAAATGAAAATTGCCCTGTCTTTAATGGCAACGCAAAAGTTATTCATGTCGGCTTCGACGACCCACCAACACTCGCAAAAAATGCTAAATCCAGCGAAGAGGCCCTTGACTGTTACAGACGCGTGCGAGACGAAATCGGTGAATTTATCAAATCTCTACCAGAGGCGCTAACGCTAAAGACGCAAGCTTTCTAAAACTATGAAGAGGCGATAAGGTCTAGAAGCGCAGATAGACTGGCGTATTGCAATACGCCCCAACGAGTAAAACAGAGACTGCTGCGTTCGGCCAAAGGCCGGTTGCAGAGGTTCTGGCTTTGCGTTAGTCTAAATCTTCCAGTGGCTGAGTTGTTTGATTGCGGTGCAAATAGTCGAGGCTTTTCTGAATAATCTCCCCTACAACTGGAGCGGCAACAGTACCTCCTGTGTAGCCTTTACCCAATGAACGCTTAGGCTTTCTGATAGAGACAACCACAACTATCTCTGGATTATCTGCTGGAGCGCCTCCAGCAAATGAAGCGACATAGCTTTTCTGGTCATAATGACCATCGACTGCGATATTCGCAGTTCCTGTCTTACCAAAAACCTCATAATCTTTTAGAGCCGCCCTTTTACCAGTACCCTCCTTAACCACATCTGCCATTGCTTTGGAAACAATCCACTTTGCAATCTCAGGTTTTATGATATAACCAGCAGAGATAGGATTCGTCTGAAGCTTCACACTACGACCACTACTATCAACAAACGCCTTGACTAAGTGTGGTATCACTGGCCTGCCACCATTGGCAAGAATACAATAGGCCTTTGCAATCTGCATCTCGGTTACAGATATCTCTTGACCATATGGGATTCTAGTAACACTATATCCATTCCATCTTGAAGGAGGATTTAAAATACCTCGAACTTCTCCTGGCAAATCAACACCAGTCTTTTCTCCAAAACCAAAGAGCTTGATAGACTCGTACATCTTTTTCTTGCCAACCTTCTTATCCACCATCTGTCCCATCTTAGCCATACCAATATTACTAGAGTGGACAATAATCTCACTTGGCGTCAGATTTCCGTATGAATGGTTACCGTACTCTCTTATTAATCCAAATCCCTTGCCGTGATAAGAACCGTGTTCGCAATAAATTTTAGTCCTCTTTGAAACTACTCCAAGTTCCATTGCAATAGCTGTAAAGATTGGCTTAAAAATACTTCCAGGCTCAAATGGATCGGTAAGAAGCCTATTTCGCCTAGAGTCAGGATTAGAAGTCAGATGCATTGGATCAAAATCAGGATAACAGCTCATTGCAAGAATAGCCCCAGTGTTTGGTTCTATAACAATAGCCATGCCCGACTCAGCTTGAAACTCTTTGCAACGCTTAACAAGGGCATCGCGAACAAAACGCTGTATTGCCGAATCTAGCGTTAGAATAAGACTTGTCCCCATTACAGCCGAACTAGAAGAATCGCCAAGACCAATAGGCTTTCTGAAGGTATCAACGATGTATGTGTTACGACCAGAAACGCCCTCAAGTAAATCGTAATACCAACGCTCCAATCCCTCACACCACTTCTTCTTAGACGCTTCAACTCCTACTACATGCGAGAACAACGAACCCATAGGATAATAACGTTGCCAATCGGTATGCACACCAATTCCGTAAATCCTAGCAGCCAGAATCTTTTCCCGCTGATCAGGGGTAATACCTTCCTTTAGTTTTACGAAATGAGACTTAGACTTATCATTTAATTTCTTACATATCTCATGACCAGCAACATCTATAATATCTTGCAATCTAGCAGCGACATCCTTGTAATCCAGATACTCACCTATCGCCACTGGATCGGCGAAAACAAATTCGACAGGCCTGCTAACGGCAAGATACCTGCCACGAGAGTCAACTA
Source organism: Phycisphaerae bacterium (assembly GCA_027078365.1). GTDB lineage: Bacteria > Planctomycetota > Phycisphaerae > Sedimentisphaerales > Sedimentisphaeraceae > S145-28. Next base: position 8,922 of record JALWYQ010000024.1, read on the forward strand.
TAACGCCACGCTGAGCACGTTGCTCAATTGAGAGTTGTTCTTGCTTGGTTAGCTTTGCCTCATAGAAATCTCGTTTGAGGTACTGTAAATAGAAACACCGCCAACCAAGAAGTGCGAATATAATTATTAATAGCAACGATAATGATATTACAAGTTTTGAAAGTCGCATTCGCATATCTATTTATTAGCTTTATCAACTTGATTGGTTTGGTCGTAAACAAGAGAATTAATGATTGAGTCAGCCTCAAGTTCTTTGAGTATCAAATCTCGCTTAAGCCTACTTAACTTAACACTGCTAGAGCGACACTCATAGAACAAACGCCTACTATTACTGCGCAGATACACAGCAGATATCATGATTGAGACGATAACAATCACGACAAAATTAAATCTAAAGAGCCTCATATATCACTCAATCGCGTGGGAGTTTAAGAATTGTACCAACTTCTAAATCGTTACTATCAGCAAGCTTCTTTCTATTGAGCTCTTGAATTTCCCTATAGCGGTTTCCACTACCAAGATACTTCTTGGCAATCTTATAGAGACTATCACCCTTTTTAACCTTATACTCAATATATCTTGAGCTACTAGCGGCAAGACTTGTAGCGTGATGACTATTGCCTGTTATATTTGATATAATGCGCTGCGCAAAGTTGCGTTTCTTTGTGTTCTTTACAACAGTAGCCTCAAATGGTGGAATGCGCAACCTCTGACCTTGCCTAACTACATCACGAGATTTCAATACATTCTTATTTGCTTGATAGATGCGCTCAACATTATCGTATGGATTGCCTTTAGAGCCGTAAACCTTTGCAGCAATCTTGCTGAGACTATCTCCTGCTTTAACAATGTAGTAATCGGAAACTAACTTGGTTTCAGAAGTCTTGTGTTTAACTGGCACAGGAATAAATCTAGAACTAACTCTAGAGCCGTTAAGCTTGGTAACGCTGCGAGGTGAACGATTAGAAACTGTCGATTTTCTGATAGCAACCTTCTGGTTGTTTATCATCTTAACAGCGCTAATCGCATCTTTCATCAAATCGGGATCTGTATCAATCACATTCGGGGTAGCGCTAAGAGCCCTAGGCGATTGATTGGGACAGTTTTGTCCAACAAATGAGTACCCTCTGATCAAGTACACTATCGCAATGATAGATACCAGACCAAGCAACAATCCAAGCTTTTCCCTAGATCTCATTTGAAACTCCCTTTTCAATATACACACTCTTAGGGTAACAATTCCATACCTTCAAATACCCTACCATATCAGAGCCACTAAATCCTTTTGGCAATTCTGAGTTTTGCACTTCTTGAGCGAGGATTAAACCTCCTCTCCTCTTGAGAAGCAACTAGCGGTTTCTTTGTCAAGATTTCGTATATATTATCCTGTTTATTTTTTCTAAAGTTATCTTTTACTATCTTATCCTCAAGGCTGTGAAAACTTATCAGAGCCAAGATTCCACCGTGGTTTAATAGTTTAGGTGCCACATCAAGTAACGATTCAATAACCTCAAGCTCTTTGTTTACCGCTATACGCAGAGCCTGAAAAGTTTTAGTCGCCGGATGCGTTTTACCGCGACGACCCTGAGCCGCTAAGCCAAGCGATTTACAAACAATCGCAGATAGCTGCCCCGTTGTTTTTATCGGCGCAATTGCTCTATGTTCAACAATAAACCTAGCGATACGCCTTGAAGCCCTCTCTTGACCGTACTGATAAATCAAATCTGCAAGCTCATCTTGACTCGCCCCATTGACAATATCAGCCGCTGTCAACTCAAGGCGGCTATCAAGCCTCATGTCCAAAGGCATATTCTGTTGAAAGCTCATGCCCCTTTGTGGATCATTCAACTGCGCAGAACAAAAACCAAAATCTGCAAGAATAAAATCAACCTTATCGACGCCAAGTTCTTTTAACCTCACTGCAATCTCAGAGAAATTTGTCCGAACAAGCTCAACTGTGCATTCAAGGTCTTTTAAATTAGCCCTAGCCTTTTTGAGGCTCTTAGGGTCAACATCAAAACCTATCAACCTTCCCTGCTTACCAAGCATTTTACCTAGCAGATAGCTGTGACCTCCATGTCCTATAGTCGCATCGACTACCACCGCATCCTTGGGTAAGCTAATCTGCCGGACAAGAATATCTGCCAATACTGGAATGTGTTCTATTCCTGCATCATCCACGTATTTAGTTTCCTAAAAGAGCTCAGCTAAGCACCTGCACACAATGCAAAAGCTCTTGAGCATCTGGTGAAAAACTAATGCCTTCAAAAAGACCGCCTTGTCTTTTTAGGGCATCAAGCTTAATCGCCAACGCTGAGGCTGAGTCACAAACCTCCCTAGACGGTTGAGCCTGCGTCGCTAGAGCTCTAGAGACAACTTCAAAATGATTTTCAACCTGTAGTGCCATCCTGCACCCCCTAATAATCGAGCTCACTTGATTGTTTTTGCAATACGGTTTGCCTAGCTTGAGTAATTTGCTGTTGGAACTGAGGCAAGTGATCTTCGAGATATTTTTCCCAATCCGCGGTATTCCATATCTCAATGTGATCCCTAACGCCAACTAGCGTCAGATCTAAGCCCAACCTCGCACGCTTTCTCATCTTCTCAGCAATCTGCAATCTACCCTGCCGATCTAGCTCAACCTTGCTAGCGAGGGCGAAGCTCATCCTCTCGAATGAAACCGCCTCGTCCGGGGCAGCCATCCTTGGCGCACCGGCAAGAGCAATCTGCTGAAAATATTTTTCAGGGTATAAACACAGAACGCCATTGGAACCTAGCACAATATAGAAATCCTTTCCATATTCTTCTGGGTCAATCTGGTTGCGCAGCTTGCTAGTAACAAAGACTCTGCCTTTGGCATCTAGCGTATGTTCATATTCCCCTGTAAGTAAAAGCATGTTCATAACAGTCCCATCAGACATTTATTCTATGGGAAATTATACCACCGAGCACCACCGAGTCAACAAACTTCGCCACTTTTTCTTATTTTTTCAATAAAAAACGCACAAAAACCCATTTTATCGGACAAACTCAATCCAATCTGCCCCATTTAGGCTAGGCAGTCCATGCGTCGTTTTGGCAAGCTGACATAAAAAATAAAACCAGCTGCTTTTCCACCAGCAAACACCTGCGACTACCAATCGCCTTTGGACCGCAATTGCCCCCGACAAAATACTGGATTATCTAGAAAAGACTCCTTAAAATACACAGACTTTTAATGTTAGATAATTTTAGGGACAAACAAAACCATGACCGTAAAACAACTTGCAGCAAACGCAAAAGCGGCCGCAATCAAACTAGCCGCTAAAAATGAAGTAGATAAAAACAAGGCTCTAGCCGCAATAGCAAAGGCCTTACAAGAAAATTCTGACGCCATAATCAGTGCAAATCAAAAAGACTTAGAAAAAGCTGAACTCGATAATCTAGACAAGCCTCTGGTCAAAAGACTAAAGTTTGACCAAAGTAAAATAGATGCAGTTTGCTCTGGCATAGAAAGTCTTATCAAACTAGAAGACCCTGTTGGTAAAACTATCAGCGCAACAGAATTAGACAACGGTCTAGAGCTCTACAAAGTAAGCTGCCCGCTTGGTGTGGTTGGGGTAATTTTTGAATCTCGCCCTGACGCGCTTGTTCAAATCTCCACGCTATGCTTAAAAAGCGGAAACGCTGCCCTATTAAAGGGTGGCTCGGAAGCTATGAATACAAACAGAATCCTTGCAAAGCTCATCTCGGAAGCCTCAGTAGAAGCAGGCATGCCAGATGGGTGGATAAATCTGCTCGAAACACGCGACGATGTTTCTGCAATGCTAGAGCTTGACGAATATATAGACCTAATCGTCCCGCGCGGGTCCAATGAATTCGTCCAATACATAATGAAAAATACAAACATTGCCGTCATGGGCCACGCTGATGGAATTTGTCATGTCTATATCGACGACGAAGCCGATTTAGGAATGGCTCTAGATATTGCTGTAGATTCTAAGTGCCAATACCCTGCTGTTTGCAACGCCGCCGAGACACTGCTAATCAACAGAGCTATTGCACCAGATTTTCTGCCAGCCCTAAAAGCCGCCCTTGATGCGCAAAGTTGCGAGCTGCGCGGCGACAGCGGCGTGTTAGAGATAATCGATGCCAAACAAGCTAGCGAGAAAGACTGGGCAACAGAGTATCTAGACTACATAGTCTCTGTTAAACTCGTAGATTCTATGCAAGAAGCAATAGAGCATATAAATAAATACGGCTCAGGCCATACAGATGCGATTGTTACCGCAAACAAAGACAAAGCCAAAGATTTTATGGCACTTGTTGATTCTGGCGATGTCTTCTGGAACGCAAGCACAAGATTTAGCGACGGTTTCCGCTACGGTCTTGGAGCGGAAGTTGGAATTAGCACAAACAAAATTCACGCCCGCGGCCCAGTAGGACTCGAAGGGCTCCTAATCTACAAATGGAAACTCATCGGCAATGGCCACACAGTAGGCGATTATTCAAGCGGCAAAAAAACGTTTACACACAAAAAGCTAGAAAAAGACTGCACAATATAGGGTTAGGCTAGAGAAAACATGCGTGATTTTTCACAGACAAAGAGGGTTGTAATAAAAATAGGCACAAACACACTAGCCTGCGCAGACGGCATAGACACCGACTATATCAGAGATATCGCCCGTCAAATAGGAGACCTTAAAAAGTCTGGAATACAGGTTCTCTTGATAAGTTCGGGCGCAATCGGAATGGGCGCAAGCGAGCTAGGCCTCAATGCCAAACCAGAAGATACAAGCCTCAAACAAGCCTGCGCAGCCATTGGCCAACCACTACTAATGCACGAATACAAAAAAGCGTTTGATGGCCTCTCCATAACAATAGCTCAAGTCTTGCTCACTCGGTGGGTTCTAAACAACAGAGAAATGTACCTAAACCTGCGCAGCTCGATAGAATCACTTCTTCACCTAGGCTGCATACCTATAATCAATGAAAATGACTGCGTAAGCACAGACGAAATCAGTGCTGCATTTGGAGACAACGACACACTCAGCGCGCTCGTAGCTAGCAAGATTGATGCAGATTTGTTAGTTATTCTAAGCGACATTGACTCGCTATACGACAAAGACCCTCGCAAATTCCCAGACGCAAAACCGCTAACCTGCGTAAAAGAAATAACTCAAGAGATAGAAGACGCCGCAGGCGACAGCGGTTCAAAATTAGCCACTGGCGGCATGCGTACAAAGATAGAAGCTGCCAAAATAGCCTCAAACGCTGGTTGTAGAATAGTCTTAGCACATGGCAGGGAAGAAAATGTGATATCTAAGATTCTAAACGGAGAGGCCATTGGCACAATCTTCATGCCTCGGCGCAAGCTCAATGCAAAATTGCGTTGGATTCTAAACACTCCAGCATCAGGAACGCTCGAACTCGACGATGGAGCATTTGAAGCATTAAAAAACAATAAAAGCCTACTACCAATTGGCATTAAATCTGTCAGTGGATTATTTGAAGCGGGAAGCGTGGTAGCGCTTGGCACTAAAGCAAAGGCAATAACAAATTTAAGCAGTGCAGAACTAGCCACCCTGGCAGGCAAACATAGCAGCGAAATAAGAAACATACTCGGCAAACACCGCCGCGATGTGGTCGCCGTCCCAGAAGACATCATTTTTCTCAACGAATAGCTCTTGACGAGAAGGGGTTGATGTAGTATTTTATCCCTTCTTGAAAAGCCAGAGTGGCGGAATTGGCAGACGCGAAGGATTCAAAATCCTTTGCCCGTTTAGGGCGTGTGGGTTCAAGTCCCACCTCTGGTATTTTTTCTCAACGCAATCCGACTAACCTTGTTTTAACTTTAAAGTTTAGGGGCACAGAACCTTTTTAGGCCTTCCCATCTCGTTAATTGCTAGTTGCGGCTGTTCCTACTTTACGTAACCATATCTTTGTGAACCTGCAAGATAAAATTCCGTCCCCATTTACTTTTCCCGATTAATCCTTTATTTCTTCTAACAAAAGAACTCTCTTAAGACCAAACCGTGTATATATGAGCGGAAAGGCCTTAAACAACGAACCTTTATAGATAGAGTCAAGCTTTAGTTTGACTGCGCCTTTTTCATTAATCACAACATCAATTGTATTTGATTTTAGGCTTTGAAGTTTAGCTTGAATGGAATAAACCCCTGCATCAAGTTCTATCTCTCTAGGACCATCATAACTAACAGAACAGATGTGGCGGTCATTGGCAAATATATTCAAATACTCGAATGACCATATACCCTTCTCTACTAAATGAGGGGCAGGATATATCTCTAATCTACCCTTGGGCTGCAAACTATCACGCTCACACTTGCCCACAACTCGAAGCATGTAAAAAACTCTTCCTAATAAAGCTAGTGAGAGAAGTAAAAGAATAATAGAGATAAATTTAACATCAATCTCTACGTGCAATTTCTCACTATCTAAGATGTTAAAATAGATAGCTCGAGACTTTGTAATTGAGTCCATTACAACATAGAGCTGGTGTTTGCCGGGTTTAATTTCAAACTCTTTCGTCTCATTATCTGCAATAACTCCTATTTTCTCCCCGTCAACAACAACATCTAAACATCTATTACGCCCAACATTTCGACGAATGCGAGATAACACTAGAATACCAGAATTAGTTTTGTTATCTTTAGAAATAGTTTCCATACTCCACCATTTGGGTAAATTAAAGGGCTGCGCAACCTTTTCTAGATCTCCCCCTTTTGTCAACTGTTGATTGCAGGTTTAAATCGATTACTGTTTCTTTTATCCAGTCTTTTCACCAAACCCTGCGCCGCGTTTGATATTATTTGCTATTTTCTCTACCTTAGACTTAGCCATATCTTTGTGAACCTGCAGAAAAAAGATTGCCGTTCCTTTTAATTCTCCTTGTCAAACATACCATCAGAATTATAGTCGATATAGGTTTCTCTAGTTAGATTATTTGGATCTGAATCCATCTCACTAAATGGCGAATATGAAGTATAAAACTGCATAGGATCATCAGTTCTGCGAACCTTTAGAAACCTGAGCTTCTTCCCAGGAGCAAAAACCCCAAGACTCTCAAAATCGCCATCATGAGTATAAGAGAAGCGGGCGAATGGATCACCATTATAATTGCAGAATACTATCGAGCCATTATCCATTACCGATGCTAAAAAATTTCCTTTATAGTTAACAAAAAATGAAGCTCCACCCTGTTCAAAAGGTTCTAGCGAATAAAAACTCTTGAGAGGAAATTGATAGACAAACTTAGTTGGCCAGTGAATATCTAGATAGCAAAATAAAATTGTAGAAAAGACAAACACCGCAAGGAATATGTCGAATTTCATTCTTCTTGGGCTAGGCTTCAAATTTAATCTAGGTCTAGAGATCAAGTTTCCATCCTCCATCATAATCAAATATAAAGCTCTGTTCAGTAGAAGTAGATTTAGCTCTAGAATGTGCTATAGCATCCACTTCAATCCAGCTATCATTATAATGTATAGAAGTAGTAACCTTCTTTGAAGAATAGTCTTCAACCACTCTAGAATCAAATACACCATCAAAATTAGCATCGCGATACAAGATGTCAACTTTAGAATCGCTATAGCGTATAGACGCACCATCTTTACAGCTTAAAATGGCATTTCCGCTTTTTTGTGGAACCCAACACTTTACACTAGAGGTATCGTCAATAATTTTAGCTATAGTTTCTTCACCATCAAGCAAATCTACATAGACCTCATCATTTTCATCAGCGGAAAAAATAGCCCGTGTTTTATTGCCTCGTTGCAAGAAGGCGCAATGTTTATCTAAACCACAGGAGACAGTAGTAAACTCATACCCATGATATTTCTCAGATTTAAATGAACCGCCTCCAAGAGCCTGATAGATACGTATTCTAGAACTGGAAAATATTACTGCTAAAACGTAACCGCAGATTAACGCAAGAAAAGTTATGGTTATATATTTTTTCAATGTAACACCTCCAATATTGCCAACCCTACTTTGCATATTTCTCAGGATCACCCAGAGATGATTTCACACGACTTTTACCCAGATTATTTCCTATCTCTAGCACAGCTTCCGCCGCACTTAGCGTAGTACACGCATTAGGGCCCACTCCTTCACCATCACCAAATCCACCGACAATACCGAATTCAACTGCTCCCACAATGCCTGCAATAACAAGTCCTGCGCAACTAAAAGGGGTCAGGAATCTTTTTCCGTTACGCACAAAAAGGTATCTGACACCTTTGTTTACTATCATCCCATCATGTAATATTTAAATGGCATAATAATTCTCTCCTCGACTTCTTCATATTTGTTCTCCAGATGAAAAGGCATCTCTTCACCAGATTCACTGGTTATAACACCATTACATTCAATGCTAATATCGAAACATTCCGGTATCCATATTTTGATGCCTTTATGATTTCTGAGTGTTTTAATATAGGGGCGATATCTCTCGTATGGTTTGGGAATAGAGACATAACAAATATCTTCTAGCTTGTATTCCGCAATATAATCACAAGAAGCAGACGATATTTTTAAGTCATCAATGCGTATTTTCCAATTATTCATATTTTTTTCATTTACTCTAAGTAGAATATGGTACGGAGGACCACGCCTTGTATATTCCAGCAGAAACGGACCGCCAAAAGAAAAAATCTTTGACGTAATTATCAATTCAAAAGGGTTAGTGATTTCTTCATCAACACCGAAATTATTTTTATTCCAAGAACTAGTAGTCAGTTGCATATATTTGTAATTTTTAACATACAACCCTAGAGTGGATATTGCAAAAATCAGATAGCTCACAATTACAACAGTTATAATTGAGATAGTTATCCTTTTTCTTCTCGTCATCTTATCACTCCTTCAGATTATTTACAGTTGCTTCCATTGTCAGGCGTAACTAAAAGGGGTCAGGAACCTTTCCTAGGTCTCTATTAGTAGCGAAAAAAGAATATTGAAAACCTGAATTTAATGCTTGATTTTGATAACAGTCGCCTTAATTCTCTATTCCCTTAGCAATGCTTTGAATAGTGACAGTAATGTAACCACTGCAATTGACATATAAAATATTATTAGCCCAACTTTCACCCCTTTAATAGAAAAAATTTGTTTTGGATTTGATCCCTTAAAAATAGCGATAAATCCCGAAAACAGTGCAATAACTATTCCTGTAACACCAATAAACTGGCTGACACGAAGAATTAAATCCATCTCTTATCTCCTCCAACATTTAGAGTAAGTAAAGCCGCCGCCAAGTGAAACACCTGTACCGTGTCCGACTCCCATGTAACTAAAAGGGGTCAGGAACCTTTCCTAGGTCTCTATGCCGCGTTTGATACTATTTGCTATTTTCTCTACCTTAGACTTAGCCATATCTTTGTGAACCTGCAAGATAAAAGATTCCAGACCCCTTTAGTTCCTCAATCCAAAATGGACATAGACCAAGAACATCTATACGAGCGACTATTAGAACGAGAATCGCAGGGCTCAACAGTAATCGACGCGGGAATAGCAATACCGCACATTGTTGTGGACGGTGAA
>JALWYQ010000025.1 GCA_027078365.1 Phycisphaerae bacterium
ATATTAGAATTTGAAATCTTTTCTTTTAGCCTAGTTTTTATATAGATTGCGTTTTTTGAATTGATCGGTTCATCTGCACTTGCCTCCTCAAACTCTACATTAAAATACCCTCTTTGCTTCAGAAGGTTTCTCAAGTTTTTTAAGTCATCTGGATAACTCCAAGAGTGACTAATAAAAATATTGTAAACTTTTGCCATATCTATCTCCTTACTAATTCTTGAATCTGTTTTTTCGCCTGCTTGAAAGTATCATGTTCCCATTCAATATCTGTTGACTCTAGGAATTTTTCCTCATAAACAGCACCATTCTCATCATCCTTAAGCCCATAATAGCAATTAGATAAAGTAGCATATATCCACTTAATATCTGCTCGATTTACCTCTTCTTCATCCCCTACAACAGAAAGAAGATCATCTATGATCCGTTGTCTTGTTTTCTTGGCTGCTATCTCATAGTAAGTCTTTTCATCATTATTCTCCTCAATGGATGCCATCATATTTAGACATAATGCATAGTTTTCTCCCGTATAATAATCATTTCTAAGTTTGAATCCTTTTTCATAATATTTTATAGCCCTTCTTAAATACTCTTGGTCACTATTTAAAGCCCACATTCTTTTATAAATAGCACCTGTAATTCCAAGTGTTTCAGGGTCATTTGTATCACCATCAGGATCAAGAGATTCAATTACTCTCAATGCATCTGATAAAGCTGATAACTCTGTCGGTTGTTTCGATTTATATATTGAAAGTGCATATTGCTGAATAAAAAAACTTTCTGACGGAACCTTTTCTGTTGCCTTTTCCCAAAACTTCTTAGCTTCTTCAAAGTTGCTTTCAGACATGTATTTTTTTGCCTTTTCAACAATTGCAAAAATGTGTTTTTCTTTATCAGCTAACTCTCCAATTATTCGTTCATACTCTTCTTTAGGTAAAGTTGGCGGGACGACTTTTGCTAAATATTCATACAACGGACTATCTGCTAATGGATTTGTTGTTGTACGAGTAATCAACTCAGACAATTCTTGTTGACATCGTTTTGCCTCATCTGCTCCTATATCAACACCTAGATGGGAATACTTGAATATTCTTGTGTGATCCAGGTCGAATGGGATTTTTCCGTCTTTTTCCTTGAGCACAATAGTCGTATATGGTTTTACCGCATGTCTTATGCCTAATTCATAAATTGCATTTGGATTATATGTAGATATGTCTGCTACTACCAAGTCGGCTTGCATTAGAAGGGCATACATGCTTTTGTCTATTAAGCCTGACTCCTGTATTTCATCCGCTCGTATGCATTGGAACCCTGAAGTTTCAACAGCTGGCTGGATAATATTCTTGTATGTTTGATCCAAATCAAGCGTTTTCCCTGTTGAGAAATCAGTTTTTGTACCAAACCCCATAATAACAAAACAAATCTTTTTTGTTCCGGGCATATTAATCTCCTTCATCCCATGAGTTCGTCCCCCTAATAGCGTCTACTATGGAATCCGAATTCCACCTAACTAATGCGAGATCATCATAATCATCATTATGGGCTTTACGCAGTTCTGCTGGAAGTTTTGATTGTGATTCTCCCCATAAATAAACCCCAACAATTCTTTTTTCTTTTTTTCTAGCATATTCAATTTCATAATTAACATACTTTCGGGTGTAAGTGCCTGGCCCAATCAACACAACAATTGTTCCAGCCCAGTTTATTTTTGATCGGATTTTTGTTTTTATATAATCTTCATTTTCTGCTTTACTTTCTTCATCAAGAGAAGAGTTGGAATAATCAAAATATCCTCGATCCTCAAGCATTTCATTAAGTCGATCATATTCAGATGAGTTCCTGTAATAATAGCTAAAAAATAAATTCTTCGACTTCATTTTTAATTTCCTCCTTGCTCATAACGTTACGCATCAGCGGCGCGGCTTATCCGCGTCCGTTGCATGCGATTGTTGTGCATGCCTGGTTGTTTTTGAGTCCTCGCTTTCCTCTAAACTTTTGCGGGATCGCTCTCTTATTTTACGCTCGACTATTCTCACGACCCATGTCAAGTATGACATCGCGAGTGCAACCAGAATTGTGAGGACCGTGGGCAAGACTATAGCGATGTTCTTCGAGTGGAGATCAAACGATGAGTCCTTGAGAATTCCGAACAGTGCTACACTGACCGTCATGACCGCCGCCATAACTCCGAGCATAGCACTCATCATTGAAACCATTCGTTGCCTGTACTGGGCAAGTTCGGGGGTTGCACGTCGAACATCTGCAACAGTCTCCGCATCTGCTTTAGCCATCTCAACATGTGGTCGGAGTTGCGCGAGTTGATTGCAGAAGTCTGCTTTAGCTGACGCTGCAAGGAAACTTGAATCCATTACCTCTTTTGTGAGGACATCAACGAGCGTGCTTGTATCGTACAGGTCGTTTGGGTCAACCCCATATTTCGTCGCAGTCGCATTTAGTAGCGATGAAACCACTTCATGTGACGGGATTATGCCTTCGGAAATACCTGGTCGCACGGCATACAAGATCTCTTGATTAGCGGTCACAACACGTTGCATATACTCTCGGTTGTCTCTGCGTGAGAATAGATATCGTGTGATAAGGGTGACGACAAGGCCGGATAGAACACCGCCTCCTATACCGATGACCCAAGGGCTATTCAATACATCCATCATTCTTCTTTCCTATGCACAACATTATATTATACAACATTACTTTTGCTCAAGTATAACACCGCTAGAGAATGTTACAACTTCTTTTCCCATATAAAAATGCTTGATAAACAAATCTTTGCAAGATAATACGACATGCATGAATCGCGACAATATCCAACAACCTACCGGTATTCCACGGAAACCAGTAGCCGAGTTTAACTGTAGCCCACGCTGGCCAGATGGTTATTTCGAGACATTACTTGAAGCTAAAATTCCTTCCAGACAGCATATTCTTTTTGTGTTTTTGTAAAACAAGTTCTTCTAATCCGTTTCGTTTGCAACTCTCGCGTCTTTTGCGCTTGCCCTGTTAGACTTTCAAATTCTAATAGGGTTCCTGTTGCGTTAAAGCAGTTAAGGTTTTAAAACAAGCTATCGCCGCGGCTGTAATCTACGAAGCGGCCTAGTCCTTTTGCCATCATCTCTATACATTTATTACAAAGACCTGGCTTTTCATCTACGCATCTCTTGCCGGGGTAAATCTCGTATGCTTTGCGGTATGGTGCTGGTGTGTAGTTTGGCATGATTACGTTTGCGCCGGCCTTTAGAGCGTCTATTCTGTTGTCGCCATTTCCTAGCGAACCTGTGGCAGTGGTTGCGGGTAGGTGTGCTTTTTTCGTTACTATCCTTGTTACCGCTAGCATTTTTAGAGTCATATCAAGTTCGCCCCTTTTATCGCTAGCGAGCTTTGTTTGTTTGTGTGGGATAAATAGACCGATACCTAGCATATCAAATTTGAAGTCGTTATAAAATAGCACGTCTTTAGCTAGGTGCGCAGCCGTTTGACCTTTTAGGCCAACGAGGGTGCCGCTACCAACTTGATAGCCTAGCTCTTTTAAATCCCAGAGGCATCTGATGCGATTTTCGTAGCTCATGTTTGGGTGGAATTTTTCGTAGAGGCTCTTATCACTAGTCTCAATTTTTAGCAAGTATCTATCCGCTCCAGCATCTCGCCAAAGTTTGTAGACATCTCTTGAAAATTCACCGCAGCTTAGAGTAATCGCAATATCATACTTGCTCTTAATATCTTTAACGACACCAGCAAGCCAATGAACATCAAGAGTTTTTTCTTCGCCGCTCTGCAAGACGAGAGTCTTTATTTTTGAGGCAATCAAGACTTCCAATGCGCTCATTATCTCCGGCTTGGTTAGTCGAAATCGCTTGAGGGTTGTGTTGTTTTTGTTGAGTCCGCAATAGAGACACTCATTATCGCAGTAGCTTGAGAACTCTATAATGCCGCGCATTAAAATGCCGTCTCCAACATAATCTCTTCTAACTTCAGAGGCAAAATCAAATAACTGAGCCATCTTAGCCTCATCGTTAAGCGACAAGAGATACTCAAGCTCATTTAGATTAGGAATTTGCGCATCTCGCACATTCTCGAGAATACGTTGGAGACGGCTATCGTTCATATTTCAATCTCTCGGGAACTAAAAGGTGTCTGACACCTTTTTTTAATTAGGCTGCGCCTTTTGCTTCTTCGCGGTACTTCTTGATAATTGAAATAACCTTATCAGCGGTTAGATCACCATAAATCTCATCGTCAATCATCATCACAGGAGCAAGCCCACAAGCTCCAACACAGCGTGCTTCTCCAAGAGTAAATATACCATCGTCTGAAGTCTCGCCAATCTCAACGCCTAGTTCTTTCTTTAGTGTCTCAAGAACATCCGCTGCGCCTTTAACGTAACAAGCCGTACCCATACAGACTGAGACTGTGTGCTTTCCTTGTTTGGTAAGATTGAAAAAATGATAGAATGTTGCTACTCCCCAAATTTGGGCGGTCGGGATATTCATATCACAAGACACGTAGTTCATTGTCTCTTCTGAGAGGTAACCAAATAACTCTTGAGCTCTGTGCAATACAGCAATCAAGTATGACTCAAAGTGAGGTTTATCTCTGAGAGAATCAATGTAGAGTTTTAATTCATCATATCTCGGATCGCCAACTTTATTACAATCATTACAACTCATTTTATCTCCTTATTAAAATAACGGGCACTTCTGATAATTTATTTTAAGCTTACCTTTAGTAGCTAAAAATAAATGTCCCTTTGGCCTTCAACAGTTTTATTATATTTGTCTATAAAATACTCGTAGAGTTTTGGAAGTTTTTCTTTTACTTCCTCAATCTCCTTTTTGATAATCCTCTCACCGGCGAGCTTAGTCTCTTCTGAAGCAAAATCGTCAAGCCATTCTCTAAATGTTATAATCGCGTTAATCTTGCAGAATTGACCCTCATGACCACTCTTTAGCATATCCATTATACAAGCCCCCGTCCTTCCGCAACGGTAACCGCTCGTACAAAACGAAGTGATGAATCCCATTTCCGCAAACTCTCTGATAACTTCATCGAGGCTTCTAGTATCGCCAAGAATAAATTGCTGACGTTTACCGACCTGTTTATCTTTTAGCTCGCTGTATCCACCAATTCCTATCTGGGTTGAGGCATCGGTCTGGGTAAATCCAAGCTTAACAAACTTGCGCCTAATCTCCGCATTCTCACGAGCCGTTATAATCATACCGGTATGCGGAACGGAGAGCCTAATAACTGTAACTATTCTCTCAAAATCAGCATCGTTCACAAGATACTTTGAGCTATCAGTAAACGGCGTATTATCAGCATGTTCGAGCCTTGGGAATGAAATCGTATGCGGACCAACCCCAAACTTAGCCTCAAGTTCCCTTGAGTGATAAAGCAGGCTCATAAGCTCAAACTTCCAGTCGTATAGCCCGAAGAGCGCACCAAGACCAACATCATCTACCCCAGCTTCCATAGCTCTGTGCATTGCGTATAAACGCCAACGATAGTTACCCTTTAGCGTATTGACTGGATGCACTTTGGCGTAGGTTTGTTTGTGGTAGGTTTCCTGAAAAACCTGAAACGTACCAATACCAACCTCTTTGAGCTCTTTGAGTTCTTCTATCGCAAGTGGCGCCATATTAACATTAACCCTGCGAATTTGAGCGTAGCCGCTGCGCGTTTTGGCTTTAACGTCGTAGATATTCTTAATCGTCTCGGCTACATAATCCACCCCGCTCTTTGGATGCTCGCCATAAACAACAATCAAACGCTTATGCCCAATATCACCGGCGAGCACTTCTGTTTCGCGTCTAACTTCGTCGATACTCAAACGCCTACGAGTTGAGCAGCTGTTATCTGTTCTAAATCCACAGTAGAGACAATTATTAACACAGTAATTACTCAGATACAGCGGCGCAAACGTAACAATACGATTGTCGTAAACCTTCTTTTTAACCTCAAATGCTGTCTCTTGCATCTGCGCAATCAACTGAGGGTCTTTAACACGCATAAGCGCAGCCGTTTCTTCAGGCAAGAGAGTTTCGATTGAGAGAGATTTATCTAAAATATCACGCACAAACTGCGCATCTGGTTGTTCTTGATTAGAGATAAGATTCTCAATCTCATCTTCACGGATAAAGTCTTCGCCGTTGTCAAGATACTTGTCAATCTGATCTTGCTTGATTCTATTTTCAATCCAGCTTTTGTTATCTTGTGTTTGCATAAGCAAGCATTTCTCTAGAGTAACTCTAGGCAGAGAGAGGCTCAATTTCTTTCGGAATAATTCCGTTTGGCTCTCTTCGTTGATAATGAGTGTGTAAAAGTCGATGTGACTTTTCACTCAATGGCTCACCAAGGAATTCATCGTATAGCGTTTTGATAAACGGATTCTCATGAGAGCGTCTAAGCTCGTTAGCATCGTCGCTATTGTATAGAGCTGATGCGCGTTTTGCCAAGCTCTTCTCATCAAGAGGAATACTGTTGGTCATAGGATACGGCTGGCCACCTCCACCGATACATCCGCCTGGACAAGCCATAATCTCAATGAAGTGATACCTCTCTGGATGTTTCTTAACTATACTCATCAGTTTAGCAGCATTTCCGAGCCCGTGTGCTACCGCAACTCGAATCTCCATATCATTAATATCAAGCGTAGCCTCTTTTATGCCTTCAAAGCCACGAACTGCCTCAACCTTGACCTCACCCATTTCTTTGCCGGTAATCATGTAATAAGCTGTACGAATAGCCGCCTCCATAACACCACCAGTAGCGCCAAAAATAACTCCAGCACCAGTAGAGAGTCCGATTGGATTGTCTGGTTCTTCTGGTTTTATATTCACAAAATCAATACCAGCACTCTTAATCATCCAAGCAAGTTCGCGTGTTGTTAGAGAATAGTCTGTCGAAATGTTTCCATCAGTGTTCATCTCAGGCCTAGCCGCTTCATATTTCTTAGCTGTACAAGGCATAACACCAACATTAACAATATGCTTTGGATCAACTCCAATTTTACCAGCAAAATACGTTTTAATTATCGCCCCAGCCATACTCATCGGTGATTTGCAAGTAGATAGATGCGCAACCATATCAGGATGGAACTGCTCAAGGCATTTAACCCAACCGGGAGAGCAGCTTGTTATCATCGGTAAAACGCCACCGGTAGTAATCCTCTCAACAAGCTCTGCCGCCTCTTCCATAATAGTCAAATCTGCAGTAAAGTTTGTGTCAAACACATAGTCGAAGCCAAGTTTGCGCAAAGATGCAAATATCTGACCCTCACAGTTTGTTCCAGCTTCAAGCCCAAAAGACTCACCGATAGCAGCACGAACACTTGGAGCAACATTGACCACCTTTACTACACTATCATCACTTAGAATGTCAAATACAGCTTCGCTATGGCCTTGTTCTAAAAATGCCGCGGTCGGGCAAATATTGATACATTGCCCACAGTTTACACAGACACTATCTTCCATGCCTTGTTCAAAAGCAGGCATCACAACAGTTTCAAATCCACGACCGGCAAGACCTAGATTTGTAACCTTTTGTATCTGAGAACACATTCTAACGCAGCGACCACAGAGAATACATTTATTAGGGTTGCGCACAACACTCTTGCTTGAGTGGTCTTCTTCGTAATGTTTACGCTCTCCTTCAAAGAACCTCTTGCTAATACCCATTGATGCACTCAATCTTTGGAGCTCACAGTTACCATCACGTTCGCAGGTATGGCAGTCTTGTGGGTGATTATCGAGAATTAACTCAACAATATCACGTCGCGCTTGCCTTATAGCTTTAGTGTTGGTATGTATGCGCATGCCATCAACGACAGGTGCCGCACAGGATGCAACAAAACTCTTAGCGCCCTCAACCTCAACAATACAGACTCTACAAGCCCCTTCGATAGAGAGCTTTGGGTGATAGCAAAGCCTTGGAATATGGTAACCAAGACTATCAGCAGCCTGCATGACTGTTTGACCTTTTTGAACCTTATACTGTTTGTTATTTATATAGATTGTTATCTCGTTAGCTTTCATAATTAGCCTCATCGCTTATCTTAGGGCAGTTCTAATAATTGCTTTTGAGTAGCAAGTAGAAAATTTTTGTTGTCCGGCAAGGAAGACAAATCAGCCTTATTAGTAAATAAGGTGTCTTTTGTCTGACGTAGTCCGGCGACAAAAAGGTTCGCTTGTCTACCAAAATGAATTGTTAAAACTTCCCTATAGCCTTAAATTTACACGCTTGGTAGCATTGGCCACACTTTATACATTTATCTTGATCTATTAAGTGGGCTTCTTTCTTCTCACCGCTAATCGCATCGACTGGACAAACTCTCTTGCAAGCACCACAACCAACACAATTATCATTAATCACATAACTAAGAAGTGATTGACACTGCCCCGCACGGCATTTTCCTTCATTGATATGCTCTTCATATTCCTCGCGGAAATTCTTAATCGTCGAGAGAACTGGATTTGGCGCAGATTGACCAAGCCCACAAAGAGATGCCTTTTTAATCATATTTCCAAGACGCTCAAGTTTGGCAACATCATCAGGCTTGCCCTTGCCATCTGTGATTCTTGTTAGAATCTCAAGCATCCTTTTTGTACCTTCGCGGCACGGAGTACACTTACCGCAAGACTCATCTTGGGTGAACTCAAGGAAGAACTTTGCGATACTGACCATGCATGTGTCTTCATCGATTACAATCATACCACCAGAGCCCATGATTGAGCCGGCTTTGGCTAGAGATTCATAATCGATTTTTGTGTCTAAATACTCAACCGGCAAACAACCTCCAGATGGACCACCTGTTTGGATTGCCTTTAGTTTTTTTCCGTTTGGAATACCGCCACCAATATCATAAACGATGTCGCGCAATGTTGTTCCCATCGGAACCTCAACAAGCCCGGTATTGACAACCTTACCTGCAAGGGCAAACACTTTGGTGCCTTTGCTGTTCTCTGTACCGACACTGCTAAACCACTCGCTACCATCGAGAATGATAACAGGTATATTAGCCCACGTCTCAACATTATTAATCAGAGTTGGCTTTCCAAAGAGCCCACTTTGCGCAGGGAACGGTGGTCTCGGGCGCGGCATACCTCTGCGACCCTCGATTGAGTTTAGAAGCGCAGTCTCTTCACCGCAGACAAACGCACCGGCACCGAGTCTTAGCTCAATATCAAAATCAAAATCGCTGCCTAAAATCTTTGTTCCAAGGAAACCTGCATTTCGTGCATCAGCTATAGCTTTTTCAAGTCTTTTGATTGCTAATGGGTATTCCGCACGAATATAAATCACACCCTTGCTAGCGCCAATTGCATAACCAGCAATCGCCATACCCTCAAGAACAGTGTGAGGATCGCCTTCGATTGTACTTCTATCCATAAATGCGCCAGGGTCGCCCTCGTCGGCATTACAAACAACATACTTCTCGTCCGCTTGGCTTCTCTGTGTGAATTCCCATTTTAATCCAGTCGGGAAACCAGCACCACCCCTACCGCGAACGCCACTTTTTTTAACCTCTTGGATTACATCAAAAGGCGTCATGTCGGTTAAAACCTTAGCAAGAGCTTCGTAGCCGCGGTTTGCTAGATAGTCGTCAATATTATCTGGGTCGATATTACCACAGTTGCGCAGCGCTATTCGAAGTTGCTTACCAAAGAACTCCGAATCGCCAAACGTCTTAAATGAACGATTAAAGAGATGGTCTTCTTTGATTAAATTTTCTTCAACAGCCTCACCGCCAACAAGATGCTCGGCGACAATTCTATCAACTAATTCTTCCGTAACATTGCCATACACATAGTAGCCAGGGTTCACTACCACAACCGCACCCTTGCCATTTAGGCCAAGAGTCTTACATGTTGTAAATCTCAGCCCATTCTCAAGTGAGTTTGCCTTAGCAGCCTTTTCAAATGCATCCTTTAAGCCAACACTATGTTCACTACTAAACTCTGCGTCGCAAAGCGTTATCGTGTATTTTGGTTCCATATCAGAGACTCCTTTCGCCTAAATTAGCCACTCTTGAATAACTTCACCATTCTTTAAGTGACGCTGAATTATCTCTTTTGCACGCTCTGCGTCGACCTTACCGTATTTGTATGGTGTTTTGCCCGGAATGAAAATTTCGACTGTTGGTTCGAGATAACACCTTCCAGCGCAACCCTTTTGGCTAAGTACAACACCCTCAATCTCACCGCTATCTATTGCATCACGAAACACCGCCATTACATTTCTAGAACCAGCCGCTATTTCACATGTTGCCATACCAACATTAACTTTAATGGTCGAATCGGAAACTTTGGCAGCTAGTCTCTCAATAGCCTCACTCTGCTTTTGCTTAAGTATTTCTAAAGGTGTTGCCATCATTTATCCTTTCCACAAACTATTTTTATTTAAACCAGATGGAAATAAGAAGAACTGCCAAAATCCCCTAAGACTTCTCCGCTGCAATTACGTAATAGATTAAATTCTCCAACTCCATCTCAAGATTGATATTATTAACCACAACGCCACTGTCGTTGTTTAGGCTTATTGGTGCAAAATTGAGCACTCCCTTTATTCCAGATTTTTTCATTATCTCAAACACCTGCTGAGCTGCTACATCTGGAACGGCAATAACTCCAAGCTTAATCTCATTCTCCTTAATAAACTCTGAGAGCTTCTCCAAAGGATACACCGGTACAATAGAATTGTCGTTAAACTTAGATGAATCGATATCAAACGCCGCTGCTATCTTTATGGATTCCTTCTCAAATCCTTTATAGCGAAGCAATGCCTTTCCAATATTACCAAGCCCAACGATAATAACTTTATGAACCAGATGTTTTCCAAAGATTTGATTCATCTGCTCTATAAGGTCGTCAACATTGTAGCCCCCTCTCTTATTGCCAGTTATGCCAAACAGGGAGAAATCTTTTCTCACCTGCGCAGATGAAGTGCCTGTCGCATCAGCCAAATTACTCGAAAACACCTTTACAAACCCAAGAGCCTTGAGCCTATTAAGCGCATTTTTATACCTTGAAATCCTTACAATACAATTTTTATTCGTAGACATTGAAATCCTCTCATTAGATACCTTTAAACGCACAACAACACTTGAGCGGTTATAGAATTTATGCGCATTTACCACCTTCACATTGACAAAAATACAACATATAAATCGCAAAGTCAACACTTTATAGTGATTTTTTTCACATTAATAAATAAAAAGCTCTGTTTTGTCGTGCTTTCTGGAAACTTTTGCAACTAACCTACCTTCTATTTTCGGCATTTTAGCTTATTTCAGATGTGTTTTTTCGCAACTTAAGAATCGACTAATGAATTTTCATTCAGTACCGCTAACGCACAACTCAATAAACTTCTCAAATTATGCATTTTTTCGCTTTTACACAGCAACGGTTGCCTTTAGACTATTTGCCACGAAAATAATCTTATCAATATCTTTCCGGTTATACCCTTAATTGGAACATCGACAATACAGTTAACTGTCAAAAAGAAATTAGAAAGATGGCAACGATGTTACAAAGAAACGCTTTAGAAAAAACAAAGACTCTATTAACTGCCACGATATTGCTGGCAATATTATTCTCTCTCACTAGTTGCAAAACAACCGAATACTCTAAAAACAGCCTCACCCTTGAGGATTTAAAAGATAGAATCGATAAGTTCAAAGACCATTACGTGCAAGAGACAAACAACGCTGCCTACATAGCTAGGACTACACTAGATTCAAAAAGAATGAACATAAAGATATTACAATGGCAAACCAAGTCCATTGATGCGATCAACACCCTCTCTTACGGCAAAGACCCAATGGCATCGCTCATTGATATTTGGTTGCTTTGCGTAAGACAAAGAAACTTCTTCGACAACCCAAGCCTTCGTGTAAAAATAACAGATAAGAAAATTATCGTATATGATAAACTAATAGATGATATTAAATTAATAGCAAAGGATTTTCTAAGCCCAGAGCTGTTAGCCTCAACAGAAAAATCAATAGAGCAAGAAGCCGCTGCTAGGCCTCTCAACCCCGGAAATTTAAACTTAGTAATGAGTCTTAGCGCAAAAAAACTAAAAAAAGATTCGCCTATCGCTGCTGCACTAACACTTCCACTTGCCCCGTTTGAAGCAATGCGCGGTGTGGATAAGGGTGCAATGGCAATGCACAATATCAATCTAACCGCAAGAGATTTAACCGACATCATTGAAAGGCTACCAACGCAAATCAGATGGCAACTACTACTAACCTTCTATGAACTAGAGGATGATGACTCCATCAAAGAATTGCTTGCCAATTTTGAGAAACTATCCAACAGTAGCGACAAAATCTCAAATGAGATTGGCCTACTTCCAGAAAAAATTGGCAACGAAACCAGATTAACCATTAGTGCGGCAGATAAAATGCAACCACAACTGCAAAGGACACTAGATAAAACAACGCAAGCAACTAAGCAGATAGACGAGGCGTTAGTACACCTAGATGTTGCCGCCAAATCCACAACAGAATTGGTGCGTATATTTGAGCCTCAAGAAACGACAAACCCAGAAGATGCAAAGACTGAGGAAGATTCCGATGAGCCTTCTACAATTGAACAGATAAACAATATAATCGTAGAATCGGGCAAAAGCGCGCAAAATATAAATCAAGCCACAGTCGAAATCAAATCACTACTTCAACAGGAGAATTTAAAAGCCATCGACCAGCTAGAGAAGAAGTTTGAACAACTAACAGATCATATTTTCTATCGTATTGCTGTGTTGGTAGGATTTATTTTCATCCTAGCAGTTGCGTACAGAGCCATATTTAAAAGAAGTAAGTAAAGTATTGATAACAATCTCTAGGTAAGATAATGTCTCAAAAGAAAATAAAAGCAGTACTATTTGATCTTGGCGACACTATATTTAACTATGGACGCGTCCATAAGACTAAAGCAATGATTGAAGCTGCGCGAATAAGCCATAAATATTTACTAGAGCTCAATCAACCGGCTGGCTCTTTCGTTAGATATCTACTTGGAAATATAATTGCTATTAGAGTAAAATATTTCATTTCCCATTTCACAAAAGAAGACTTCGACTCACTCGAGCTAATGAAGCATCTTGGCGAAAAACACGGATTTACCCTAACAGATAAGCAATACGAAGAATTAAATTGGCTTTGGTATAAACCACTCTGCGACTTAGCAACAATAGAAGAGGATATCGTAGAAACCTTTACAAAGCTAAAAGCACTCGATTTAAAACTTGGCATTATCTCGAATACATTCGTGCATGGCTCGAGCCTTGATAGGCATCTCAAATCGATTGGCTTGCTAGACTTCTTCGACGTTCGTTTATACTCCTGCGATTTTACATACAGAAAACCAGACACCAGAATCTTCCTCGACGCAGCAGAATTAATAAAAGAAAAACCAAGCGAGACACTCTTTATAGGCGACAGACTTGATACCGACATCAAAGGTGCCCTAGCCTCTGGTATGACAGCCGTTCTCAAGAGGTCACACGCAAACAAAAAAAAGAAAGCCCCAACCGGAGTTTTTAGGATTGATAGAATATCCCAACTACCAGAGCTGGTGGAGAAACTTGGATAAACGCACGATTAGGATGTTCGATATTCATTTTTGTATTTCATCTACGTTCATCTGCGGTTAAATGTTTTTATTGCCTTAAACTGCCATTTTGCTATAATGCCTGCGATTTAATCAATCTAAGAAAACTAAATTTCAGGAGCAGATAATGGCGATTGCGGCCTATCAAAAATGTATAAATCCAGCCTGTGAGGCTGAGTTTGATACTAATCAAGCGATATTTAAATGTCCAAAGTGTGGAGATTTGCTCGATATACGCTACGATTGGAATAAAGTAGAACTACCAAACAAGTTGAGTGATTTTGGCAAGAGATGGGCAACTAGAGACAATAGGCTCGATTTCTCTGGTGTTTGGCGCTTCCGTAACCTACTCGATTTTTGCGCAGACGAGCATAAAGTTTCAATCGGTGAGGGCCAAACTATTCTCCAACGCAACGATAAGATTGCAGAAGTTCTTGGTATGGATGCTGGTTGCATTTACCTTCAATATGAGGGAATGAACCCGTCTGGATCTTTCAAAGACAACGGTATGACCGCTGCCCTTAGCCACGCAATGATGATAGGGGCAAAATCCTGTGCGTGCGCATCAACCGGAAACACAAGCGCAGCGGTTGCACTCTACGCCCATAGCTGCGGTTTGAAATGTACTGTATTTATTGGTTCTGGTAGAATTGCCTTTGGCAAACTCTCTCAAGCTATGGATTACGGCGCACACACGATTCAGATTGCTGGTGATTTTGATGACTGTATGAAGCAAGTTCAAGATGTTTGTAGCGAACTTGGCATCTACCTCTTAAACTCTCTAAACCCGTTTAGGCTTGAGGGTCAAAAAACTATAATGTACCGCATCATGGAAGGCTTAAATTGGGAAGTTCCAGATTGGATAGTTGTCCCTGGCGGTAACCTTGGAAATTCTAGCGCCTTTGGCAAGGCTTTCGCCGAGCTTCTCGAACTTGGGCTGATTAAAAAAGCTCCAAAGCTAGCGATAATCAATGCAAGCGGAGCGAAAACCCTCTCTTACCTTGTTAACGATAGAAAACTCACCTGGAACAATGGCGATGTTAATATGACTGAAGTAAATGCCCTATACGCAGACTATACGGCCAAGAACTTCTCACCAAGAACATGCGCATCTGCGATAGAGATTTCAAGACCTGTTAACCTTAAGAAATGCCTGCGTGCGTTGGATACTTGCGGTGGAGTTGTAATTGACGTACCAGACAATGAAATCCTAGACGCAAAGGCAATGATTGGTAAGTATGGGCTCGGATGCGAACCAGCTAGCGCTGCAACAATCGCTGGGCTAAGGCACCTTATTGCTGATGGCACAATCGATAAGAGTGCTAGAGTTGCCTGCGTACTAACTGGCCATGTACTAAAAGACTCTGATGCAACTGTGAACTACCATAAAGACAAGGCCGGTGAGTTTAGCAACCCTCCTGTAGAGGTAGCAAATAATCTCGATGAGATTATCAAGCTCGTAACAGGGTAAGCTTCAATGCAGTGGTTAGTGGTAAAATCTTTTTCTTTTGCATAAAAAAGGCGGTGTGAAATTAGAAATTCACACCGCCTTTAGATTTGCTACTTATAAATTACTGCAGATTAGAAATCTACATTTTTAGTTAGAACAGCCTTTGGCTCAGTTTGAGTAGATTCTGCTACATTTGTCTCAGGAGCTGAATCATAGCTTTTGAACTCAAAACCACTCGCTTTAACTTTTGCAAGTTTTGCAGACCAATTAGTCATTGAAGCTTCTTCAAGGTCAGCTTGTCTTTTTGCAAGAGCGTCTAGTTTACGTCTAGAGTTATCACGAGCGGCAACAGCTTGAGCTAATGCACTAGCGAGATCTGTACGTTTTAGAGCCAATGCGTTATGCTCATCAGCCAAATCTATTACACGTTCAGCTTTCACTTGCTCTACTCTTGCAGTGAATCTAGCCTTGATTGCTTCGAGATTAGCTGCTGCAGCTTCTCTCTTTGCAGCATTTTCTGTTAGTGTAGTCTTAAGATCTGCCTCTGCTGAAGCGTATAGAGCGTCGAGCTTTGCATTTTCACAAAGTCCGCTTGTCTTTGCATTTGCAACCATACGATCACAAGCAGCTTCGCTACGCATATGTTGACTTAGTGCAAGTTGGCGATCTCTTTCAATCTGAGCACTGGCAACTTCATGTTCCATTGTAGATTGAGCAGCTACACGGTTAATCTTAGCCTCAATATTCTTAGATAGAACAGTCGCCTTAGATAGCGCTTGTTGATAGTCAGCCTTTGCGATTTGAGTTGAAGATTCAATAGAATTTTCAATTTTAGCAAGCTCTGCCTTTAGGTGCTTTTGCGCAGATGCAATCTGTGCATCAATTTCAAGTGCTAGAGCTTCTTGTGATTCTTGAACACTCTTTGCCTCAGAAGTGAGTCTTGAATATTCTGCATCACCCTTTTGCTTTACTGCCCAAAGTTGGACTTCAAGTTCTTGTTTCTTGTTAGCACCACAATCTAGAACACTAGCTTCTTCCGCGCTGAGCTTTTCAGCACGTGCCTTAGTAATTTGTTCTAGTGCAAGTGCTTGACTTTGAATATCAAGTACTTCAGCCTCTTTCTCTTTACGGAAAGACTCTGCTGCAACAACATCTTGACGATACTGACTCTCAACGATGTCCATATCTGTAGCAAGTTTGGCTTTTATTTCGTCAAATCTTGATTTTGCCTGTGCTTCAAGAGCATCTGCAATTGCAAGTTTCTCTGTAATAATAGCTTCTTCTTGTGTTTTAACTGCAAGCATCTTAGTCTTTTCTTCAGCAAATGTAGCCTTAGCGACCATTTCTATAGCGTCAGCTTTGGCTCTTAGAGACATTACCTTCGCAAGAGTACTCTTGTAAGATGCAATGTAATCTGGCTCCATTTTTGGTGCAACTGGAGCTACAACTGGAGTAGCTGGAACTTGATGAATAACCTCATCTACTGGTTCACTCGGTGTTGTGTGATTAGCTAACTCAACACTACCAGCCTTCTTATTTTGAGCAATCTTAGTAAGCATATCTTCTTTGATTTTTGCTGCCTCAGCCTCTGCCTGTGCAATAATCTGCATCTCTTTAGCTTTTGCAACGGTCTCAGCGTGGGTAGCTGTCTCACGCACTGCTTCTGCAATTGAAGCCGCTTGAGCTTTAACAAACTCTGCATGAGCAGTATCTTCCATACGGTTAGATTTAACTCTCAATTTCTTAGCTTCATTTAGCTCATCTTCAAGTTTAGCTTTGATTTTAGCCATACCTGCTTGATAAGCTGCTTCAGATGCGTCTTTACGATGTGCAATCTCTCCTCTTAGATTTTCGATTTCAGCCATTGCCTTATCGAATCTAGTTGGAGCGTTAGATTGTTGCTCTTTTGTCTTAGCTTGAGAGCCGGCCTTTGTTGCAACTGCTTCTGCAAGCATTAGCTCGTATTTGTGAGACGCTAGGTTGGCCTCAATAGTTGCTGCTTTAGCGCGCAACTGCTTAACACGAGCTTCAGTATCTTTCAATAGCGATTCTCTTGTAGCACGAATCTTATCGGCTTGAGATGTTGTTTGAACATCGTTAGAACGAATCTGCTCTTGAATCTCACTTACTTTTGCTTGAGTTTCGAGCTTAACTGCTTCGGCTTGAGAATTAAGCTGAGAGACTGTAGCTGCTGCGCGTTGTCTTACAGCCTTTACCTTCTCTTGCATCTCAAGAATCTTAGCGTTGCTTTCAACTTTAATTGAATTATAGACTTGTTTAATCTTATCGATGCGAGCTGTTTCACTAGCAAATTTTTCATTGGCATCTGCAATAATAGCTTTACATTGGCTCTCGCCCTCTTTTTTCAAAGATGCGATAACAGTCTCTTTGCGTTTGGCAAATGCTCCAAGTTCAGCTTCTCTAGCCGCTATCTGCGCCATAGCCTTGCCGTACTCATTGTCGTACTTTTCGCGCAGCGCTTGAGCTTTAGCTAGTTCTCTGTCTATCTTGGCTTTGACTTCAGAACGACGAGCATCGAAATCGGCTAAACTCTTATCTCTTTGAGCTTGAGCGTGAAGATCTGTTGCATCAGCCGTTTCAAGAATAGCCTCAACATTAGAGACTCCAATTTTACCCTCGCTTACATACTCCATAGGCAAATCAGAGTCTTTGGCTAGATCCGAAAACTCAGAATGAACCTGAGCAATCTCAGCGCGATCATTGCCGTTGATTAGCACTTCATCGTACTTATTGCTAGAACAACCCACAGCAACAAGCACAATCGCAGCGGACGTCCCAAATAGAGCCCACCGGAATTTCCTGGTCTTTCTTAACACCTTCATATTAAACCCTCAAAATAAATTCCCAAAACCACCTCTCTGTGATCCCGCTGATACAAAGAGAGTAAAGCTTTATCTTTCAGTGGAATCCTCGTCAGGCCAGAGTTTCTACTTAATCAAAAAAAGATTGCGGTCGGATGGTATCTCAGCGTACACAAAAACAGTCTCTAAATACGCATTTACTCCTCAAAAAAGCGATATTACTACACTCAGCGGCTTAATCTGTACTGTTTTCGTGAAGAATAACGGCGAGGACTGAGAAGTTATGGGACCAAGCTAAAAGGCCACAATACTGCCCATAGGCTAGGTTAGTCCCTTTCTTTTGAGGATCAACTCGATCTTGATATTTCCGTCAGTGTATTGCCCCCCAATTTAGAGAGCATTAGATTTTACCTAGCGCTTTATCCCTTGAATGTTTGACTTAATCGCTAAGGTCTTATACCATAGCGGGACTATATAGATAATCAGAAGTTATTGATAATTGCCCATGAAAGGTATGAGATGATAGAAAAAAAGGTTGAACTAAAAAAACGCCCTTACGTTATGATAATACGCGATGGCTGGGGGTACAATCCAAACCCAGAAGACGACAAATTCAATGCCGTAAAGCTTGCAAACACTCCTTGTGATGATGCGATTATGAGTAAGTATCCAAACACCCTGATACACACCAGCGGAGAAGATGTTGGTCTTGCAGAAGGGACAATGGGTAACAGTGAAGTAGGCCATCAGAATATCGGCGCAGGTAGAATTGTCTATCAGGAATCAGTCAGACTCACTTTGGCAATCAGAGATGGTTCTTTTTTTGAAAACAAGACACTAAACGAGGCTATTGACGCCGCTCTTAAAAACGGCGGCAAGCTTCATTTAATGGGTCTATGTAGCGATATAGGTGTCCACTCTTTGCTTGGTCATCTCTATGCACTTCTTGAGCTAGCTAAGAAAAAGGGTATAAAAACATATCTACACGCCTTTATGGATGGTAGGGATAGCCCACCAACAAGCGGTAAAGGTTACCTCTCTGATATTGAAGCAAAGATGGCAGAAATTGGCGCAGGCGAGGTTGCGTCATTGTGCGGTAGATTCTACGCAATGGATAGAGATAATCGCTGGGATAGAGTAGAAAAAGCGTACAATTGTCTAACAAATGGCGCAGGCAAACTTTTCGCCTCTGCAACAGAAGCGATTGACACAACCTATGCAAATAACAAGACAGACGAATTTGTTGAACCTTGTCTTATCGCCGGAGAAGATGGAAAACCAAAGGCAACTATATGTGATGGTGATGCGGTAGTGTTCTTTAATTTCCGCGGCGATAGACCCCGTGAGATTACTAGAGCTTTTGTCGATAAAGATTTTGATGGTTTTAAAAGAGAGAAGATTCTTGATATCAACTTTGTGTGCATGACTGAATACGATAAGAGTATTCCAGCTGCAGTGGCGTTTCCAAAACCAGAGAAGATGAAAAACATCTTTGGTGAATATATCTCAAAGTTGGGACTGCGCCAATTTAGAACAGCTGAAACAGAAAAGTATGCGCATGTAACATTCTTCTTTAATGATTATAGAGAAGAACCGTTTGAAGGAGAAGATAGAGAGATTGTAGCATCTCCAAAGGTCGAGACGTACGATTTAAAACCAGAGATGAGTGCAAACGAGGTCTGCGACTTACTACTCAAAAAGATGGATGATGAGAAATACGATGTGTTCATCGTGAATTTTGCCAATCCAGACATGGTAGGACACACTGGCTTCCTAGACGCTGCAATAACAGCCTGCGAGACAGTTGATAGGTGTGTAGGAAAAATTCTAGATAAAGTTAAAGCTCTCGGCGGAGCAGCTGTTGTATTAGCTGACCACGGAAATAGTGAAAAGATGGCAGAAGGAAGCCTTGATAATCCATTCACCTCTCACACGACTGGAGATGTTCCGTTTGTTGTAGTCGATGAGGATTTAGTCGGTGCAAAACTCAAAGCTGGCGGAAGGCTAGCTGACGTTGCCCCAACTTTCTTAGATATGATGGGGATTGATATTCCAGAAGAAATGACAGGCGAATCTCTCTTAATTAGAGAATAAGAGCCCTCTAAAAACAAACGGCCAGCCATCAAGGGGTGGCTGGCCGTTTAGATTTTTTGCAAACAGAGAGAGAATAACAATGGCAAAAATCAAAGTCCTTGACAAGAATATGATAAATATGATTGCTGCAGGCGAGGTAATCGAAAGACCTGCAAGTGTTGTTAAGGAGATGCTGGAAAATAGCATTGATGCCGGTGCAAAAAATATCATTGTCAAGGTTGAAGATGGAGGTAAACGTTTAATCTCTGTTACCGATGATGGCTGTGGAATAGCCAAAGAAGATATTCCAATTGCATTTGAACCGCATGCAACAAGTAAGATTAAGACAGTTGAAGACTTAACCGCTATCAAGTCTATGGGCTTTAGAGGCGAGGCATTGGCTAGTATTGGCTCGATTGCAAAGATTAGAATTGTATCAAGAGAAAGAGGTGCAATCGAAGCCTATGCACAAGAAATAGATTGCTCAGAAAAAGGCCCTGTCATGCCAACAAGTTCTTCATACGGAACGACTATTGAAGTCCGCGATATTTTCTATAAGTTACCCGCGAGGCGTAAGTTTTTAAGAGCAAGCAATACAGAGATGACACATATCTCTGAGCAGTTCACACGTATCGCCCTAGCAAACTCTAATATAGGCTTTACCCTTATCCATAACAATCGCCAGAAATATCATCTACTCCCAACAGATGATGTAATCAGCAGGATAAGGATATTGATGAGCGAAGAAATTGCCAGAGATCTGGTAAGCATCGAAGCACAAGAGAAGGACGTAAAGATTAAGGCCTACATAGGCATGCCTGCAAACGCCAGAAGTAACAACAAATACCAATACACATTTTTAAATGGAAGGTTTATTCGCGATAAATTTATCATTCACGCAATCAAAGAAGCATATCGCGGTCTTATAGAACCTAACAAACACCCTGTGGCATTCCTGTTTATCGAAATGCCGTACGACAGTTATGATGTCAACGTGCATCCTAGCAAGATAGAAATCAGATTCGACAACCCTTCTCTGATTCACTCGCAAATACTTAGCATCATCAAAGAGAAGCTGCGCAGCATGGAACTTGATGTTGTTTCGTCGTTGGATAACATAACTCCACATAATAGCAATATTGCTGCAGAAGCAACGATTAGCCGCTCAGAAGCAATAAGAAGAGAACGAATAAAAGATGCGATGGAAAACTTCTTTACCAAATCTGCAAGGCCAATAAAAACACAAGGTAAATTCAATTTCAGCCATCAAACAACAAGCTGCGCAAATACCAATGGATATCAAAGGGTTAGCGAAAAAACTTCAATACCACATTACAACACCAACAGCACTCAAGATCTAGTAGCAACTAAAAGCTCGCTACTACAAATACACAATAGCTACATTATATACCAAACACCTGATGGCTTTGCCATTGTAGATCAGCACGCACTGCACGAGAGGATTCTATATGAGAAGCTATGCGAGAGACTTGTTAGAAATCAAAAACCTTTAGAATCGCAAAAACTCTTAATACCTGAAACAATAGACTTAACACCTGCTCAGCAACAAGTGATAGAGGATAATAAAGATACTTTCGACAAGCTCGGTATAGACATAGAAGCGTTTGGCCCAAGAAGCTACGCATTGCACTCCTTTCCTACATTGCTAAAAGACACAGATATAAAATCATTCGTGCTAGACTTATTAGACATACTTATGGATTCGACAGTAACTCCAGATGCTGAAAAACTCCTGCACAGTATAATGGATATGGCTGCATGCAAGGCCGCTATTAAGGCAGGAAAGCCTCTCTCCAATGAAGAAATGGCTCAATTATTGAAAGATAAGGAACTCGTCGAGAGGTCAAGTCGATGCCCACACGGCAGACCTACAACTATTAAATTCACAATTGAAGAGCTTGAAAAGAAATTCAAAAGAACCGGATTTTAATGGCAACAGAACACAGGACAAAATTCTTTATAATTCTGCTAATACCGATAATTCTTAGCTCTCTTATTGCTTTGCAATTTAGAAATTCACCTAAAACCTCAGATACAACTGATTCGCACGATGGACTGCGCATTATTTCACTCGCCCCAAATATTACAGAGATTTTATTTGCTCTAGACCTTGCTGATAACGTCGTTGGTGTAACGAGTTTTTGCAACTATCCGCGAGACGCTAAGAACAAACCTATCGTTGGTTCAACAATACAGATAAATTTAGAAAAAATCCTCACCTTAAGACCAACAGTTATCTTCTCTACATCATCACACTTACATCAAAGTTTTCAAGCTAGACTAGAAGAGATTGGTTGCAGGAGCGTTTCTCTCAACGTAGAAACTTTGGACGATATTTATGCTGCAATAGAGACCATAGCTAGAATATGCGATAAGCAAAAGAAAGGCTCTGTTCTTGTAGAAAATATTAGAACAAAGTTGAGTGCCATATCTCAGAAAGCTAAAACAAAGCGGAAACCAAAGGTTTTAATCGTTATACAGCAAGAACCTCTCATTGTCGCCGCAAATGGAACGTATATTGGGGATTTAATAAAAACTCTTGGCGCAGTTAATGCAGTCACAGGCGTCAATAGCCATTGGCCACAAATCAACAGTGAGTCTCTCATTCTATTTGCACCAGAGATTATAATAGAAGCTCGCAACAAAGAAACCCTGTCAAGTAGCAAAGACAACTGGAAGAATTTCTACAAGAGATGGAAATCAATTCCAGCAGTTAAGAATGATAAAATATACTCAATAGATGCTGATATAATAAGTAGGCCTGGGCCTAGAGTTGTGAAAACCGCTGAGATTCTTTACAGTATTATTTACGGTGAAAACAAAGAACAATGACACGATACTCAAGACTTACATTTACAAAACTTCTAATATCTGTCCTGATTGGCATTGCTATTTTGATAGTCACAATGCTGGTGTGCAGTCTTGTTGGAACCAAAACCATCTCAATCAAGAATCTACTAAGCCCTAACCTTTCAACTATTGATGCTGAGATATTTTATAAAATAAGATTGCCAAAAATCCTACTTGCCAGCATCGTCGGCGCAGCTTTAGCAGTGTCGGGAGCAGTCTTACAGGCGATACTAAAAAACCCCCTTGCCGATCCATATATACTTGGAATATCAAGCGGAGCTGGGGTAGGTGCGATGTTTGCTAGCGTAACCGGTCTGCAATTTGTATTTTTAGGCAAATCCCCTATTGCAATATTTGCATTCATAGGTGCATTCGCTACAGTATGGTTGGTTTGGACTATTGGCTCACTAGCCGATAAGCGCAGCAGTAATGGACTATTACTAACAGGTGTGGTAATAAATACCTTTTTCTCCGCCATTACAATGTTTATGATTGCCATTGCCAAAAGCCTCACCGTTCACAGCACGATGATATGGCTTATGGGAAATATCTCACCTGAAAATTCGACAACCATAACAACTATGGCAATCCTAACAGTGATAGCAACAGCGGTACTTATTCGACTTGGGCCAAGCTTAAATTTAATAAGCTTTAGCTCTGCGCAGGCGAAAACAATAGGAATAGATGTTTCAAGAGTTCGCTTCCTTGCCTTTCTTATAACTGCATTTATAACATCAATTGCGGTGAGTCTAAGCGGATTGATTGGTTTTGTTGGGCTGATTGTTCCACATGCAGTTAGGCTAGTTTGGGGAGCGGACCACAGAAAATTGTTACCAATTACTGCAATTGCTGGTGCGATTTTTATGGTTATAGCCGATACAGTCGCTAGAACAATCGTCTCCCCTGCGCAGCTACCGGTAGGAGTCTTAACAGCATTAATAGGCGGTCCATTTTTTATTGTGCTTTTAATAAGAAACTCTAAGAGGCAGAACCTGCTATGATTGATGCAATAACCGTTAGTAACTTAGATTTTTCGTATGGCGAAGAACAGATTCTCAGCTCATTAGAGTTTAATGTGAGAAAAGGAGAATTTCTAGCAATTGCCGGTCCAAACGGAGCGGGCAAGAGTTCTCTGTTGAATTTGCTAACACGTACAATAAAGCCTAGCAAAGGCAATATCGCCTTGATGGGCAGAGATATCCGTGACTACAATCGCCTTGATATGGCAAAAACTGTATCTATAGTACGTCAAGATTTCTCTGCGGCCTTTGGGTTTAATGTTTACGAGACGGTTATGATGGCAAGAACGGCCTTTTTTAACGTGCTTGGTTTTGAGAGTTCTCTAGATAGAGATATTGTTGAGAACGCTCTCGAAGCTACTAACGTAGCACATCTGGCAAATCGAGATCTCAACGAGATAAGTACGGGAGAGAGGCAAAGGGTCTTTATCGCTAGAGCCCTAGCACAGGAGACTCCTATAATCTTACTTGATGAACCTACGAGCTTTCTTGATTTAAAGCATCAAGTTGAGATATACGACTTACTCAAGCAAATGCAGCTAGAATCATCCAAGACAATAGTAACCGTTACACACGACATCAATCTCTCTGGTCAATATTGTGATAAAGTTCTGCTCTTAGGATACCGAGATAGTTTCTACTTGGGAGACATTGAGAGTGTATTCGAAAAGAATAAAATCGCAGAGATTTTCTCTGTTAGAGGCTTATCTACTCAAATAAATGGCAGATACATATTCCTAACAGACGCAAAACACTCTAACAGAGGCCAAAGTAATACATAAACTCAATATTGGCATAATGTTACAACAAAAACTATGTATGGTCATTTTTGAATTGACCAATTGTTCTTTTAATGTAAAATGCCAACCTGAAAAGGAGGGGTTCTTAAACGGGCAAGACTCCTACTAAAACTGTTGGTACTGGAAGCTTTGCTCCTTGAAAGGGATAAAAGTGGCTAAAAAAGTGACAAAGAAGAAAACTACAAAGGCTACAACTAAAAAGACTGCAAAGAAAAAGACTACTAAACGAGTAGCCAAAGTAGCCGATGAGAAAGTCTCAAAAAAGCCTGCAAGAAAGGCTCCAACGATGAAGTCTTATCTTAATGCAGCAGAAATCAAAGAATTCAAAGAGCTTCTAATGCTCAAAGCTGCCGTAATATGCGGAGATATAACCCAGATGGAAGCAGATTCTCTTCGTGATTCTAGGGGTAATGCCGCAGGCGATTTATCAAGTATGCCAATTCACATGGCAGATATTGGTAGTGATAATTTCGAGCAAGAGTTCACACTTGGACTTATGGATTCTGAGCGCAAATTGCTTATGGAAATCAAAGATGCCCTCGCTCGTATTGAGAACAATGAGTATGGGATTTGCCAAGGAACAGATAAGCCTATATCAAAAGAGAGGCTCAGGGCAAAACCTTGGGCTCGCTACTGTATAGAATATGCTAGAATGGTAGAAAAAGGATTGGTCGTCGAGGGCGAAAAATATTACGACGACTCTCAAGATCGCGACTACGACTATAGCGGACTCTCAGATGAGGATACCGAACCAACTATAGATCTAATTGATGATGAATTATAATTAGACTAGCAATAATGCCTAAAGTAACACATAAAGCCTGCACGTGAAATATTACGACAGGCTTTTTTTTGTACTAAAAACGAGAAGTTACTGCGATGACTGATAAAAACAAAAAAAACACTCTAACTTGCCCTAGTTGCAATAAAGAATTCATTTATGAGGGTTTAGAAAAAAATAAAGCCTTTCCGTTTTGTAGCAAAAGATGCAAGATGATAGACCTGGGCCGCTGGCTAGACGACGAATACAGAATTGAATGCGCGCAAGATAATCTCGAAGACGAGTTCTAGCCTAAAACGGCTACTACTATCGCCACGAACAACGTTAGAATTTCCAAAAATAGATGATAGTGCTGAAGGTTTGTAAGTAACACCGCCTGCAGGGATGAATTATTAGTCGATCTCTAAGGTTTTAACCATAGATATCGACTAATTTGGACGATATAAGGGAATGGTAGCTTTAAGGAAAAGAGAGTTGTCAAAATAGCTATTTAAGGACAAAAATGGCACAAAGCGACAATAACAACGGCATTAATCTGTTATTAGAATATCTCGAAAATCTGATGTTCTTAAACATTTTCAAATGCTTTAAACTAGCAATTGGTCCCAATAAAATGCTTCTCTCTTTCTTTTGTATTCTTTTGCTAGCATTGGTCGGCGTGTCGCTGGATTCATTTACTGGTACTGTCCACACTGGCAAATACAATATCAAGGATGGCTTAGCCTATAATAGCACCACTTCTATCAACGAATTAGATGCTTACCTCATACAAGAAGAACTGTTAAAAGAATTAATTAACCAAGATTCTTCCAAGACAACTCAGGGTGTGTATCTAACTATGTGGGATTTTACCACAAAAAATTTCAATGAAGCAATAGTCTCCATCCTCTCTTTGGACATGCGCGGTCTATTTAGGTGTGGAGTTAATGAAATTCGAGCATTTAACTGGGCACTGAAGTACCATTTTCTCTACTCGTTGGTGTATTTATCCATTGCCTATTGCATTCTAGCGTATTTTGGTGGAGCAATTACCAGAGCAGCTGCACTAGAATTTAGCCTCGGCGAAAAACCTGGACCAGCAGAGTTAATGCGCTACTGCAGAAAACATTTAAAAAGTTACCTATTTGCGCCTATTGCCCCACTCGCAGTAGTGTTTTGCCTAGGTTGTTTGATTGTTGCACTAGGGCTTATTGCAAATTTACCTTGGGCAGGAGAGATAATTCTTGGTCTTTCAATCATAATCGCCCTTATCCTTGGTTTATTCATCGCTATAGTACTCATAGGAGCATTTGGCGGGGTTAGTCTGATGCTACCAGCGATATCGTATGAAGGGACTAGCGGATACGATGCCCTTGGGCGAGCCTACTGTTACACGTACTCAAGGCCTTGGAAATTGCTGTATTACTCTGTGATTTCGATTTTCTATGGCTCTATCTGCTATATGTTCGTTAGATTCATCGCCTTTTTACTCTTAAAAATGACACATACTTTCCTAAAATTTGGAATGTTTGCTGAGAGTGCTAGAACTCAAGGAGTTAGCAAATTAGAAGCAATATGGAGAGAGCCCGAATTCTTTAACCTCCTAGGTCGGCATACAAATATCAACTATTATCTAACTGAGAGTTTATCATCGGGCTTAGTACACCTTGCTATTTTGCTAATTTTAGGTGTAGTCGCTGCATTTGTCGTAAGCTATTACTTCTGCGCAAACACTGTAATATACGCATTGATGCGTAAAGAAATAGACAAAAACCAAATGACTGAGATCTATACTGAACTGCAAAATCTAAAAGATGATTGGAAAGATGTTGAATCAACGGATGGAGACAGCTATGATTCTACTGATAGTATCGCAATAGAATCTGACGATACGCAAAATATAGGTTAGTTCACTAGTGGTACATAATACAAGTAGCCCAAAGAGTACCTCGACTTGACTTTTAAGTTGTTGTAGGTTATCTTGATTGGCTACTTTATACGGGAGATATAATGTCAGAAAAAGAAGCAAGCACTAACAAAAAAGAAACTTATGGTTCTCCAGACAGCTTTTTTTTGAATCATAGGCGCTTATTTATTTTAATTGCGCATATAATTGCCTTTTCGGTAGCCCTGTTCCTTGCATTTGTCATGTCGAACAACATGGTAGTCTCTGCAAGCTGGTTAAAGGTTCAGTATCCAGCAATGCTTCTATTCGTGCTAACGGTAAAGGTTATTGTCTTTAGAATCTTCAAACAATACAGCGGCTGGTGGCGTTACGTTGGCATCGCAGATTTAACGTCGATGAGCAGTGCTGCACTAGTGAGCACCTTCATAATAGTCATCGCTTGGTATGCGATGATGAATACAACTACGCTAAGGCTCCACTTAATATCTCTAACTACTATCAGCCAGAGTGTAATGATTCTGGACCTTGTTTGCACTGTTATGATTTTAGCCGGTGCAAGAATGGCAGTTAGACTCTACCATGAGGAATTTAGATCAGAAAGAGGCAGCAACATCACTAGACTCTTGATTATGGGTGCAGGTGATGCTGGAGAAGCTCTTCTTAGAGAAATACATAGAATGAGAGTCGAGCAATATGATGTCGTCGGCTTCATTGATGATGATCCGGTAAAGCAAAATATCAACATCAGGGGCATTCCTGTTCTTGGAACCGTTGATGACTTGCAAGAAATTTGCCTAAAAGAAAACGTTGATGAAGTTGCCATCGCTATGCCAAGTGCGTCTCAGAAACATCTGCGCAGGATAGTGCATACCTGCCAAGGCATCAAGGTACGCTTTACTACCGTTCCATCGATTACTGATATAGCTTCTGGAAAGCTAAATGTGTCGCAGATTAGAGAGGTAGAAATTACAGACCTTCTCGGAAGACAAGAAATCCAACTAGACATTGAAGGTATCAAGAATTTCCTCACCAACAAGGTTATCCTAGTTACTGGTGCAGGCGGATCTATTGGTTCTGAAATGTGCAGGCAAGTATGCAACTTTAAACCAAAGATGCTACTATTGGTAGAGCAGGCAGAAAACCCTCTCTTTCACATCGAGCGTGAACTCAGGAAGAGCTTCCCTGACGTAAATCTAAGAGCCATCATCTGCGATATTACAGATGAAGTACGCGTCAACCAAATATGTAAAGATTACAAGCCAGAAGTAATTATTCACGCCGCAGCACATAAACATGTGCCTCTTATGGAAACAAACCCAGGCGAATCTATAAAGAATAACGTCGTTGGCACCATGAATATCGCAAAAGCTGCAGATAAATATGGTAGCAAAAACTTTGTAATGATAAGCACAGATAAAGCCGTGAACCCAACAAGTCTTATGGGCTCATCAAAAAGGGTTGCTGAGATGTTTGTGCAGGATTTAAATCGCACAAGTAAGACACACTTTGTTACCGTTAGGTTTGGTAACGTTCTTGGCTCAAACGGCTCTGTTATACCTATCTTCAAGAAACAAATCGCTGAAGGCGGTCCTGTAACGGTAACTCACCCAGAGATGGAGCGTTACTTCATGACAATCCCAGAAGCTAGCCAGCTGGTGCTACAAGCTGCAACACTTGGCGAAGGCGGTGAGATTTTTGTATTGGATATGGGTGAATCTGTCAAAATTGTTGACCTTGCAAGAGACTTAATAACACTGAGCGGGTTTAGACCAGACGAAGATATTGAGATTAAATTCTCGGGTATGCGTCCTGGAGAAAAGCTCTTTGAAGAATTGTCCATCGAAGGCGAGAATATGAAACCAACAAAACACCCGAAGATTGGTGTTTGGCAAAATATCCCAATGGACAGAGAACAGCTCTACAAAGCAATAGATGAGCTAATAGCCGTCGCCCCAACGCAAGATCACGACTTAGTGGTTAAGCATATCAAGAAGCTAATCCCTGAATACATTGGCGATGTTGCCCAAAAAGGCTAAAACAATCAATCGTAGAGACGCTTGATCGTGCGTCTCTACTGTCATTTTATATCAGCCAAATTTCTGAATCGTATTCTGCCGGCGATTTCATTGCAATATTTCCGTTGTTGCAATTTTGCCATTTCATGGGATCGTCGATAATATATTTTGTTGGAGCGTATTGCAATACGCCCGTACCACCAAAAACAAAAGGTCCAACCTTTCGATTGGACCTTCGTTTTCCCTGCCTACTCCTAAAGTTTTGTTTAGAAACTTTCTTGCTCGGTACTTCTTGGATGAGCATTCTCGTAGACTTCCTTGAGTTTTGCAGTTGTAAGATGCGTATAAACCTGCGTAGTCGAGAGCGACTGGTGTCCTAGTAATTCTTGTACGCTACGCAAGTCTGCGCCATTATTTAATAGATGTGTTGCAAAGCTATGCCTTAATGTATGCGGGCTAATCGCAGGATCAAGACCTGCCTCTAGAAGGTATTTATCCATTTTCCTACGTACACTTCTAGTGCTGAGTCTATTGCCATGCTTATTTACAAATAAGACCTTTGGGTCTATGTCATTAGTCTGCGACCTGCGATTTCTAAACTCTATATAATGCTGAATTGCTTGAAGTGCAGAAGAGCCGATTGGAGCAATTCTCTCTTTTTTACCCTTACCTCTGACGTGAACAACTTCACCTAAAAAGTCAACGTCCTCCATGTTAAGAGCAACCAACTCGCTGACTCTAAGACCTGTACTGTATAGCGTTTCAAGAATAGCTCTATCTCTCGCTCCTAGCCAAGTGTCAGTGTCAGGAGCATTTAGCAATCTTTGTATCTCTTCGTATTCAAGAAACTTAGGGAGTTTCTTTTCCTGCTTTGGACTCTTAATCGCCATAACTGGATTTGTCTCAATCACTCCCCTCTTAACAAGAAACTTGTAAAAGCTTCTAAGAGTAGCAACTTTCCTCGCTGTAGTGCTCTTTGAATACTCATAAGAGGATAAATGCGCAAGATAATCTCTAATAGTATCTACTGTCGCTTTAATTAGTAATTGATCAATCCTGACCTCTTGAGCAACTGCCGTAGCTGCCGCAGTAGCATCCTGCCAAGAACCATCCTCGCTCACCGAGTTATCCTTTGGTGCAAGAAATTCACAGTATTGAACCAAATCAGCACCGTAACATTTTGCAGTATGCTCTGAAAAATGCTTCTCGTACTTAAGGTAGCTCAAGAAGTTTGGTATCAACGTAGATTCGCTCATATTTTATACCCTCTTAAAAAAACATTCCCTCTTTTGAGATCCTTCTCTTTTAGAAGGAGGGCCATTGTTAATTATTTACAGAACTACCAAGCACAGGAGAATCCTTTTTGATAATCTCATCTGCTTGGTCAATAAGTGTTCTTGCTAACTTAAAGCTCAAAACTGCTGCGTCAAACCAGTCAAAATCAATGTTACTATCGTTTGCTTGATCGACGAGTGTTTCCAAAAGTAAATCCTCCGCACCAACATCATAGCGAAAAATGTACTTCTGAGCCCCTTTATTTAAGACCAATTGCCTTGTTGTTTTACTTGTAAGCAT
This sequence comes from Phycisphaerae bacterium, assembly GCA_027078365.1. Lineage (GTDB taxonomy): Bacteria > Planctomycetota > Phycisphaerae > Sedimentisphaerales > Sedimentisphaeraceae > S145-28. Next base: position 30,914 of record JALWYQ010000025.1, read on the forward strand.
AACCAATTCCTATATTAAGCCTTTTCTATATTCTCTTATCGGGCTTGGAATTAATAGCTAAAGTTAAAAGTGTATTTTTTTCTTAAATCTGTAATGTTTTTATAGGCTCATAGAGATAAAACTAAAAACAATACAGAAAGGCAACGCCACATAAAGACTTGAATAGAAAGAGCTTACGCCAAAAAAACAACGACAAACACAGTTCTAAGACCATCACAAAAACTACTCAAGACAGCTGAGATATAATGAAAAATCAACAATGCTTAGTCCCATCAGTATTTTTTTGAGACGTAGTCTTTCTCAGAGACCCTGACCTAAGTGAATGCTAACTAGAGCACTTGCAATGCTAATGGAGTTAAACGCCGCATGAACTATTATACTCCTCAAAAGAGAACCACTCTTCATATAGGAATATCCCATACAGCAGGAGAGTGCAAAGAGTGCAAGCCAATGATATTTAAGGCCATAACCATGTATTAATGCAAATACGGCGGATGTAATAAAAATTGAGAGCCACGGCTTTTGGGTGAGTGAAAACATGTAATTCTGTAGAATTCCTCTAAAAAGAAGCTCCTCAACGATTGGCGCAACCACTATCGCCAAGATAATCGCAAAGATACTTATCCAGATCGGAGTGCCAGTATCAAGTGCCTTAATGAGAGAATGGTTGGGCATCTGGAAATCTTCACCAACTATCAACCGAGTGATAATAGCAACTAGCATAGTTAGAAAAACTACCACTGGCAAAATTGACAAATAGTTAACCAAGCCAAAGCGAATATCTGTCCAAAGAGTCTTCATGTCCAAACCAAACCCTTTGATGGCTCCCTGAAAATATTTCTTGGCAACAATCGATATAGCTATTGTCGTAACTAAAGAGCCTAGCACAGCCGTTAGATGTGGTATTATATCAGGATATTGCAACGCTAAATCAAAAAGCACGCCCATCAAAAGGATGTTTATTATAAACTGGGAAAAAATCCAGATACCAAACACCCCCATTACAACACTAACATCCATGTAGTGGTTTTTTGGAGAAATATCCAATAGACTAGTAGAGCCCACCTTCGTCTTAGTAAGCCATCTTACAAACAAAACTGCACCAACAGCCAGCATTACTGCATATATGGCGGTAAAGACAAGATATCCGATACTATGGGTTTCCAAACCTGCTGTTTGTGTGTTCAACAATCCATTCCCGATATAAGCAAAAAACCAATAAGCTTGCAAGAGCTCCCCATTTGTATTAAATTAAGTGAAACATTTCAAGGGAAATAGATATATGGATATATTTAGAATTGAAGGAGAGGCAAAACTCTCCGGTAAAATTAGAGTCTCTGGAGCAAAGAATGCCGCCCTACCAATCATGGCAGCCACAATTCTCGCTCCGGGAGAAAGTATTCTTGATTCAGTTCCAAACCTATCAGATATAAATGTATTGATAGAATTACTCGCTTCACTTGGGGCAAAAGTATGGAGAGACCAAAGTGAGAAATTACATATCGATACAGCCCCAATAGATAGCTTTTTTGGCGATTATCAAATAGTTAGACGAATGCGTGCTAGTATTTGCATACTTGGCCCACTTCTTGCCAGATTTGGCAAGGTTGAGATATCAATGCCCGGAGGATGCGCAATTGGAGATCGCCCCGTCGATATGCATATTAGGGGGCTAAAAGCACTTGGGGCAAAAATCAAACTTGAAAACGGTTATATTGTCGCAACTGCTCCAGAAGATGGACTAGTTGGCGCAGACATCTTTTTAGGTGGTCCGTTTGGTTCAAGTGTATTAGCAACGGCAAACGTAATGATGGCAGCAACCCTAGCTAAAGGAACCTCTATCATAGAGTGCGCAGCTTGCGAACCAGAGATTGAAGACCTAGCAAACTTCTTAATAGCGATGGGCGCAAAAATTGAAGGGGCTGGATCGCCAAGACTAATAATTAAAGGCGTCAAAGAGCTCTCTAGTTGCGAGTACAATATCATTCCTGATAGAATTGAGGCGGGAACCTTTATGGCAGCCGCCGGAATTACCGGTAGTCGATTAGAAATTGAAAACTGCAATCTCAGTCATATGATGGCTGTGGTCGATTGCATGCAGAATATGGGTTCAACCATAGAAAAAACACAAACTGGTTGCATCGTTAGCCACAATGGTCCTATCAAAGCAACCCATATAACAACACAGCCATATCCGGGCTTTCCCACCGACCTTCAAGCGCAATTTATGGCAATGCTTGCTATAGCTAATGGTAATAGCGTCATAACAGAGAAAATATTTCCAGATAGATTTATGCATGTTGCCGAGCTAAACCGAATGAACGCTAATCTACGTAAAGAAGGATGTAGCGCTATAATAAGTGGTGTTAGTAAATTAAGTAGCGCTCCAGTGATGGCATCAGACCTACGCGCAAGTGCGGCATTGGTTATCGCAGCCCTAGCCGCAAAGGGAGAAACGATAATAAATAGGGTTTACCATATCGACCGAGGTTATGACCGTATAGAAGAAAAACTCAACTCGGTTGGTGCTAAGATTCACAGAGAGAGTGTTTAATTGTTAAATAGCACAACTCTATTAATAAAGTTAGAACTTGACATTAGAATCTCTAGCGTAAACAATGGGTATAGAACATTGAAGTTAATATGGATTTTTTAGGGAGAAATAGAATGAGCGATGAAATGAACAATGTAAATCCTGAACAAGAAGATAATGTCAATGACCAAACTTCTGGACAAGAACAAGCTCCCCAAAGCTCCAATGAGCAGTTAGATGTTGCAACAGAAAAGGCTGTAGAAAAACCGCAAATATCTCAAGACTCAAAAAATCTCGCCCTGCTTTGCCATTTGCTTGGCATATTTACAGTAATACTTGGCCCATTAGTTATCTGGCTACTATACAAAGACAAAGATGAATATGTAAGCAATCAAGGTAAAGAATCTCTAAACCTTCAACTGACCGTATTAATAATTTGTGGTGGTTTGTCAATTCTAAATGTAATCGGCATACCTATTATAGTGATAGTTATACTAGCAAATACTATTTTCCGTATTCTTGCAACTATCGCCACTAGCAAAGGCGAAGATTACAAGTATCCGTTTAGCTTCAAGATTCTAAAATAATCATTACAATCTAAAGCATTTTATTCGCTTTCCTCTTTAACTGCTTTAACGCAAATAACGAAAACTGGGACTTCTGCACCGAGCCAAGGGCTGGTTGCAGGTGTCTCAGTTTTACTTGGAATCGTGATAGGTCGTCGCTTTTTTAGGCGTCTTTCCGTGTTTGATGTCTCTGTAATATGAATACGTCATAGCTGTGGCAGAGGCGTTTATCTTCTCAGCAGCTATAATCTTTCCTATAAATATCGTATGCGTGTAGATGTCGAGGGCATCTATAACCTCGGCCTCAATATAGCTTGTTATATTCTCTTGCAGTATCGGGCAAGCTGTTTCACCAAGGCGATATTTAACATCGGTAAATTTATCTACATCCTTACCGCTCTTAAAACCAAATGGACCAAAATCTCTCATGGCTGCATCTTGAGAAACAATATTCACAGAGAATTTGCCACTACTGGCAATCATATCATGTGTAAAATTCTCTTTATTGACACTAATAGCTATCGTAGCTGGGGCGGGAGTAATTTGAAACACTGTATTGACAATGCAAGCGTTTATCTTCCCATTATCATTTGCACCAACAATACAGATACTGTAACTTAAATCAAACAAAGCGTCATAATCTATCATATCAAGCCTCCACAATTAGTGTTTTTAATCGAAATCTCCTCTTGTCCATACTAACAGCTCTAAGAGCCCTATACAAGAAACTCTTTAGAGAGACAAAGATACTTGCAAAAAAACATATGCGCAGCTATCATGGCGGCAATGGCAAAGAAGAAAGAAGAAAAAAAGAATAACACGCCTCAGATTCGTAACAAGAAGGCTTTTCACGACTATATAATTCTTGAAAAGATTGAGGCAGGATTGTCTTTGACTGGCAGTGAGGTTAAGAGTCTGCGGCTTGGTAATGCTGATTTAAATGGGGCATACGCTAAAATCGTACGCGGTGAGTGTTTGCTTGTTGGTGCAAAGATTGAGCAATACAAGGAAGCCACTTACAACAACCACGATGTATCACGAAACCGTAAGCTCCTTCTACATAAATCGCAGATAAGAAAATTAATGGCGAAGCTAGACCAGCGTGGATTTACGTTAGTACCGCTGCGCATCTATTTTAATGCAAGAGGTCTGGCAAAACTCGAAATAGCCCTTGCAAAAGGAAAGCAGGTGCATGATAAACGTGCATCGATACGAGACAAGGACCAAAAACGAGACATTGAAAGAAGTATGAAGTCTTATCGATACTAAAGTAACAAAATTAAATCATAAACGAGGGAATGCGTTATGAGCGATGAGAAAAAAATCATAGTTGACGACGACTGGAAGAAGCAAGCACAAACAGAAAAAGAAAAATTAGCTTCAGAGATAAAGAAAGAAAAGGAACAAGAAACCAAACGAAGCTTGCCAAAAGGCGATATATCCGGCTTAATTAATATGCTGACAACTCAGGCGATGTTTGCCCTTGGTTTGATTGCCCCTCCAGGCGAAGAGGATAAGATTAAAGTCGATCTTGCCCTTGCCAAATACAACATCGATCTGCTAGAAGCCCTTGAAGAAAAAACAAAGGGCAACCTGCTTGGTGGTGAAGCAAATCTACTCAACGATTCACTCAATCAATTAAGAATGATATTTGTTCAAGTCTCATCCGCATCTAAAGATGCCAGCAACAAAGAAAAAACGGAGCAATAGTGGCAACAATTCTAGACAAAATTATAGCTGATAAGCAGCTTGAGATAGCCGAGCATAAAAGCCGCGTTAGCCAAGATGAACTAATCGAAAAGATTAAGGCTCTACCAAAATGTAGAGACTTTGCCAAGGCGATATCAAAGAAGAATCCTCGCGGCATAAACGTTATTGCTGAGGTCAAAAAAGCATCCCCATCTGCCGGTGTTATTCGCAGTGATTTCGACCCAGCAGCAATAGCCAAGATATACAACGACTGCGGCGCCGATGCTATTAGTGTGCTAACTGATGAGAAATACTTTCAAGGCAAACTAGAATTTCTCTCACAAGTAAAAGCAGTGGTTGATTGCCCTGTTATGCGTAAAGACTTTATCGTTGATGAGTATCAAGTATATGAGGCTAGAGCAAATCAAGCTGATGCAATACTACTAATCGCAGAAGCTCTTGATACCAGTGAGCTCATAGAATTACTCAAACTAGCTCACAGCCTAACACTTGGGGTGCTTGTGGAGGTTCACACCTTAGAATCACTCCTTTCGATAAAGGATTTAATAGATATCTCTGCTAAGAAAAAGACTCTTCTTGGCATAAACAACAGAAACCTCAAGACAATGACTGTTGACATTGAAAACACTGCGCATATCAGTGGTTTTGTGGACAATAAAAATAGATTGGTAGCTGAGAGTGGAATCAAAACACGAATCGATGTAGAGAGGCTAATCAATCTTGAAATCGGTGGCGTATTAATTGGAGAAACTCTCTGCAAGAACGAAGATATCGCCGCTAAATTTAAGGAGCTATTTGGAAATGCCTAACTTGCTTAATACAAATCCAAACATTGGCCTTACGTTAGTTGCTCTCTTGGGCCTATTTACCGGTATAGTAAGTGGCCTATTAGGAATTGGAGGCGCGGTAGTTGTAATCCCTATACTCGTATTTGTCTTTGGATTTGACCAACACATGGCTCAGGGAACAACTCTGGCAATGATGCTTCCTCCTGTCACTTTTTTGGCTGTGATGCAATACCACAAATCTGGACACATCACTTGGAAGATTGCCCTTTTGCTAAGCGCAGGCTTCTTTATTGGTGGCTTGCTCGGAAGTAAGATTGCAACAAATATTGATGCAGCAACACTCAAAAGAATGTTTGGAATTATGCTACTAATAATCTCTCTAAAGATGATACTCTCTAACTAATAGCAAGCATCGTTTTAAATTCTGACATTATGTTGAATTAACCTGTGAGAACAAGATGATTATTAAAGCAAAATGCCCTCACTGTTACAAAGAATTCAATATTGATAAACAAATCCAAGGCAAGCTTTGCCAATGCCCCAAATGCTCTGGATTATTTAGAATGCCCAAGCTAGATAAAGCCATATCAAAATCCAAATCGCTTCAATCGAGCGCATTCGTTGATGCCAAAGGTAATGTGTACGGTTAACGAAATTGAATTAAACCGCTTATTATATTTTAGAACCATTGGAAATCGTTTTTTAATTTATAATTTCCAACATAACTCAATGACGATCAGGTACTGTGTGTTGTTAGCATTTTTTCATATATTGTTTCAGGAGCAATATCAATTTCATTATTCCAAACTATTGTTCCAAGCTCATTGTTGACGGGAAAATTCTTAAAGAAATCAATGTCTATAAATTTATCAAAGACGCCACCTTTACCAATATAACTAGAAAAATCAACTACTCCCTGCTTATTGTTCTCAAACACAACCTTTAGCTTGTAGCCTTCTATATATTCCGCATTTATAATATCACAAAGCATGACAAGTTCTCCTATTCCAGCGGTTCTATTTTTAGTGGTGGTTGGTTAGAGTTTGCAAGCTCCAAATCTGCCATTAACTCTTGCTTATGTAACATCGCCCATTCCATAACCAAGCCAAGTGCCCTTGGAGAAATAGGATTCTCAAGCGTTAAGCAACGGCCACTTGCAATTCCAAAGCACATCGCCCCTTCATGTCCCTTCATGATCTTTGCGTTAAAGCAGTTAGCTTTTTTTCTTCTGTTGTTTTTGTTTGGCTTGATTATCTCTTTGTTTTAGGATTTTTGCCCAGGTGTCTTTTAAGCCTACCGTCTTGTTAAAGATAATATTATCTGGAGTTGAATCCTTATCGCAGCAGAAGTAACCCAATCTTTCAAACTGCACTCTCTCAAATGGTTTTACGTCTGCAAGGCTTGGCTCAAGCTTGCAATTGAGCGTCTTTAGAGAATCTTTGTTTATGTTGTCGGTAAAATCACCGCCTTCTTCTACCTTTTCAGGATTCTCTGTAGTGAATAGATGGTCATAAATGTTTACCTTACCATCAATCGCATGCTCGGCAGAAACCCAATGCAGCGTTGCCTTAACTTTTCTGCCATCTGGCGCATCGCCACCCCTTGTTTGCGGGTCAAATGTACAACGTAATTCTACTATTTCACCCTTATCATCCTTGATAACCTCATTACAAGTTATAAAGTACGCATAGCGCAGACGAACCTCTCTACCAGGAGCTAGGCGGAAAAACTTTTTAGGGGGCTCTTCCATAAAGTCTTCTCGTTCGATGTAGAGTTCTTTAGAGAAAGGCACCTTTCTTGAACCTTGAGAAGCATCTTCTGGGTTATTAATCGCCTCTAACTGCTCAACACCATCTTCAGGGAAATTGGTGATTACAACCTTAAGTGGATTTAGAACTGCCATAACCCTCTTAGAGGTCTTGTTGAGGTCCTTACGCAAACAATGCTCAAGCAGTGCATAATCAACGCATGAGTTTTGTTTGTTTACGCCAATAACTCTGCAGAATTCACGAATCGCCTCTGGAGAGAAACCTCTGCGCCTCAAACCTGAGATTGTAGGCATACGGGGGTCGTCCCAGCCACTGACGTAATTTTGCTCAACAAGAGAAAGAAGCTTTCTTTTGCTCATAACAGTATAGGTTAGGTTGAGTCTTGCAAATTCAATCTGCTGTGGATGATGAATTCCAAGTTGCTCGAGGAACCAGTCGTAGAGAGGTCTGTGATCTTCAAATTCCAAAGTACAAACTGAGTGAGTAATCCCCTCGAATGAATCCTCTAATCCGTGTGCCCAGTCGTACATAGGATAAATACACCATTTATCACCCGTCCTGTGGTGAGTTGCGTGTAAGATTCTATACATAACTGGATCACGCATATTCAGATTAGACGACGCCATATCAATCTTTGCACGAAGAACTTTTGAACCATCTGGGAACTCACCATTTTTCATTCTTTCAAATAGCTCTAGGTTCTCCTCAGCACTTCTATCTCTAAAGGGACTATTGGTTCCAGGTTCTGTGAGAGTGCCACGCATCTTGCGAATCTCTTCAGTGCTAAGATCGCAAACATATGCCTTGCCTGCACGAATAAGCTCCTTAGCTAGTTCGTACATCCTATCAAAATAGTCTGACGCAAAGAAGAGATTCTCACCCCAATCCCAGCCAAGCCACTTAACATCTTCTATGATTGAGTTAACATACTCATCTTCTTCCTTTGCTGGGTTGGTATCGTCAAAACGAAGATTACAGATACCACCAAAATCTTTAGCTAGGCCAAAATTAAGACATATGCTCTTTGCATGGCCAATATGGAGATAACCATTTGGTTCTGGAGGAAAACGTGTATGAACCTGCATCTTATCGCCTGATTGCGCAACTGCTTTGGAGATTATATCACGAATGAAATCTCTTTGCACTTCATCTGATCTATTTGCCTGTGACTCTTTAGACATAACTATACCTCAATACAACGATAGTTTTTTTAATATTAAGGGCGTGATTATAACAGAAAGCTAAAGAATATTAAAACAATATAATTCATATGCCGCTACTTGACTTTAATCTTTATCTGGCTTAGAGTTATAGCATATAAATAATAAAAACTACCCATAAGTTTTATGAGGAAATACATGGTTATTACTAGATTCGCACCATCACCAACTGGATACCTACATATCGGAGGAGCAAGAACTGCTCTGTTTAACTGGCTGCTTGCTCGTAAGATGGGCGGAAAATTCATCCTTCGCATTGAAGATACGGATCAAAAACGCAATACTCCAACAGCAATGCAACAGGTTATTGATGATCTGCGCTGGTTAGGGCTCGACTGGGATGAAGGACCTGAAGTTGGCGGACCAAACGGCCCATACCTTCAGAGCCAAAGACGAGAAATCTACGATAAATACTTGAATCAGCTGCTAGATGAAGGCAAGGCCTACTACTGCTTTGATACGGCAGAAGAGCTCGCCGCAATGAGACAAAAGGCTGAAAGGGAGAAAAAGAGTTTCATTTACCGCAGACCAGAGACGCTACCTACCAAAGAAGATGTAGAAGCAGCAAAAGCCCAAGGCAAGCCTGTAACCGTGCGTTTTGCCGTTCCACAAGATAAGCCTATCGTCGTTAGGGATATTATTCGCGGCGAAGTGACGTTCGCCCCAGAAGAAATCGCAGATTTTATAATTTGCAAATCAGACGGATTCCCAACTTACCATTTTGCAGTGGTTATTGATGATGAGCTTATGGGCGTAACCCACGTAATGCGAGGTCAAGAGCATCTAATGAATACTCCTGCTCACCAATGCCTCCAAGAGGCGCTTGGCTTTAGAACTCCAGAATACGCCCATATGTCTATAACGGTCAGTGATAATGGCGGCAAACTCTCGAAAAGGGAACGCCCAAATACTCTGCGCAAAGCCATCAAGGCTGCAAACAGCCTAGATAAAGCGTCCATTGCTAAGGCGGGCAATATATCATTGGAAGAGTTAGAATCTTTCCTAAAAAAGAAAACCACTCCAGAAGAGACATCGATAAATGCAATGGCAGATTTTATTGGAATTGATTTGCCTGAGATAAATGTAGTCGATTTTGTTAAGAGTGGCTATATTCCAGAGGCTCTAGTTAACTTTACTGCTCTACTGGGTTGGAATCCTGGAGACGAACGTGAGATTATGAGTCTAGAAGAGTTGATAGAAGCATTCGACGAGAAAAGGTTAAATAAAGCAAATAGCTTCTTCGACCGAAACAAGCTCTCATCATTCAATATGGAACACATCTCACGAATGGATTCTGCTAAACTCGTTGGTCATATGCGCAGATTCTTAGAGCTTAATAATAGTCCTATGCTAGCCGCAGACGATGCCCTGCTAGAGAGATTGATAGAGCTCAACAAAGGAGCAAAAACTCTCAGAGACATTGAGAGTAAATGCTTGCTATTCTTTATTGAAGACAGCGAGATAGAGTTCGATGAGAAAGCAGTTAAAAAAGTTCTACTCAAGAATGACAACGAAGGTTGCAAGGTTTTAGAGATGTTAAAAGAAGAGCTCGGCAAGCTCGAAGACTTTTCAGCACACTCAATCGAAACTCTATTGCGCAGCATATGCGAAGAGAAAGAAATCGGACTCGGCAAAGTCGCTCAACCTCTGCGTATAGCACTTAGCGGCTCAACTATTAGCCCAGCAATATTCGATACGGTAGAGATTCTTGGAAAAGCCAAGACCATCGCTAGGATAGATATTGCTCTAGCAAAATTTTATAACTAATAATAACAAGGATGGATAATATGTCTCTTTTAGTAACAGGTTCAATAGGTATTGATACGGTAAAGACTCCTTTTGGTAGAAGTGCAGATAGCATTGGTGGTTCGGCAGTCTTTTTTAGCTATTCTGCCAGTTTTTTCACTCCGGTAAGATTTCTAGGCGTTGTTGGAAAGGACTTCCCTTTTGATTTATCAGAAATATTCAAAGATAGAGACATCTCTCTAGAGGGCCTAGAGGTGCGAGAAAATAGCAAGACATTTCGTTGGCATGGCTCCTATGAAGGTAGTATGAATGAGGCAAATACGGATATGGTCGAGCTAAATGTTTTAGCTGAAGAACCTGCAAAGATGCCAGAGAGCTACAAAGATTCTGAGTTCATCTTCCTTGCCAACACACACCCTGATATCCAGATGCAAATATTAGAGCAAGCCCATAATCCTAAGTTTGTCGCAGCGGATACCATGAACCTATGGATTGAGACAGAACGTGAGAGCTTAAAGAGGCTATTAGAGCGTATTAATTGTTTAATCTTAAATGAGGATGAAGCAAAACAGCTCACTGGCAGATTCAACCTAATTGCTGCTGGTGAAGATATTATGGATATGGGGCCAGAAGTTGTAATTATCAAAAAAGGGGAACATGGCTCTATAATGCGTGATGCAACAGGAGAATGCTTTGTGTTGCCGGCATACCCAACAAAAATTGTAATAGACCCAACAGGTGCAGGAGATTCTTTCGCTGGTGGATTTATGGGATATATAGCAAAGAGCCAAAAGTTAGACAACACCACTCTTAGACAGGCTATCGCCTATGGAACGGCCTGCTCATCATTTACTATTGGAGACTTCTCTCTACACGGCATAAAATCTACAACGCTCGCGCAGCTAGACGATAGAGTTGAAACGCTCAGAAAAGCGACGCTATTTTAAAAATCAGCAACTGACTGCGCCGAGCCTAGCGGGCTTAACGCAGTCAGTTGTTTTGTTAGAATTTCTTAACCAAGCTAACGCCCATAGTTGTTGAATATGAATCGGGCTGCGATTGATACGGAACCACATCAAAGCCCGCAACTTCCCATTTGCCTATGTCTTCACCAGCAACACTATGCCCTGTTATATATCCTAAGACCGCTCCAAAGACAACATCGCTTCCCCAATGGTCCCCAACCTCCATCATTCTGTACGCAACAACACCCGCGAGCAAATAAGATGGAATTCCAACGGCTGGCCCATAAAACTCATCAAGAACACTAGCAACACAAAAAGAGCTTGCCGTATGCCCGCTTGGCCAACCAAGCCATTTACCGTTGGGAGTATCGTTATCTCTTATGAGTTTAAGTGATAGTGTCGTAAAACCTGTGTAAGATAAAGCCTTGAGCATTGTCCAAGACCGCTGCTTATTCAACTCATCACCGTTATAGGCACTGGCTAAATACCAAACTCCAGTAAACGCAAAATGAGCTCCTGGGCCACCTATAAAATCTAAGGCTTTGTCAGAAAAATCACTTAAAATCTGATGGTCTTCAAAATTATCTGCGATATCATCATCTGCGCCACTAGCATGCATCGCAATGCTTGCACCACCTGCTAAAAGCAGAGCAATAAAATTATCTCTTTGCAGATAGATTCGACCCATACCATTGTAAATCTCTGATGGCAACGTTCCAATATCGTCCCAGAGGCTATCAGTTGCATACTTAAATTTCTCTTTAGAGGTTGCATCATGACCGGGAAAAACTCTCGCAGTAAATTCTTCGCTTCTAGAAAAATCTGCATCATCTTTATTTTTAACCTGAGTATCCGAGCAAGCCGCACCATCAGCAAATAATGCACCCGACAATAAAAGAGTGATAATCGTCGCTATAATGGTTCTCTGTCTAATTTCATTTAGACAATTTCTCATTTTGTATCTCCATAGATAAGGATTGCAGATTTTATAGTGAGCATATTGTGATTATTCCCACTCAATAGTTGCAGGCGGTTTACTAGAAATATCGTAAACGACTCTATTAACGCCACGTACTTCATTGATAATTCTGCTAGATATTCGTCCGAGCACTTCATAAGGAATGTGTGAGAAATCGGCTGTCATAAAATCGGTGGTATCAACCGAGCGAATCGCAATAACACTCTCATAAGTTCTGCCATCACCCATAACACCAACAGTTTCAATTGGAACTAAAACAGCGAGAGTCTGACTGTAACTCCTATACAAACCAGCTGCGCGAATTTCATCAATTAAGATTTCATCGGCATTGCGTACAATTTCTAGTTTCTCTTCTGTAATGTCTCCGATAATTCTAACCGCCAGACCAGGTCCTGGGAATGGATGTCTCCAAACCATATCTTCTGGCAATCCCAAAAATTCACCCAAAAGACGCACTTCATCTTTAAACAAATCACGCAATGGTTCAACAAGATCAAAACCAAGCTGCTCTGGTAATCCACCTACATTATGGTGAAGCTTGATATTAGCAGCAAGATTTCCCTTAGCTCCAGATTCTATAACATCTGGATATAGAGTCCCCTGTGCTAAAAATTTAGCATTTTCGATTTTTTGAGCTTCACTTTTAAACGCTTCGATAAATTCAGCACCAATAATTTTGCGTTTTTCTTGAGGGTCAACAACACCAGCTAATTTACTCAAAAACTGTTTTGACCAATCAACAACGCGCAGATTAATCTTGAAATGGTCTGCAAACATTGTTTCAACGCCACGCCTCTCATTGTTACGCAAAAGACCGTTATCAACAAAGATGCAGACGAGTTGATCACCTATCGCTTTATGTAGCAAGGCAGCAACAACAGCAGAATCAACACCACCGCTAAGCCCACAAATAACGGTATTATTTCCAACCTGTTTACGTACCGCATCAATGGCTTCTTGTGCAAAATCTTTCATCTGCCAATCCCCTTTACATTTGCAAATATTGTAGAGGAAATTACGCAGTATTGTTGATCCGTTAGGTGTGTGTGTTACTTCTGGATGAAATTGTACACCGTAGAATGGTTTACTTTTATGACGAACAGCTGCGTAAGGACAAGTTTGCGTTTTTGCAAGCGTCTCGAAATCATCATTCAACTGATTAACCTGATCGCCATGACTCATCCAAACAGTTGTGAGCTCTGGAACGGTAGCAAGGAGATCGCTGGTATCTGTAACCTTTAGCTCCGATCTTCCGTATTCTCGACTCTGAGCCGGAGCGATATCTGCACCTAGAATCTTAGACGCAATCTGCATACCATAGCATATTCCAAGAACAGGAACACCAAGGTCAAAAATCTTTTCATCACAAACAGGAGCATCCTTTTCATAAACACTCGCTGGTCCACCTGAGAGAATTATACCAGTAACTCCATCACTGCGCAACTGAGCGACCGTTACGCTTGGAGGATAAATCATCGAGAAAACATTATTTTCTCTAACCCTTCTTGCGATTAGCTGGCCATACTGGCTTCCAAAATCAATAATAGCAATCGTCTCTCTTGTCATAAATCAACCATTCAAAAATTAATATGTATAGATACCACTACAAACGAGGCTCTTAATTCCTATCACGATTCAGTGTAGTTTGGAGATTCCTTCGTAATAGAAATATCATGTGGATGAGACTCGTTCACCGAGGCAGTCGTAATCCTCATGAACTTGGCATTTTTTCTGAGAGATTCAATATCTCTAGTACCACAATAGCCCATTCCTGCACGCAGTCCGCCTACTAGTTGGTAGATATAGTCGCTTAGTTTACCGCGATATGGCACCCTTCCCTCAACCCCTTCTGGGACAAGTTTATTTTTATCTGCTGTACTCTTTTGACCGTAACGATCAGCAGAGCCCTTGACCATCGCACCTAAAGAACCCATGCCACGATATTCTTTAAACTGTCTTCCCTTATAGAAAACAAGCTGACCAGGACTCTCAGCAAGGCCTGCAAGCATAGAGCCAAGCATAACACTTGACGCACCAGCGGCAATCGCCTTGGTAATCTCGCCACTAAGCTTGATTCCTCCATCTGCGATAACTGGGATATTGCTCTTATTGGCTTCTTCAACAACATCCATAATCGCTGTAATCTGAGGAACGCCTACACCAGAGATAACTCTTGTTGTGCATATTGCACCAGGACCAATACCGACCTTAACTGCGTTAGCGCCAGCATCTATCAATTCTTTTGCCGCTTGAGCAGTTGCAATATTTCCAGCGATAACATCAATCTTGTAGTTCTTCTTTATATATTTAACAGTATCAATAACGTTTTTAGAATGACCGTGCGCTGTATCAACAACAATAACATCAACATCAGCATCAATTAGAGCCTCAATACGCTCATAATTGAGTACACCGACCGCCGCACCAACAAGAAGCCTACCCTTCTTATCCTTAGCTGCTTGAGGGTATTTAAGGACGCGGTCAATATCGCGCATTGTAATCATGCCCTTTAGCTTTTTGTCATCAACTAGAAGGAGCTTTTCTATCTTATGCTTTTGCAAAATCTCTTTAGCCTGCTCAAGAGTTGTATCTGGAGGTGCTGTTACAAGATTCGAACGGGTCATGACTTCAGATATATTTAGACTGTAATCTTTTAAGAATTTGAGATCTCTTCTTGTGAGAATTCCTACTAGATTCTCACCATCAACAATAGGCACACCTGAAACATGTTGCTGTTCCATTATCTCATGCGCCTTGGTAAGGGAATCGTTTGGCGATAGTGTTATTGGGTCTTGAATTACACCATTTTCACTACGCTTAACCTTCTCAACCTCAGTCTTCTGATCTTGAACGCTAAGATTTTTGTGTATGATGCCAATTCCACCTTCCTGCGCCAAAGCAATCGCCAAAGCAGATTCTGTAACTGTATCCATAGCGGCAGAGACAATCGGAATGTTAATATTAATGTTATTTGTCAATCGAGTACTTGTATCTGCTTCACTTGGAACGAAGTCACTCCTCGCAGGAACGAGCAAAACATCATCAAATGTTATGCCTTGAGCTATTATCTTATCCTTCATATTGTTCTCCGTCAAAATCGACTTATCTGTCTCTACCAATCCTAACTGCAAATAGAGTTGAAGCGGCTTTAGAGCCTACATAAGGGTGAAAAAATACCGTAAAACCATCTTTGCAGATTAATTTGACTACTCTACTCTCTAAGTAGAAGAGAGTCAAGCCAAAACAAGGTTTTCAGGATGTCTGGCCAAAATCGTAAATCGTTTAACTATAAATCTTTATCAAACAAAACAAACAAAAAAAGCCGCTGATAGTTCAAAATCAGCGGCTTAGAGTTACACTTCAATCTCAATGTTATTTAGCTGGAGCTACTGGCTTATCCGCCTCTGGAGCAAAACCGTCTGTGTATTTGATATTTGCTTTAGCCTTTAGACCATCTACGTATTTTCTAGTCGCTTCTGATCTTTGCTTATTTTCTAGCTGCATTCTGATAGAATCTTTAACTTCATCAAAGCTTTTCTTACCAGCAGGCTTTCTATCTGTAACCTTGATAATGTGATAGCCAAATTGAGTTTCTACGATATCGCTGATATCTCCAACTTTCATAGCAAATGCTGCATCTGCGAAAGGTTTAACCATTCTACCACGCTCAAAGAAACCTAAATCGCCACCCTTTGCCTTAGATGGGCAATCTGAAGATTCCTTTGCAATCTCAGCAAAATCACCACCTGCCTTGACTTTAGCCAAGAGCTCTTGAGCTTTCTTTTTCGCAGCAGCCTTATCTTCTTCGCTAGCATTAGGGTCCACCTTAACTAGAATATGGCTCGCTCTAACCTGCTCTTGCACAGTGTATTTATCACCGTTGTCATCGTAATACTTTTTAACATCTGCATCACTAACATTAACAGCATCACCAAGCTTCTTTTCGAAGAGATATTGATAGGCAAGATCTTTTGAGATATCACTTCTAAGCTCTTCCATCGACTTACCCATAGAAGTGAGCCTCTCCTTGAGTTGGTCTTCAGTCATACCGTTTCTAGTGCAAATTTCTTTAACCTTAGCTGTAACGTCAGCATCGCTAACCTTGTAGCCTAATTTTGCAACCTCATCATCAAGAAGCCCTTCTACGATTGTCATATCGAGAACTTTCCTACGCAACTCAGGCATATAGTGCAGACGTGTATCCTCTGGAAGCTGAGCCAACTGAGGCATTCTCTGCATGATTGTCTTATCAATCTCACCCAATGTGATTTTTTTGCTCCCAACGGTCGCTACCACTTTGTTTGGATCTTCTTTTGGAGCTTGGGGCTTATTTGCATCACTTTTTTTATCAATATTGACAACCTTAATATCCTTGACTTCAACGGCGCCAGAATTGTCTTTTTTCTTTTGATCAGCCGCTAAAACACTACTTCCCAAAACAGCAATCAACAACAATAAGATACTTCTTCTCATCTAAATAAATCCTTTCTATATTGGGCTTAATCTGGAGTCAAACCTATAAAGTTTTCCATACGATTAAACCATTGTTAAGTTCGGACATTTTCCTAACTTTAAAACTTAATGTCAAGTCAATAAACTCACAAATTTCGCATAACACTAATTTTGGCTAGCCACATGAGAATTTCAAGATGTTTATCGCTTGAAATATCTATCAATTCTGATAACCTCTCAGACATGGAATTTCCGGAAAAGATAACGATAAAGAGCAATACCACAATTATAACGCCACGTTACTGCGAAACAGACCAAGGCGGCATTGTCCACCATAGCGTTTACCCTATCTATTTTGAAATAGGTCGAACAGAACTCTTACGCGAAAACGGGCTTGCCTATAAGAAGCTCGAAGAGTCTGGATTTTTCATGGTTATAGCTGAGTTAAACTTAAAATATAGATTCCCAGCCTATTACGATGAAAAGTTAGCGCTAACAACAACATGCTCAAAAGTAACATCGGCAAAGATAGAGCATACATACGAACTCAAGAATGAATCCGGCAGACTCATAACAGAAGGCAAGAGCACCTTGGCATGCATCGACGCAAACGGTCGGCCAAGACGTGTACCAAGCTTTCTAGAAATATAACTTCTCTTTACTGAATTCTTCTTAACCTTTAATTAGTTCAAGAAGACCCATTCGGAAACTCAAGGGTTCTTCTTGGAAACCGCTTGCATTAAATCCGATTCAAGACTGGAAAATATCTGCGCAAACGCCTTATTGTATGCATCAATTAGCCCCTCTGGGCTTCTATTGGTAACATTAACTATTTGGGTATATTTCCATTCTTGCAAATCACCTCTACTACGGGCTAAAGAGTCAAGTAGGACAAATTGCATAGAGACAACAGCCTTTGGAGACTTCTTATCTGAGAAATCACCATAAAGCTCAACGATGTGTCCTTCAAGAGTACAATCAACATCCGCCAAACTATGTGAATCCAAGACTGCAACAAAAAGCGAACTATCACTTAGCCATTTAACAAGACTTTTAGATGCCATAGCACCAATTTCGGCAAAATATTTGTGATAGTAATCCTTTTCAAATCTGTTATCACCGACCTTGTAAATCAGGTTTGACCCATCAAACACTCTAGAAACGCTCATATCTAATACTTTAATGCTTTTATGAGAAGATTTGAGTGTTTCTGCATTTCTATTTACATCTATCATGTAGTATTCGTTAGGCACAACCTGCCCACCAGAACACCCAAAAAGCCCAAGTGATAAATAGCAGACAACAATACAAAATATTATAGATAATCTATTCATTACTTATACACTCCACTTTGCGCAGGCGGTTTTGAATTAAACAATACTGAAGGATTCTCCTTAATCTGCGCGGTTAACTCTTTAATGTTGTTCAAAGATGCCTTGACATCATCAAGTGATTCATCAAGGTCAGGTTTATAGCTCGCTATCATAACATCGATTTTAGATACTGTCTTATCCAAAGAGGCAACTAGCTCTGGAATAGATGCAGAATGCTCAGATTGCTCTACTGGTTTTAATAACTTTTTAGCATAATCGTTTGTTGTGCGAATTTCTTTCATGAAGGCCTTTAACGCATTATTGCTCTCTTTGAGCTCTTGCATTAACTCAACAGCTGTACTTGACAACTGCGATATATTCGCATCATCAACAGCCTTATCTAGATTACTAACAAGAGAATTGACGTTATCTACTAACTCTTTGAAGTTAATTTCAGAAATCTTTTTTACAGCAACCTCCGCTGATTCTGTAAATGAACTAAACATGCTCTTTACAGATGGTATGTAGATATTTTTAGGCCTCCACGTAATTTCTGGGGCGGGAAATTCCTTGGGATCAAAATAGTCAAGCTCTAGATATGCAATTCCGGTAAGCGGCTGTTGAGTTAGTTGCAGACGCATACCTTCCTCTACTCGCTGTCGAATAATCTTCTTCGCTTGAATTTCATTCTCTGCCGAAAATTTGGTTGGATCTGCAGCTATAACGACTAATATCAATTTGTTAGCCGCTTGATTATGGTCGACATTATAATCACTTGTAACAAAGTCAATCCTCTCAACATTACCAATCTGAACGCCGCGATTCTTAACTGGAGAACCAACGCTTAGCCCCTGAACAGACTCGTCGATATAAGTCTCAAGTAGTATCTTATCTTTAGTTAAAAGACTTATTCCAAGTGTTGTAAGAAAACCCAACAACACAATAACACCAAATAAGACAAACAGCCCTATCTTAAAATAATTAGCCCTTGAACTCATAGTAAGCCTTCATAAATATTATTGGTATTAAATATAAGTAGCCTCTTACAATCCATCTTAGCAAATAAGCAAAGCTCTTTGCTGCCCAAAAGTGCGAGACAAAAGTTACCGTAATCAATTACATACTATCAAGATTTGCGAGTCTATGGAAAAATTGCCGCACCCAAGGATCATCGCATCTATCACGCAAATCTTTTGGCTTGCCGCGAGCAACAATTCTCTTAACTCTACTATCTAACATTACAGCTTCATCAGCAATCGTAAAAACACTCTCTAACTCATGCGTAACAACTACAAAAGTTATTCCAAATTCTCTCGAAAGATGAAGAATCAGCTCATCAAGACCTGCCGAATTGATAGGATCTAGCCCCGCTGATGGCTCATCAAGAAATATAATCTCAGGATCCATAACCATCGCCCTTGCAATGGCAACACGCTTGCGCATTCCACCGCTAAGTTCGCTTGGCATAAGATTACCAATACCTTCAAGCCCAACTAACCTAAGCTTCATCTCGCATATTATCTCCATAGCATCTCGAGGCAAGTTTGTAAATTCCTCAAGAGCTAGGGTCAAATTCTCCATAACTGTCATTGAGCCCCAGAGTGCTCCATTTTGATACATAACGCCAAAGCTTCTGTAAATTTCTTCCCTCTCAGAGCCAAAAGCACTAACTATATCTCGACCATTAATCAGTATCTCTCCCTTTTGCGGTTCAATCAGACCTATGAGAGCCCGCAATAAAGTACTTTTACCTGAGCCGCTACCACCCAATACAACAAAAATCTCACCGCGTTTGACATCAAAAGAAATACCGTCCAATACGATTTTATCGTCATAGCCAACACGCAAGTCTTTAACTTCTATTATCGATTCGTTCGCCAAATTTAAATCCCAAATATATATAACAGAACCGACATAACACCCTCTGCAATAACGATAAGAACAATACCATTAACAACAGCCGCCGTGGTCGATCTACCGACAGCTGAAGAATCATTCTTCGTATGCAGTCCACAATAGCAACCTACTGCCGCAATAATATACCCAAAAACAAAGGACTTAGCAAAGCCGCTAAGAAAATCCGTAAGCGAGATAGCAGAGACAAGCTCGTTGTAATACGCTATTGGAGTAAAACCCAGTGAGTACATAACAATCCCAGCACCGAACAAACCTGATAGTGTTACGGTCAAAGACAAAAATGGAACCATCAGTATAGATGCTACAATGCGCGGCAAGACAAGAAATGACACAGGATTCACGCCGAGCGTTGTTAGTGCGTCAAGCTCTTCGTTTATCTTCATCGTACCAATCTCAGCAGCAAAAGCAGAGCCGCTTCTAGCACAAAACAAAGTCGCTGCAATAAAC
The DNA here is from genome assembly GCA_027078365.1 of Phycisphaerae bacterium. GTDB lineage: Bacteria > Planctomycetota > Phycisphaerae > Sedimentisphaerales > Sedimentisphaeraceae > S145-28. The sequence continues at coordinate 51,319 of JALWYQ010000025.1, forward strand.
GAACCTAAAACCCTAAACAAAGATAAGCCAACAAGGTCTGCTACATAAATCTCAACACCAAACATCTTCATTGGAATAGCTGCTTGAAACGCCAAAATTAACCCAAATAATGTACCAATCAAAACTGCAAGACTAAATGCATTCGGGCCGCAAGCCTCAATAACCTGCATGTAATCGTTAAATCTAAATCTTTTAGGGTGACGAAATAACTCAAAAGATTCTTTAGTTAATTCACCAAAGAAGAATATCTGATTGTAAAGGCTTCTCCACCAACCATAGACTGAATCGCCAATATCACAGAGCATCTCCTTGAAACTTTGCGCAAGTGGTTTTGGGGAAATTTTCTTAGGGGCAAAAACCTCTAGTCGCCTTGAGTATTTACTCGCTAACTTGAGAAAGAGTATTTCTCGATTATTTTCTAGCTGACATTTTCTAAGCCAAAGTAAGAATGCAATACCAGCGCCATCGCAATGGATGATATTTTCCGCATCCACAACTAAAACCTTGGGCTTCTTAGCATTGAGTAGCTTCCTAGCCTCTGGCCAGATTTGGTCAACTGCACGCAGATTAAGGGTACCACCAACCTCAACCTCTAACTGATTCACACTCTCATCTCGAACAACGAAATAAGTTTTAATATCATCAGGTGGTATCGCCATACACAAAAACTCATCCTCATAAATTACAGTAAAAAGGGGACAGTTGCCTCTTCTCGCAAACTAGGCAACTGCTCTCTAGTTTAAGGTCGTTGAGCTTTTGGGGCAAGTGTAAAAAACTGTATAAACAATAAAACAAAAACTAATAGAGTTGCCAATAGAGGAGCGGTTGAAAAAGCATATCTATCCGCTAGCAATCCTGCCAATAAAGGACCAACAAGACCGCATATTCCAACTACAGATTCATTAACCGCAACATATCTAGGGCTTTTGCTTGGATGAACTAGCGAATGAAAAACCATTCTAAAGTAGAATGAACCAGAAAATATGCCATAGCAAGCCGCGCAGCTGTAGAGAAGAACTGTCCTAAGCGAGACAGACAAAATCGCAACCCCCTCTATAAACGGCATAGTTGACGCAGCAAATCCTACAAGCGCAATCACCCCAAACACACTAAAAAAAGTTGTGCTAGCCCTGCGATACATCCATTTCTTACTATTGATAAAGCCCAAAGCCACTAATGCCTGCACAAGGTTGAGTATTGCTATGATGACTCCAATCTGTGATTTTGAAATTTCAAACTTAACTCCAACCTTCGGCAAAGTCGCAAAGACAGAATAATACCCCAAGCAACCTATAGTTACAGCAACCCAGCCAAGCCAAGCTAGATCGGGCAGGTTGTGGTAATTAACGCTGGCATCATCGTCATCTGAGGTAGCTATTTCGTCAGGGGCATGTCTAACCTCGTCGTGATGATGTTTGGCCTGTTGCCTTAGAAGGTAAATTCCAATAGCATTCAAAATTCCAATAGAGCCGGTGAAAGCGAAACAGAGTTTCCATGAAAAGAGCTGATAGAGAAACCCTGCTATAAACGGGCCAAGACCAAAACCCATGCTCCACGAAAATGTATAGATTGCAGACGACCGCACCACTCCAAGATGCTGGTCTGGCTCTACCGCCTTCATAAATATCTGAAACGGCAAAAAGAACATCGCCGAGGCAAATGCCAAGACAGCCATCAAGGCATATATTGCCCATATACTGCTAGCAAAGATAAACACAGCAGCGGTTACAGCAAACAATATATTCGACGCTATAAGCAGCGACGCCGCATTGCGTGATGTTACAATATGCCCAAGCAACTGATTACTTATAATATAAACCAATGCCCAACTAGCAAACACCATAGCAACTTTTGTGCTACTATAATCCATATCTGCCAAACGGTTGCTACAAACAAATAACGTAGCAGCAATTATAATATCTGCAACTGCAGGAAAGAAATATATCAAAAAACGAATCATAACTAAGCCTTCTTTGAACACTTTAATTGAAATAGCGGGGGATTGTATCAATAACTTCTTTAATTGCAACCCAAAAAAGGATTAGGGGCAGTGATTAGTTGTTGGTGGTTAGTGGTTAATGGTTAGTGGTTAGTGGTTAGTGTCGGAATTTGTTTCTTCTGTGTTCTTAATGCGCATTTTTCCTTTTGTTTCTGACTTTGCGCATGTTTAAGTAGAGACTCTCCACCTTTTCTCTTGCCCATGGTGTTCTGCGCAGGAACTTTAAACTTGATTTAATAGTTGGCTCGTTTTGAAAACAGCGTATGTTTATGCGGTCTCCTAGTTTCTTCCAACCATAATTTTCAACTAGGGTATTTAAGATATTCTCCAACGTAACGCCGTGAAGTGGGTTGTTTGGATGTTCTTGACTCATGTTAATTGCAGTCTCTCTCTTTTTGTAAGTTTCTTTTATTTTGGCATTATCCGACTGTTGTGAGTTTAACACAAGATGCTCAGATGGGGAAATTAAAAACTAAGAGGTACTAAGAACGTAAACAAAAGAGATTTCACTATAGAATAGCAAGCACATAAAAAAGAGCCTTAGCTTTTGGCCTTGGCTCTTTGTAGTCAACTATAGTTTACCTTTATTTAGTAAGATGATTTAAGAGATTGTACTGCTTAGTAAGAAAATCAAGCGTTTCGATTGTTGATTTTGTTTGTTTTGCCATATCCTTAATAGCAGATAGAGCCTTGCCCGCTTCTAAAGGATTTGCCATCATAGTCGATGACACATAATCTTTAAGTTCGGCAATGCTTCCATAACAATCCTTGGCATCATCTAGTAACGCCGACGCCTTTGATAGAGATTGAACACCGCCAAGATTACGCACCGCCTGAATTACCTTTTGTTTCTCAGGGCTAAGCCCAGAGTAATAGATTAAAGCATCTTGGTCATCCATTTTGTTAGTCTTATTCACAAACTCAACGTAATCTTGCTCTTTAGACACTGATTTTTGATATTCATCAAACAAGCTTTTACTGTCACTATAAAGCTTAGATGACGTTTTAATTAGATTGTCTATCTTAGGTTCACCAGTTAAATTTGGAGTCTTGAGTACCTGCTTTGCGTAGGTTGCAAAGATATCTCCAGAACTAGCCTGATTGGACTCCTCACAACCCATAAGAGAAACAATAGACAATATAGCTAACACTTTTAAGACGTTATTAAACATAAAACAACTCCCCTTTTCTCAGAAAAACTCAATTAATGTGTACCATTTTACTAGAGAAAATACTAATTGCAAAGAAAAAGCCAATAATTTGCTAAGCGTATAATATCGTCGAGCCACTGCTCTCGTTTTAGGCTTGTAAGCCTTGAGATTTCACTTTACTATTATGCACATGAATCTTGGACGTATAAAAGAATTAAAGCGTCTAGTAGATGCGCTATCGACCTCGCAAATTGGCTCAACTCATATCGTTGAGGGTAGCTGGGGCTCATTTGCGCCGGCTCTGGCGAGTTTTATATCAAAACAGACAAACAGAACTATTCTCTATTTATCGCACAACATAAACAAATCCGACAAAGTCTATGACGATATCACCCTCTTTTCCAAAAAGCATGTACTAGCACTGCCTGCATGGGAGGCTCAGGCCGATTTAACCGACGCCTCAGACGAGATTGGCACAGAAAGACTACGCATAACCATGGCGCTTGATTCTCTCAAAAAACAAAATAAACAACCCTCCGGCATTATTGTCTGCGCAGCTATCGAAGCCCTATGCCAAAGCGTTGTGAAGCCTGAAGATATTTCCAAGAAAAGCCTCTCGTTATCCGTAGGCGAAACGATAGAGCCTTCATTAATCAAGGGTTGGCTTAGCGATGCTGGATTTGAAAATGTTGACCGCGTTGATTTACCCGGTGAATTTGCAATGCGCGGTGGAATCTTGGACATTTATTCATCCATGAAAATAGATTCTTTCAATACAGACTTCGCTACTAGCATCGCAAGAGATTTCACCAAGGCTGTGCGTATTGAATTCTTTGACGACCTTATCGAAAGCATAAGGATTATCGATTTAGACACTCAACTCTCAACTGAAGAGGTAAGAAAGATAGAGATATTGCCGCAACTATACGGTAGAAAAAGTGGCGAGACAAAACTATTCCTAGAAATGCTACCGGCTGATACAATCATATTCACAGAAGAGATTGGCGACATTCAAGAGGCCGCGCAGCTATATCTAAACCGAGCTGAAGATTCCAGCGGCATGTACGATTGGAATAAAATATATCCAGCAATGCAAGAATTCACACAGGTTCAAATCAGTAGATTTGCCCAAGAGACTCAGACTCCAAACACGTTCAAAGTCAACGTCAAGAGCATACAGGAATACGAGCATAGAAGCGGACCAATATTCTCAAGCAACACAGAGGCTCTAGCCGCCCTACTTGAAAAATCTCGCAACAATACGAAGGTTCTCTTTTACTGTGAAAACGCTGCCGAAAAATCGCGTATATCTGAAATCTTAAAGGAAAACGATTGGGAAAAACCTGCAAACTTCAAACTCAAGACAGGCTTTATTAACAGCGGTTTCTACCTCGAAGATATAAAGACAATAGTAGCACCTCACCACCAGATATTTGGCCAATACAACCTCAGACGCAGAAGCAGAACAATCAGAGCAACTGCGCCAATAGAAAACTTCTTAGACCTTACCAGCGGTGATTATGTGGTGCATGTCTCATACGGAATCGGAAAATTCAAAGGGATAAACACTCTAGAAAGAAATGGTGTAACAGGTGAGTATTTAGCCATTGAGTATGCCGATAAGTGTACTATCCATGTACCCGTCTCTAACATTACGCTTGTACACAAATACATCGGAGCTAGCAAAGCTCGGCCGCCACTGAGCCGAATAGGGTCAAAGAAATGGGAGAACCAAAAGCAACGTGTTGCCCAGTCATTACAAGATTTAGCAAGCGAGCTTTTAGAAGTACAGGCAAAACGAGAGAAGGTTTCTGGCATCGCATTTGACAAAGACAACAACTGGCAAAGGGAATTTGAAGAATCCTTCCCTTACCAAGAAACTCCCGATCAAATCTATGTAATGCAAGAGATAAAAAATGATATGATTTCTAAGCGACCAATGGATAGACTCCTGTGCGGTGATGTTGGTTTTGGAAAAACAGAAATGGCGATGCGTGCGGCGTTTAAGGCCGTCCAATCTGGCAAGCAGGTTGCCCTACTCGTGCCAACAACCGTCCTATGCGTTCAACATGGCCGCAGCTTCCGCGAGCGTTTCGCCGATTTTCCGGTAAGGATTGAGACCATAAACCGCTTCAACACGGCAAAGCAATTTGCAAACATAATCGAAGACACCGCAAACGGTAGGATTGACATTTTAATCGGAACGCACAAAATTCTCAGCGATAAAATTCAATTTAAAGACCTTGGCCTGCTCATCATAGATGAAGAACAACGCTTTGGGGTTGAACATAAAGAAAAACTCAAGAAGATGCGCGTAAACGTAGATATCCTAACAATGAGCGCAACCCCAATTCCAAGAACTCTTCATATGTCGATGATTGGCCTGCGCGATATAAGCTCGCTTGCCAGCGCCCCGCTAGATAGAAGAAGCGTAACGACTCTAGTCAACCGAAGAAGCGACTCAACGATAAGAGGCGCTATCATGCGCGAGCTAAACAGGCAGGGTCAGGTATTCTTTCTGCACAACCGAGTTAAAGATATTGAGGACACCTGCGCAGAGCTGGCGCGTATCGTCCCAGAAGCCAAATTTGCAATCGCACACGGACAGATGAGCAAACGCAAGCTCGAAAAGTCTATGATAGATTTTGTGACAGGCAAGGTGGACGTTCTTGTCTGCTCTACGATTATAGAATCTGGTCTTGATATTCCAAACGCCAACACCATCATAATAGACAATGCAGACAGGTTCGGGCTTGCCCAGCTCCACCAGCTTAGAGGCAGAGTGGGCCGATACAAGCACAAGGCGTTTGCGTACTTGCTTCTGCCAGATAGTAGGCCAATCACCCCGATAGCGGCAAAGAGACTAAAGGCCATAGAAGAATACTCACACCTCGGCGCAGGCTTTAAAATCGCCCTGCGAGACCTTGAGATAAGAGGCGCAGGCAATATTCTAGGCCCTCAGCAGAGTGGGCATATAAATCTAATCGGCTATGAGATGTACTGCCAACTGCTCGCCAACGCCGTCAAGAGAATGAAAAATGAACCGATTGACACGACCGCACAGACAGTTGTCAATCTTGGTTTTTCAACCTACATACCAAAGAGCTACATCCCAAGCGAGAGGCAAAGGATGGACGTGTACCGAAAAATAGCTTCCGCAACAAACACCAAAGACCTGCGCAGCCTTGAGAGTGAAATCAAAGACATATTTGGACCAATCCCAAGCGAGCTGAGGCTCCTGATAGACACAACCGAAATTAGGGTAAAAGCAACCGCCTGGAAAATTCAAAGCATAATAACCAACGGCAACGACGTAATCTTCTCATTCCCAAGGGGAGATAAAGACATAATCCTAAGCTGCAGCGATCTATTCGCAAAGACAAGCGGAAAAATAAAAATCCCCGACCCATACACCGTTCACCTAGAACTAAAAGAAAGCTACTTTGAGCCAACCACCCTGCTAAGCGTACTGCGCAAGCTGTTTAGGGGCAGTGGTTAGTTGTTAGTGGTCAGTGGTTAATGGTTAGGGGTTCTAGAGTGTCGTATTTGTCGCGGTGACGCAATTAGCAAGGTGGTGCAGTTATCGCGGTGGTGCAGTTAGCGCGGTGGCGCAAGTGAGCCCGATGTAGATTACAACGGCAACGCCGTTTCGGACGATTATTCATAGAAATAAACAGAGCCCCCCAAGTTACCCC
>JALWYQ010000026.1 GCA_027078365.1 Phycisphaerae bacterium
TTCCTCCATATATCAGTGGAGGGCTAGGCACTGCTTGTTACGGACTAACCAAAGCAATGAATGAGCTTGGGTTGGAGGTAACATTTGTACTGCCAAAATCTCTTGATGATTGCCACGCTAGCCATGTCAAACTCATTGGCCCATCGACAGTTGAGGTTGCAGGCGACGCCTCTAGATTTGAGCAACTTAAAAACGTCACATTCAAAACAATCGACTCAAAGCTATCGAGCCCGTACGAAACCCTTGAGATGTGCGATAGAAGAATTGAGGAAATAATACAGGCTCAAAAGCCCTGCTACGACAAAGCTCAATCCTCTAAAACGCTAGATGCACCGAAAAAACAGGCTACTATTGATTACGGCCATAATCTCATATCTGAAGTGTACAACTACGCAGCGTCTGCCATAGAGATAGCAAAAAACGAAGATTTCGATATCATACATGCACATGATTGGATGACGTATCCTGCTGCGGTTGCAGTGGCAGCTTTTAGCAAGAAACCTTTAGTGGTGCATGTCCACTCAACAGAATTCGATCGTAGCGGTGAGCATGTTAATCAAGAAGTTTACGATATTGAGAGAATGGGAATGCAAGCCGCAGATAGTATTATTGCGGTTAGTCATCTAACCAAGAATATCATTATGAATAGATACTCTGTCGCTGGATCTAAAGTTGCGGTAGTGTATAATGGTGTTGAGAGCAATTCGCAATCAAAATTAGCCTCGCAAAATACTGGCATAAAGAAAGATGAAAAAATCGTTCTGTTTCTTGGCAGAATAACGATGCAAAAAGGCCCTGAATATTTCCTCCAAGCGGCTAAGAAAGTTTTAGAAGTCGCCCCTGACACAAAATTCGTCATGGCTGGTTCTGGTGATATGATGCGCAAAGTTATAGAGATGAGCGCAGCTCTTGGAATTGGAGACAAGGTTTTATTTACAGGCTTTCTGCGCGGCAAAGATGTAGAGCGTATATATAAAATGGCAGACCTCTACGTAATGCCTAGCGTATCAGAGCCGTTTGGTATCGCACCACTCGAAGCTCTAAACCACGATGTGCCCGTTTTGATAAGCAAGCAAAGCGGTGTATCGGAAGTTCTCACCCATGTTTTAAAGGTTGATTTCTGGGATATTGAGTCAATGGCAAATAAGATAATAGCGGTTCTTAGATACCAACCATTGCAGATGACTCTAAGAAAACATGGCAATTTTGAGGCGCGCAAGCTAAAATGGATAGACGCGGCTAGAAAATGTAGCAAGGTTTATAGCCAAACGCTAATACAAGAAGTAGAGATGCAATCGGAGAAGAGTTAGATGGCGACAGTATGTTTCTATTTTCAAGTTCACCAACCTTTTAGGCTGCGCGACTACAGCGTATTCGAAGAAAAAAGCGATTACTTTGACGACAAAAAAAATCGCGAGATATGCCGCAAAGTTGCAAATAAATGCTACCTACCAACAAATCATACAATCTTAGATATGATAGAGAGGTACAAGGGAGAGTTTAAGGT
>JALWYQ010000027.1 GCA_027078365.1 Phycisphaerae bacterium
CATTATATCCTACATGATGAACCTTAAGAGAAGATTAAATCTCTACTTTTTTTATTTTTTTCTGAACGGATAATTTGTGGCAACTTCTGTCTTGAAGAGAATAAATCAGATTGTCGTTAATTCAAGATAAACTCTTAGTCTGTTAAGTGGCTTGCTAGTAGCGTATTTTGAAGTTTATCTGCTTGAGTGAAGGATATATTGCGTATATAATCAGCAAAATTATATACGTAATTAATCTAATTCAAGGAAGAATTTTATGAGAGTTTTCTTAATTCTAACAATCCTAACATTATGGCTTCCAGCGGGTTGTTCATCAGCCAATAAACAACAAAACCTAGTCGAAGGAAAAAGTCTCTCCAATGTTTCAAGTGATGAATATCTTTATGCAGCAAGAACAGTCTTGAGGCGTATGCAGTTTCATATCAACAAATTTGATTTAGATAATAAGTATCTAAGAACTGCACCACTTAGCGGGGCTCAACTGGTTGAGTTTTGGAGAAGTGATAATGCTGGTTCATTCAATACGGCAGAAGCAAATATTCAATCTATAACTAGAAGAGTTGAGGTTCTATATTCCGAGGATAGTTCTAAACCACAGATTATAGTAACTACCAAGAGGCTCTCACTTGATACCGATGCACCAGTTAGTCTAGCAGATGCGCGTAGTATATTTGCCAAATCTCAGGGCAAAAATCAAGGTATTGCAGCAAATATGGATTTAAGTAAAACACGCTGGATTAATCTTGGCAGAGACAAGAAATTAGAAGAGAAGATTGCTAGATTAATAAATCAAGAGATTGCTGGTGATTAAACAAGAAGGAAAATCAGCATGAGAGTTTTAGTTTGCGGCGGTGCGGGTTATATTGGTAGCAATATGACAGCCGTTTTGGTTGAAAATGGTTATGAGACAATTGTTTATGACAATCTAAGCAGAGGTCACAGAAAAGCGGTTGTTGATGGTGCAGAGTTTATCCGCGGCGATTTGGCTGATTATGACAATCTAGTTAAGACGATGACCAAATACAAAATTGATGCTGTAATGCATTTTGCGGCTCTAATCGAGGTTGGCGAGTCTGTGGTTGACCCGCTTAGCTTTTATTATAACAACGTTTCAAACACCAATACTTTGCTTCGTGCAATGGAGTTTTGTGAAGTAAATAAGTTTGTATTTAGCTCATCTGCTGCCGTATATGGAGTTGTTCAAGACGAAGCTCTTTTAGAGTCCTCACCAAAATCTCCTATTAACCCATATGGTGATAGCAAACTTGCCGTTGAGAGGATGTGTCATTTTCAATCACAAACGGGCAGGCTAAACTATGCCGCAATGAGATACTTTAATGCATGTGGTGCTGGTAACAATTGCAGACTCGGAGAAGACCACTCTCCAGAAACTCACCTTATTCCCCTTATAATCCAAGCGGCAATGGGAAGGAGAGATTCCATTAAGATATTTGGAGATGATTATCCAACGCCCGATGGGACCTGCGTGCGTGATTATATTCACGTTGAAGACCTTGCGCAAGCTCATCTTTTAGCACTTGAGAAACTCTCTAGTACTACAGAACAAATATACAATCTCGGCAACGGCAAAGGCTATTCTGTTTTAGAGGTTATTGAAGCTGTTAAAAGAGTTTCGGGCAAGAACTTTAAAGTTGTGCGCGAAAAGAGAAGGCCTGGAGATGTAGCCTTTTTAACTGCCGACTCTTCTAAAGCTCAAGAGGAACTAGGCTGGACACCAAAAATCCCAGACATAGATAGTATCATCGAATCGGCATGGAAGTGGCACAATCAAAACCCAAACGGTTATTCTGATTAACTCACAAGAAAGAGGTGGCAATGGCTAGGTTATTTCTTGGTATAGACCTTGGCGGTACCAATATAAAGATAGGTCTCTTCGATGACAAGCTAACACTTATAGAGAAGACTTCTTTGCCTACTCAACCGGAAAAAGGTCCTGAGTTTGTTATAGAAAATATTGCCGTAGCGGCATCTGATCTCCTTAGCAAGAATAGCTTTAGCAAAGAAGAATTACTTGGCGCTAGCGTTGGCTGCCCTGGGCCGGTCGATTTGAAGAGAGGGGTTATTGAAAATGCTCCAAATCTTCCGCTATTTAGAGGCTTTGCCTTTAGAGACGCTCTTGGACGCAGGCTAAATATTCCTGTAACAATGGAAAATGATGCCAATGCAGCTCTCTGGGGTGAGCATGCGCTTGGGTCTGCTAGGGGTGTTAAGGATGTAGTGTTACTAACCCTTGGAACTGGTATCGGCGGGGCAGTTATAGCCAATGGGCATATTGTCCACGGTCATTGCGACGCGGCAGGGGAGCTTGGTCATATCGCAATATTTCCAAACGGCAGGCTTTGCGGCTGTGGGCAACGTGGCTGCGCAGAGGCGTATGCTTCTGCCTCAAGTACGGCAAAACGTGCGATAGAGGAAATTCAAAAGGGCAGAGAGTCAACGCTCAAAGAGCTTCTAGAGCAAAATAAAACATTAAGCTGCCGTGACGTGTACGCGCACAGAGATAGCGGCGATGAGCTTGCCTGTGAGGTAACATCGCTAACACATGAAGTTCTAGGTAGGCTCTGCGCTGTCATTCAAAATTTCATATCTCCAGAAAAGATTATCTTCTCGGGAGGAATGATTGCTAGAGGTGATGATTTGCTAAATGATATTCGCGCAGAGTTTGAAAAGTACGCTTGGCCTGGAAGGCAAGACTCAGTAGAGATATATTTTGCGAGTTTAGGCGAAGAGTCTGGAATTATTGGGAATGCCGCATTGGCTATTGAAGCTAGTAGGAATATTGAGAATTAAAATGAACTGGTGCTAACCGCAGATTTGCCCTATTAGAGTTTAAATGAATACGTTTATGTACTGTTAAGTATTGGAAAAACAATATTTGCAGAACATATTGAAAAGTACACTTAAAAAACTCTAACAGGGTGAACACAGATTTTAAAACCTTTTTAACTGCTTCTTCGAAATCGGAGAAAATTAATTTTGATATTGCAATCAAGTGCCGTTTTTGTTAAAAGGTGTTTCTAATACCGGATGATGGCCAAGAGAGATGTCTCTTTTGAGAAGCCGAAGGTGCAACCGAGCTATATCGGAAAACTCTCAGGCAAAAGGATCTTGGCTTAACGGTTCTCTGGAGAACTCGTTTAATCGAGTACCGAAGGGTTAAAACTCTCAGGTGACAGGACAGAGCATAAATGTATTGAAAAAGCTATTAGCTGCGCAATAATTTATGTTTTAGTAAGGACTGTAACCGTGACATCTCAAGAATCTTGCAAAAAGAGTGCTCTCTACGACGAGCATATCAAACTTGTCAATCCATCTAGGCTTGCCGAATTTGCTGGTTATCTCATGCCGCTTTGGTACAGTAGTATCTCCGCCGAGCATGCCGCCGTACGCGAAGTAGCGGGGCTTTTTGATTGCACTCACATGGGAGTTTTAGAGTTTAGTGGCACTCAAGCAGAGAACTTTCTAAATGAGCTTACAACGAATGACGTTGCCAAACTTGTCGTCGGCAAGGCTCAATATTCCTACATCTTAGATGAGTCTGCGCACGTTATCGACGATATCATTGTCTATAAAATCAGCGATTCCAAGTTTATGGTTGTTGTTAACGCTTCAAACGCAGAGAATGTGATTGAATTAGTCGGCGCAGCCCTTAGTGAGCAATCCTTTAATTCCAGTGAGCTTTTGTTTAGAGACCTAAAATCTCAAGACGCTAACTCAGATGCGCGGGTTGATATTGCCCTTCAAGGGCCAGCCTCAATACAGACTTTGCTTGATATAATCGAAGATGGCGAATTTGCTGCAAGAGTTAGTGATCTCAAACCATTTTGGTTTACCTCTGGATATATCGATGGGATCGATACAATAATCTCAAGAACTGGCTATACCGGTGCATCGGTTGGCTACGAGATTTATATTAACCCTCAAGAGGCCGGTTGGATTTGGCAGTTAATCTTGGACAAGGGCTCAAAGTACGGAGTTGTTCCTTGTGGGCTTGGGGCAAGAGATTCTCTTAGAATTGAAGCAGGCCTTCCTTTGTACTCTCACGAACTTGCAGGAGAGTTCGATATTTCCCCAATTGAGGCGGGTTATGGCTGGGCAGTTAAGTTTGATAAGCCATATTTTGTCGGAAAAGAGGCACTTGAAAAAAAAGCAGCCTCTTCAAATATGGCGGTTGAGCGGTTTGAATTTTCTGCGGCTAGAGGTGTTAGACCTATAAGGGCTTCTGATGCAATTCTGACAGAAGAAGGAGAAAATATAGGCTCTGTACTAAGCTGCGCAAAGGCTGGTGAGAGACAAATTGCCCTAGCCTTTGTTAAGAGAAATGTAATTGATGAGGGGCAAACTGTTGGACTATACTACCTTGCAAGAAATAAAAGACAACTAGAGCAGGGTAAGAAAGAAAAAGTTGAAATCGGTGAAAAACTTGAAAGTGATATTCTAGGCCAAAAGTTGGCAAGATATGAAAGATTCTAGAGTAAGGAGAATTATAATGGTTCCACAAGGACTCTACTACACAGACCAACATGAATGGATAAAGATTGAAGATGGAGTTGGAACGGTTGGCATTACCGACCATGCACAGCAGCAGCTCGGAGAAGTTACATTCGTTGAACTCCCTGAAAACGGGCCAGTTGATGCAAATGCAGAACTTGCCGTTTTAGAGAGTTCCAAAGCTGCCTCAGATGTTTATGCCCCTATGGCCGGCGAAGTTATTGAGGTTAATGAAGCGCTCGAATCTCAGCCTGAGCTGGTGAATCAACAATGCTACACAGATGGCTGGATTTGCAAGATTAAGCTAAGCGATCCAGACGCAGTATCCAACTTGATGGATGCGGCTGCTTATGAAGCCTTTATTACTAATGAATAATTGAGGGGCTACCTTAACAAGTTTGAATTGTTTTTGAATTTAGAAAGTATTGTTATGCCTTTTATTGCTAACACAAAAGAGCAGGTTGAACAGATGCTTGCGCAGATGTCTATGACAAGAGACGAGCTCTTCTCTGATATACCGCAAGAGCTTTGCGCAAAATCAATGAATTTGCCACCAGCTCGCAGCGAAATGCAGGTACGTGATTACCTCTCATCGCTCGCGGGGAAAAATTCTACCGATCTAACGTGTTTCCTCGGCGGAGGTGTGTACGACCACTTTATTCCCGCTGCTGTCAACGCGATAGTCTCTCGGTCTGAGTTTTACACTGCCTACACTCCGTATCAGCCAGAAGTCTCACAGGGAACCTTGCAGGCAATTTATGAGTATCAATCTATGATGTGCAGGCTTACCGGAATGGAAGTTGCCAACGCCTCACTATACGACGGTGGAACTGCCCTCTACGAAGCGATGATGATGGCGCTTGCAATTACAAGGCGTAATAAAGTTATAATCGATAGTAGCGTTAATCCAATCTATCGTTATACGTTAAAATCTTACAGCCGAAATCTTAAGATTGAACTCAACGAAACAGTTTCTACTGACGGATTAGCAAATCGCAGCGAAGTCTATGACTTGCTCGACAATGATACTGGTGCCGTTATAGTACAAAACCCAAACTTCTTTGGCTGTATAGACGACCTTAGCGACCTTGCAGAGGCTGCGCACGAGAAGGGTGCGTTATTGATTGTCTCGACATATCCGCTTAGCCTTGCTCTTTTGAAAACCCCTGGTGAGATCGGTGCTGATATCGTAACAGGTGAGGGGCAGTGCTTAGGCGTGCCGCTATCATTTGGTGGTCCATACCTTGGATTTATGGCTACAAAAAAGAAGTATGTTCGCAAGATGCCGGGCAGAATTGTAGGCAGAACGACAGACTCAAACGGCAAAGACGGTTTTGTAATGACACTTCAAGCCCGCGAACAACACATACGCCGCGCAAAGGCAACGTCGAATATCTGTTCGAACGAGGCTCTCTGTGCTTTATCTGCTCTTGTGTATATGTCGCTTCTTGGCAATGAAGGACTAACACAGACCGCCTCAATGTGTGCGCAAAAGGCTAACTATGCCCTCAAGCGTCTTACCGCAATAGATGGTGTTGAGCTTCATTTCAAGCAAAAATGGTTCTTCAATGAATTTGTGCTTGATTTGCCAAGAGACGCTAGCGACGTGGTTGCTGCGCTTGTCGAGAAGGGTTTCTCCGCAGGCTTCCCACTTAGCAGATATTACGATGGTATGGAAAACTCTCTCTTGGTAGCAGTTACAGAAAAGAGGACTAAACAAGAAATAGGCATGCTCGCAGAAGCTTTGGAGGCAGTGCTATGAAATTAATTTTTGAGAAATCACAAAAGGGTAGAACAGGAATACTTCCGGGAGAGAGTGATATTAAAGAGTCGTTTGAGCTTGATAGTTCTTTGATGCGCAGCGAGCCGCTGGATTTATGCGAGCTTAGTGAGCTTGATGTTGTGCGCCACTTTACTAATCTCTCTAAAAAGAATTTTGGCGTTGACGATAACTTCTACTCACTTGGTTCTTGTACAATGAAATACAATCCAAAGGTAACAGAGCTTATTGCTTCTTGCGGCGGGTTTGCTAATATCCACCCTCTGATGCCACAATTAAGGGGCGGTGGTATCTTGACTCAAGGAGCGCTTGGCGTTTTGTATGAGATGGATTTAATGTTGCGTGAGATTGCCGGCATGGATGCATTTACTCTTCAGCCGCTCGCCGGAGCGCATGGCGAGCTTACCGGTATGATGATAATGGCAGCGTATCACAAAAAACAGGGCAATCACAAGACTCACGTTTTAGTCCCAGATAGTGCGCACGGAACAAATCCAGCTAGCGCAGCTATTGCTGGCTACGATGTTAAAGTTGTTCCAGGAAACGAAGACGGCGTGATGGACCTTGACGCGTTTAGAGAAATGGTCAACGAAGAGACTGCCGGAGTTATGCTGACATGCCCAAACACGCTTGGTATCTTCAATCCGCACATAAAAGAAATATGCGATATAATCCATTCGGTTGACGGATTGGCATACTACGACGGAGCCAACCTAAACGCCATTACTGGCAGGGCGAGACCTGGCGATTTTGGTTTTGATATTGTGCATTTCAACCTCCACAAGACATTCGCAACTCCGCACGGCGGCGGCGGTCCTGGTAGCGGGCCGGTTGGTGTTGTTGAGAAGCTAACAAAGTTTCTACCAATATCAGTTGTTGTAAAACGCAACGACGGAACCTATGCAGTCGAATATGACAGAGAAGATTCGATTGGGTATATTGCACCGTTCTACGGAAACTTTGGCATTATCCTCCGAGCGTATGTTTACATATTAATGCTCGGAGCAAAAGGCTTAAGAAGAGTTTCAGAGAATGCAGTTGTAAATGCCAACTATATAAAATCTCGCTTGGAAGAGTACTACGATTTCCCTTATAAAGGCTTGTGTAAACATGAATGTGTTCTTAGTGCATCAAGGCAGGCAAAGAACGGTGTACATGCGATTGACATAGCAAAGGCTCTGATCGACCGTGGTTTCCATCCACCAACAATATATTTCCCTACCACAGTTCCAGAGGCTATGATGATCGAGCCAACCGAAACAGAGAGCAAGGAAACGATTGATGCGTTTATTGATGCGATGATAGATATCGCCAAACAAGCGGAAACAAACCCAGAGAGTTTTAAGGCTATGCCAAAAACCACTCCAGTATCTAGGCTTGATGAAACTAAGGCTGCTAAGGTATTAGATCTCGCTTGTACGGGGTGTGAGTAGTAGCTTGACACGCCAAAGTCGCAAGGGAACAAATTTAAAATCTTAACTATTTTAACGCAAAGGGACGCAAACGAAAAGGAATGGGCAACCACAAGGGTTGCCCTGCGGTCTTATTTTTAGAACCAATGTCTGGAGCTAATTATGCATACAAGCTTTTTGTCAGACGAAACTTACGAAGCAGTAATACTTGAAGCCGAGAAGTTTAATTATGACCTTACGCTACAATTTGGGCTTTTGGTATCTTATTGTGAAGATGAAAGAGAATATCTAAAAAGCGCCAAAGAATTGATTACTGAAATAAGAGGAATGGATGAGTACGACTTGGGCGAGATCTTCTTTGATGAAATTCCAGACACCTCACTTCTGCATAAATGTCTTCGACAGATGGAATTGAATATTGCAGAAGTAGAAGCCATACCAGAAGAAAAAAGGCATTACGAATTCTAGGGAGAAAATGCGCAACCCTGATTTAATGTTACGGAATTCAGTAACATTAGAAATGAATCAGGCTCGAATAGGTTTGTATTATCAAGCAAAAATAGGATTAATAGTACAAATGCCGTAAAATGGTCGTAATGCCTAACCATTTTCGTTGTATCATCCAAAACGTCGTCGTAGGGGCAGACCTGCGTATCTGCCCGCATGTCCATCCAAATAACACAATATTGGGCGAACACATAGGTTCGCCCCTACATTGGGTTGTTCAATGGTTTAAAACAATGGTTGGAAACGATTTGATGGTCAATTATGGCAACGCAATTATTTTGGTGGTACTGGCGTATTGCGACACAACGAAAACTTGCACTAAATTTCGATTACAGATACAATACCCAGCGGTATTGGATATCTCTAACCCCATCGATTTAGGAGAATGATTGTGGATAAAGAGACGAGGAATGGTTTGCTAGTAATTTGGTTTACGGGGATGACTATCTTTGTCTTGTATTTGGTTGTGTTAGAAATATCTGCAATAAGGGGTATTTTTAATGCAAGCCATGACTACAGGCTTTCTTTACTCAATGGATATATTTTGACTCAAGACGGGCTGATGGATAAAGACATGCAAAAAATTATCGTTAGGCCTGAGATTTGTAAAATTGGGATTTTGTCTGAGCTCGAAGTGGTAATTGGTAAAAGACGCAATATCAGTGAAGACTCAGGATCGAATAAAAAGGTTGAGTATTTCTATTTTGATACATCCTCCAAACTGCTAAAGTTTTTTGATACAGAGTTGGCGTTAAGGAAGTATATTACCAAAAAATTCGAAGTGAAATATATTCCAATGAAACCGCCAAGTGAGTGGTCTGGATATCGTAGGGTTGAAAATAAAAAATGAATCCAAAAATAAAGAAAAAACTGATACTAGGTCTTCAAGTTTTAGCATTGTTAGCAATCTACCCTCTTTTCTTTACATTTATTCCATGGGCTAGCTCTGATAAGATTGATAAAATTAGTGAATCTCCAGAGATAAGCAAACAGTATCCACCACCTGCATGGGCTAAATATTTTGATACGCATCATGGAAAAGTGACTTATTTTAAAGATTCTCCACGAGAAGCTCCGCTACGTGCAATTTTGCATGGAGGAGCTATATTAGGATGTGTATTGTTTCTGATTATATCTGGTCTTTACTCAGGGCATATAAAAAGTCATAAAAGTGATGATCTGGAATGAGCAGAGATGTATGCAACTGGCTCTTAGTCAACGTAAAAGTCCTCTTGTGTTTCTTACGTGTTTTCTAGCGTTAAAGTAGTTGCAGTTAAGAAGGTTTTAATATCTGTTTTCATCTGCGTTCACCCTATTAGAGTTTTCAATCTTCTCTCTCAATCTCTTGAGCCAATATCGTTTTTTCAATGCTGAATAGCACATAAAAGTATTTACTTAAAACTCTAACAGGGTAAATCAGCGGTTGCAATCTGCGGTTAATCTGTTGACGCAGTGATTTTGTGCAATCTTTCGTAATTATCTCTGCCCATTCGATATAGCAGTATATTTTCTTCTGGGTACATCTTTTCAAACAACTCTTGGAAATCATCTTCTAGTTTTAATGCTTTTTTGTAATATTTCTGCGCTTCTTGTTTATTACCGATGGTAGTGTATATATCTCCAAGGTCTATCCAAAGCTGTGATCTAGACGGGTAATTCTGGGCTGCTTTTTTAGCTAACTCTAGAGCTGTATCTAGCTGCTCTTTTTTCTTGTCGGCTTTATACTTTTCTAGCAATACATTTGATAGTTCTGATAGGACTCGGTAGCTTGAAGGGGCTTTGGAAATAGCGATGTTGTAGTAGTGCTGCGCAATGTTTAGGTCTTTAATGTTGTGTGTTAGTTTGTATTTGTTGCGATACATATTAGCCGCAACTAGGCTTATCTTTGGGTTACACTTATCTGCTGCGATGGCTAGGTTTAGATTTTCTTTAACATCTCTATCGTTTGTTGAGGCGAACGCTTTGGCTAGTAATTTGCCGCTTTTGGATACCATGCGGACTGTTGTTATATGGAATGTGGCGACTACAATAAAACACGCAGCCGTTGCGAGTATTGCTAGTTTTTTCGATAAGTTTATTTTGTATATTTCTCTCTTTCCTGCTAGCACACACAGACATGCGAGCATAATCGCAACGATAGAGAACACTCCAGATTCAAATATGGCGTAATCGACTAGGTTGTGTATTGCTATGGCGATAATTGCAAATGACAGTATTACTGTTGTGGTCGTTTCTGTTTTGAAGTTTATGATAGTTTTGTCTAGCATATAGAATGCAATAATAAATGTCGCTGCAGGGAAAACGCATAGGCTTGCGAAAATATAAGCATTTACTGCAAGCTCGTTAGTATGTGGAATATCTAACAGAAGCATTCTTGCGGCTACTATTGTTAATCCAAGAAAGATTCCTGTCGTTGGGTGTTTTTTTGTGTCTGCGCTAAGTAGAGTTTCTTTTTGGCTCGATTCAAATTTATCAAAGAAGATGTTGTATGTTGGCAAGAGCAGTGCCAGTGAGAAGCCGAGCAAACCAAGCAGGCTGTATTGGCTTGTAATGCTTAAAATCCAGTTGTGTGGATCTGCGATAGTTTCTAATGCGGCGGGGATTTTGTGTTTTAAGTATGCGTTTGCAAAATTACCTCCGCCGATTCCGAGCGGAGAATCTTTGATTATATCTACACTTGCAACCCAATATTGCCAGCGAACCAGCATTGAGTTTCCACCGGGTAATCTTGAATGGTCGATGCCGTAGCCTATTGTAGAGGTGATTACTAAAAGAGATGCCACAATAATGACCAGTAATATCAATCGCTTGTGACGCAAGATGAAGGAGCTTAATTTAAGCCTCGTTGCAAGTAGCAAGAGGGAGATTGTTGTAGCTAGAATTGCGCCATGACTTCGCGCAAGCGCAAATCCTACGGATAGAAATATTAGTGCTATTAATGGAACAAAGGTCTTCTCTTGGTGGATGTCGTATTGCTTTATGATTGCCAATGTTGCAAATATGCTTAGGATCAAGAGGCTCCCAAGCGAATTGCTAGTCGAGAAAAAACCCTTTACATCTCTTGAGTAAAGTCGATGCAGGTATTGCCAATGTTCTATTGAGCCATCTTTAATATGCAATCGGTTTAGATGTTCTACAGGATTGTTCTGGTAGTCTTTTATAAGCTCTTGATTTGCGTCTTTAGCCTGAGTTATGCCCTCAACAGTGTTCATACAGCCAAGAGCAATAATTACGATTAGAATAAGTCTTATTTGAGAGGAGTTACTTATTAGCTGCGCAGTGAACAGAATGCTTAACATAATAATGAAAAGAGTTGCAGAGTAGTCTATTGCATCTCGTTTGTTAGCAGCGAAAAATGTAGAGATTATTGCAGCGATAAAGAAAAGAAAGATTGGAATTTCTAAACCCGTCTTTCTGTAAATAAACTCTTTTTTGGCAAGCATTGCTAATAGCCAAATTGCCATTGAACAGAGCAGTATTAAGCTAAGCGTTAAACTTGATGTGATATTTGAGAATTTTGGATAAAGCGACATGGTGCTTTGCAGAGACTCGGTATAGCTGCATCTTATCGCAGCTACTGCCAAAACTACAAACAACAGAATTGCTTCAAATCTCTTTTGAGAGGCAGTCTTTTCTAGTGTCTCAATTTTCTCGCACTTTATCATTTTTATTTGAAAGCTCCAAGATAGCAATAATCATTAGAATCATAATTGTCTGGCAAAATATTAGTATCGCTTCAAGCAAGCTAGCTTTATATAGCGATATTGCTCCAAGCCCGGTACATAGTGTTGCGAGGTATAGAGTTAGGGCAGTTTGAGTATCTGAGAGGCCTCGCTTTTTCATTCGGTGTGAGAAGTGTTGCGTATCTCCAACAAATGGGCTCTTACCTTGACTAATACGAATTGCTGTAACGCTAACAAAATCGTATAGCGGAACTGCCATAGTTACTAGCGGCATAAACACGGCATAGTAGTTTGTTCCAGCTCCTTCGTGGAAATATGTAGTGCGCAGCGTCAAAAGGGCAACAGTAAAACCAACGACAAGTGAGCCAGAATCACCCATGAATATCTTTGCCGGTGGAAAGTTGAAGATTAAGAATCCGCAAAGGGTTCCAATAAATAGTATTGACAAGGCGCTTATGAAAAACTGAGAGCTAATGATTGCTGCCACTAATAAAACACTGCAACATATTACAGCGATGCCAACACTCAAACCGTCCATGTTGTCTAGAAAGTTGAATGCGTTCATAATCAGGACAATCCAAAACGCACTCATCGCTGTTGTGATAATCCGATTTTCGATAAAGAGCTCTAGTCTAATATCTGCAAACCAGCTTGCCGCTATCGCTACTGCAAACTGGATGGCGAGTTTTGTGTACGCTCCTAGCGGTTTTTTGTCGTCAATGAATCCAAGAATATGAAGCGCACTCATGCAGGCCAAGACTACCCAGACAGAAGTGCTAATGCTTAGAGAGCCTTTAGCCGCTGTGATTATTTCGCTATCAATAAATGAGAAATCATGGCTGATTAGCAATCGAGTCATTAGCATACCGGCAATTATGAAAATTGCCATAGTCGCGAAAATTGCAACACCACCGCCAAGAGCAATTGTTTTTCTATTGTAACGGTCTGCCTTTGGATGCGCAACGAATCCAACCCTCTCGCTATGTTTGCGTACAAGTAGGGTTGCTATCGATGAGAAAACTAACGATGACGCAAAAAGTGCTATTGCAATAGTCGAGATATTAATCATATATCTGCCAAATAAATTGTTAGAGGTTATGCAAGTTCGGCTTTGAGATTGCTAACAATCTCTGCAACTTTCGCTGCGGCCTCTTCTAGTGGAACCTTAACCGAATCTTCTTCTCTTCTTAGTTTTATCTCTACCAATCCTTCTGCTAGTGATTTTTTGCCGATTGTAATTCTCACAGGAACTCCAAGTAGGTCGGCGTCTTTAAATTTGACTCCTCCTCTAGCGTTTCTATCGTCTAGCAAACAGTCAATATTTTGTTCGGTTAGTTCAGAGTAGATTTTCTCGGCGGCGGCGTTTTCGTCTTCCTTGCCGACCGGTACGATTACAACCTCAAAAGGAGCGATATTGATTGGCCATATTATTCCGTTCTCATCGTGAGACACTTCGATTGCGCTTGCCATTATGCGGTTAATGCCGATACCGTAACAGCCCATGAGTGCAATCTGGGATTTCCCGTTGACGTCTAGGAATGAACAATCTAGTTTTGAGCTATACTTTGTGCCGAGCTTGAATACCTGACCAACCTCAATACCGCGTCTAAACAGAAGCTTCTTTCCGTCAAGAGTGTCTCCTTCAACTGCGTTGCGGGCATCGATAACTGCTGTCTTTGCGCTATATAGAGCAAAATCACGCCCCGGAACGACATTCTTGATGTGGTAGTCTGTTTTGTTTGCTCCGGCTATAGCTGTCGCCATAACTGATACGGCTTGATCTACAAACACCTTGTCAACCTTTTCCTCAATGCCGATTGGGCCGGCAAATCCAACTTCTGCGTTTGTAACTTTTTTAACAATATCTTCTGATGCGAGTTCGAGTCTTTTGCCTGAAACCGCCTGAGTTAGCTTTTCTTCGTTTACATCGTGGTCGCCGCGTACAAGAACAGCGATAGTCTCGTCGTCACAGCTATATAGAATTGTTTTTATTAGCTCTTTCGGCTCTGCCTTTAGCAATGCGCAGACACTGTCAATACTTCCGACGTTTGGTGTGTGGACTTCTTCAATCTCACCTGCTTCAACCGCTTCTTGTTTTGGCAGGGCATCGACAGGGGCTTTTTCGAGGTTTGCGGCATACTCGCCATCTTGAGTATATACGATAATGTCTTCACCGTTCTCGCATGGGACGGTAAACTGATGCGAGCCGCTTCCGCCCATCTCGCCAGCCTCTGCTTCAACTATTACGTACTTAACTCCGCATCTCTCAAATATTGATTTGTACGTGTTGTACATTATCTGGTAAGTTTCCTCTAGGCTCTCCGCGTCTGCGTGGAAACTGTAGGCGTCTTTCATGATAAACTCACGGCTGCGCAATACTCCAAAACGCGGCCTAAACTCATCACGAAACTTAAAGCTTATCTGGTAAATATTGAATGGAAGCTGTTTGTATGAATTTAGCTCCGCCGCTGCGACATGTGTTACAACTTCTTCTGCGGTTGGGGCTAATACGTTCTCTCTGCCATGGCGGTCTGTGAATTTGCACATGGTCTCGCCGTAAGCGACGTCTCTTCCGGTCTGTTGCCAAAGCTCAAGTGGTTGGACGGCGGGCATTAGTATCTCCTGCGCGCCTGATTTGTTCATCTCTTGGCGTACGATGTTCATTATTTTGCTCAGGACCTTCCATCCTGCTGGTAGGTAAGTGTATGTACCGCTTGCGAGCTTACGCATAAGGCCAGCACGAATCATCAGTCTGTGAGAAGGAATTTCAGCATCATTTGGAACTTCTTTAACCGTTGGGATAAGAGCTTTAGAGTATCTCATAACTTTGTTTTGTCCTTATATTTCTTAATACTTGCCAATGGGATTATATTAGGAGACGTTTATAGCCGTATTAGAGGGTTTTTTCAAGGTAATTTAACTTTGGATTAGCTACGAATGAGTTAACTGCAGATCGTTAACTTAAATCAAGCTCAGAAAAATAGTCATGAAACTTATTTGGCTTTTATCTTTCACACTTGCTTTTCTAAAAAACTTCCTGACAATATCATAAAACCCTTGCTAATAGTCACGTATTTACGTTATTATAAGGCTATTGAGTTTAATAATTGAATATAGATTACTGAGTTGTTGACGTTTCAACCTGAACCTGCAAATTCTTAATCGGAACGTACAACAGAGCAGTGCCTTCTTTCGGCATAAGATTGGGGGCACTATCTGCTGTTGTGTCCGAAAGAGTCTTGCAGGACTTAGGTTGAGCATAACACATGTAGTTAGTGTCTCCAATCATATGTATTGGGGAGTAATGCGTATATTATTTCAGTAGGAGAAACAGCATGAGGAAGCGATTAATTGGCTTGCTAATCTTAGCAATCACAGCATTTGCTAATGCAAGTATTGTGTATGATCACGTTTTAACAGACCACTTTCATATGTGGTCGTCATCTGGAACATCCAAAACCTTAATTGATGGTGGATGGGGTGAGGATATTTACGCTGACGATTATGCCTATATTAATATCCAAAGCACAGGTAATTACGATATAAGTGATTTTAGAGCAGACCGGTATGCAACAATAGATATGTATGGAGGTGCAATTCACTATTTAGGTATTGTTCCAAAAGCCTTCGCTAATATTTATGGTGGTACAATCGATATTCTGAAAATTGGCTTTGCGATGCAGACAATGAAGGATTGTGTAGCTATGTATGTAACCGATTATGATTTTGATTCTGTCGAGTCTGTATTAAGCGGCCATTGGCAAGATGGATCTGAGTTTAATATTACCCTTGAGAATTATGGAACAGGCATATACGAAACTATAAATTGGATAGATTTCCATGTAGTTCCTGAACCAATGACGATTGCTCTATTTGGAATTGGCAGTCTGTTGCTTAGAAGAAAAAAACTTTAAATCCAAAATCATTATCTTTAATCTTGAGGAATTTCAAAATGAATAAGATAGTATCTTTATGCGCATATTTATTTGCAAGCCTAGTGATCTGTTTATTTTGCACAACTACGTTTGCTCATCCATCTAATTTAGATAACTACAAATTTCTTGTTTACAGCTGTAATACAAACCAAGAGATAGTTACAGCACTACCAATTCTTGGAATCAATAATTTTGATGTTCGCGATCCTAATAACCCTGTAACAGAGGCAGACCTCGCTTCACACGACGTCTTAATTGTTGGATGGAATAATTATAAAGGTACAAATCCAAGCACAAGTACAAGTGGATTGGTGGGATTGGTAGATCCTAGCGATCCTAACTCACCTCTACTGCTTGAGAACGGAATAACTGGCAATATATTGTTGACTGGTCATGATGTTGACTATCACACCTGTTCGGGACCAGACGAAAGTAGGACTCTTTTTTCTCAAATGATTGGATTTGCACTTGAAGGGGGTGGGTGTGGATTGATATGTTTAGCCGATCACTCTAGTGGATTTAACTGGTTACCAGATGAGTGGGGAATATCCGCCAATAAATCTGGCGGCGAGTATGTCACCAGCTTTGCCGATCCTGCGATTACAAGTGGTATTTACAGTGACTTAACCCCAAGTGTTTTGTCAGGTTGGAATGAATCATACCATTGCCACTTCACTGGTTGGGGCAGTGATTTTAAGTCATTTGAATCGAGCGGCTCTGATGTAAGTTCAGGTTCAATTATCTCAATTGGCAAGACAATTAGCCCTAAAATTGAAATAACGTTAAAAGATAGTCTTGGAAATGACCCTAATGCGACCGTCTTACCTGATGGTAGTTTAGTTTACACAATTAAGTACAAAAATGTTAGCGGTCAGACTCTTTCAAACATAACAATTAAGGACTATTTACCAGATGGAGTCACATTCAATTTATTAACCAGTCAAACTGGTAGCTATGGTTCAAGCGACCGTAGCTGTACGTGGAACATTGGCGATCTTGCCCCCAATAACCCCAATGATCCTTGTGATTTTGAAAGCGTAAGTGTAAGTGTGATAGTAAACGGAGATGCTGAGCCTGGAATGCACCTTTTAAATCGAGTAAGATTTTTTTCAGGAACAGACTCTCTCGCAAGTGCAAACAAGAAAACTAAGATTGGTTGTTTTGGAGGTGATATTGTTTATGTCGACAAATCAGCTACTGGTTACAACACGGGTACATCTTGGGCTAATGCCTATACCGACCTACGCGATGCAATCTATAGAATTAGAATTGGTGGCTGTGGCACGCAGATATGGATTGCAAAGGGTAATTATATGCCAATTACAGGTGAGTTTGATGATTTGTATGCAATAGAAAATAGCAGTTTTGTAATCCCAGAAGGCATCTCTGTTTATGGTGGTTTTGCTGGTTATGAAACTAACATTAATGAACGAAATATTAAGCAAAACGAAACAGTATTGAGTGGTACAAAAATGACAAAAGATCTAGTTGTGGCTAATAATGGCATTCTAGTTGATGGAGTTACCATTAGATCTATTATTCGTGAGAATGGCCTTTATGGAAATGGCATTTATGGAGAGGATGTCAATTTCGCAATTTCTAACTGTATTATTGAGAAGAATACTTTGAGTGGTGTAAGCGTAACAAATTGTACATTGTCCTTAACTGATAGCATTGTAAGAAACAATAGAAAACAAGGAATCATTAGCAAATACAACAACAATGTAAGTACAAATGACTCTGTCTTGAACATGAACAACTGTAAAATTTATTCAAATGTGAGGGATGGTGTTTATTGCTATTACTCACAACCAACAATCACAAACTCTGTGATTTACGATAATGGTAGTGGTAGCT
>JALWYQ010000028.1 GCA_027078365.1 Phycisphaerae bacterium
GTCTTATGGGCGAGAGTAGGTTATCGCCAGGATTAATAAGGCTCGCAGAGTGCAATACTTTGCGAGCCTTTCCTTTGCGCACTAATAAACACCTTGACTGCTTTAATATGAATGCAACTCCCCGGTGAATTGCCACGAAAAAAATTATTGTACTTCTGTTATTACCCGTTTAGACTTACTAGAGTAATGTTGTGTAAGATGGTTTTGGAATTTAAGAATGGATCTGCCACAATTAAAACCTAGCAAGCGTCACAGGGAATATGATGCCTATAGTGATCAGTTGCGTTTACAAGTTGTTCGAGATTGGTTATTGCTGTTCATAGGGGGCACTTATTGATGGAAACAATTAATATGAAGAAGATGTCTAAAAAAAACTACGCTGTGGCCTTGGTTGTGATTCTGATTGCTATAATAGTAGCGGCGATTGGCGTTGATGGCTGGCAGGCTCGTTTCATATCTTCCTTTCGCATTCGCCAAATAGCGTGCTTGACAACAATCCGAGAATATTTATTAGAGAATTCCTTGCTAATAAAAAAATCAGATGGCTCAATGACAATAAATACCAAATCAGCTCCTCTTGAGTCGGTTTCTGATATACCGTTTTTTCATAGACAAAACTATACTCTCAGTCCTATTGATTCAATAACAAAACCATCGAAAGATAAGATTGTGCTTATATATAATTCTGGTTATTTGAATTCTTCGGATGATTGGATTGCAATAACTGTGGGAGAAAAGGCGAACTTTGTTCTCTATAAAGATGGTAACATATTAGCTGTTGATAATCCTGATGAGTATGTGAACCAATGTGCTAACCTTGTTTTCTATACTTATGGAAAAACTAAATGACGGAATTAATATGAAAAGAGGAGATCCTAATAGGATAGGGGAGCGAGTAATGAAATCAAAGTCAAGGCTTTTGTTTGGGGGCATAATCCTATTATTGTTATCTGCTTTTGTGGTATGGGAACTTACAAAGCCGATGACACCTAAGAACTTTAAGCGCGATATCTTTATTTTGTGCGAAGTAAAGACCTCTCTTGATACCAATCTTATAGATATAGACACTGTTATTGCGCAATTAAAATCAGATTCTATAATCAAGGCCTCTAATTCTACTGCATTTGATGCAAATAGGGCTTTGATTATTAATTCAAATACAGCTGATGAATCAGATTTTGTTGCGATATGTCATATTAAAAAGTGGTTTAAAAATAATAAAGAGGCTCTAGTTCTATACAAAAACGGAGAGATTAAAAAGGTTGAGAATTGGATGAGGCTGATTGACGGAAAGAAAAATCTAGACTTTTTTGATGTAATCCTAGAATAACTGTTTGAAAAATATCAACTATACCACTGTCTCAAATACAGGCCTCTTAATCGCTTCGTTGTCTTTAGAATTTAAATTGCCATGATTTATCAAATATTTTAGTTTTAAAATAATTAAGGATTGCTGGCTGTGCTTAATTACAGCGAATGCAATTTAATTGATTAGATGGATGACATAAAATGAAGAACCTACAAAAACGGCTTTGGCAGCTAAATATCTTAGTGTTTGTATTTTCACTGCTACTACTTTTCTTGATTGATATGTCTGGAGAAGTTCTGGGGTTTGGTATTGAGTTTAGCTATATAAGTATTGGCGTTTGTTTGATATTGGGAGTTGCAATAAGTGTTGTGTTGTTACTGAAGAAAACTAAAGCAAGATGGCGTTGTTATGCTCTCATAGCTTTCTATCTTCTTTGCTTGTCGCCTTTCTTTGTTCAGCGATACCCTAACAAAGAACGCGTACAGATGATCTTAATACGCATGGATATTTGGCCGGAAGGGCATGGTAAAACACCTAATCTGCCTTTAACTTTAACCAAGTTGCCGCATTTAGGGAGTAATTTGACTGAAATTGAAAAGACGCAGTTAGAAAACTCTAAGAAACGAAGGTTTTTGATTTACAACCCTAAGGGCATTAAAGATAAGACGTGGGTTGCTTACTTGAAATCAAATGATTTTAAGAGTTATTGGGATGGGGTTGTTGTTCTGTGGTACGACGGTAAGATAAACCGCGTAAAAGAAAAGCAACTCAAAGACACTGCTAGTATCAGACTAAAATACTACGTCTTCAAATAATATCGGCATAGAAATAGATTGCTTATGACGATACTTGCAATGTAGCTAGAGTGCCACGTTGATATCAGGGTTTTACTTGCTTTCCTTTTAACTGCTTTAACGCCAAGAATGCAATCGTCGCTAGGAACGAGAAGATCGCCAAAGATGTACAATTCATTGGTGGTACTTGGAGATGCTAACCCCTAACCATCAACATCTAACCGCTAACACCTTAACTGTGATCCAATTGCCAGATTGGGAAGTATAGCGGGAATAAATCCTTCAAAACTTCTGGAGTATCAACAGGGTACTCTGGATGCGGTCCAAATACGATTGAGGCTAGTTCTTGTTGCGATATTGTTAGATTTGTGTCCATGCAATCACTGCCCAATTCCAGACCCTGTTCGCTAAAGTTGAAACTGACTACTTCTGAGGTGTCTGTTATGGATATGGAGAATCTTCTGACTGCGCCGGCATTTTTTTGTTCTAACCATGACTTTATGTTGTTTAGAAAATCGCTAGCATTGTTGATGCGCACCATCATGCCAGTGGCAGTGGTAATATCTTTGCGATTAGGTAATCTTTCCTCGAATAAATCGCCCATTACTGTTGGTGAAAGATTAGCATAGGCTTGTAGAGTAGTTTCGTCATCAAGTTCTGATAGGGCGTAGTTGATGAGTGTTTCAACAGCCTCTTTTTCGCCGCCAGCTTCTACTAGCCCAGGCTTGTTGATTGAGTCTGAGACCATCAAGTACCCAACAGCTTTATCATCTTTTAGTGCGATGAGAGTTTTTGACTTTGGAAGAGAGAACAAGGAAGGGTAATCTTGCGATGCTCTAAGGACGCCGACTATCTCTTTCTCGTGCATGCTTTGAATATCTTTTATATATTGCTGTGATTGCGGATTGTATTCAACAATCGAATGTCCGTTGTTTGCAAATAGATTTGCATCTGCTTTCTTGCACGTATAGAAGCAGTCCTGACTGCGAATCAGTTGAAAATTTGAGTGTCCATAGAACCTGTAATTATCAGTCGATGTCCATAAAATCCCAAGGGAGATGCCATCTTTAATCATCTTTTCGCAGCATGCATTGACACATTTACCGGCGTAGCCTTTTCTGCGATGATTAGGCGATGTTGCTGTTGGAGAGATAATTCCAGCGGTAAATTGGCAGTCATCAACAACGATTTCTCTAGGCAGAAATGGCACTACAGAGGCTATCTCATCGTTAACTTTGATTACGAAAATATTTTCTAAATTCTTCTCTTGATAAACAAGCGGGTAATCTGTAAGGAAAGTCTGGTCGCTTCCCTCTCTCATAACAGAGTCTACAAGCCCAATCATCTCATGCAACTCAGATTTGTTGCAAGCTCGCGCTGTGATATTTTCTGAAACACTCATCTTGAGGTCCTTTAATTTAAGGACTCTTAATCGTTGCTATCCAAACATCTGTCCGCACATCATCAAGGTAATCGTCTTCGACTCTTTCGCCCTTGACTATTTTGAACCATGTAGGGGCATCTGTAACGATGCTTGTTGTCTCTGACATGTTAAAAACATTGAAGTTGCCCATTAGATTGGGCTCACCATCTCTAAATTCTAGCGGCAGAACTATTTGTTCAGTTTCTCTTAGAAGGCAATTCTCTTCTAAATCAACTTCTGCCATAAATAGAGGAGCACGCCATCTTATGACATCTTTGTTGCTTTTATCTTCTCTTGTATAGACCAGATATAGTTTATCTTGGATTTTTAACCAATGCTGCTGAGTTGTGGACGTTTTAAGCTCGTCGCCGTTATCCCATTTCCACGGTTTTAAGTTTACCCAGTTCAATCCGTCACTAGATTCTGCCCAGTAACCCTTATTGTCTTCTGCGCGTATGGTTAGGTAAAATGTTCCGCTCTTATCAATAACTGAAGGCTCAAGAAAACCACGACCCGCATCGGTTGAAAGCATAGGCCCGACTTCTTTGATAGCCATCTCTTCGCCATCAAAACTACATCTGACGGTGCATACACTGTAGAGCTTTGCTTGGTTAGGCTTGAAGTATATCGGTAAAATCAAATCACCATCGGGTAACACCAAGACCTGTGCGCAGGCAGTGCGCCAATCAAAGCTGTCCTTCAAAAAAGATTCTGGTAAAAGTTTTCTTTTCTTAGACCATGTTCCATCGCTGCGATAAACCGCATATACAGGGCATTGTCTATAGCGATTAGCATCAAAATCCTTATCCGCAGTCACGCATTTATCTTCTGAGTAGAATGCTACAACCCCTGTGACTAAAACGCTTTTTGTTAAAGGGTGATACACTGGTCTGATATCCGAGACTGCTTCGGCTGTTGTTTCGGAGACTCTAATGGTTTCAAGTGCAGTGATAGGTTCTGGAGATGGCCAAGAGACACCGCCATCTTGAGAAATTGTGAACTCCGGATCACCGTATGTGTCAGAAACACCAGAATGAAGCTGCAATGTCATCATGAGCTTACCATCTGCTGTATTGCAGACTGCCGGATGGAAGTAGTTTGGAGTTTCTCTACCTTCCCAAAATCTTGCATGTTCGATATTAGACATCATCTTCCTTCAGAGCTATTTATAGTTATTTGAGGAGATTTTTTCAATTGAACTCTAGTTTGTCTCCCATATATTTTCGCATACTACTGAGTCCATAAACAGATTACAAGCGAAATTGTAGAGATATAAAGAGGATCTTACGGACAATTCATAGCGATTTAATATCTTTGTGTGTTTTCTTAAAAAAATCTAGTTTTATTCTCTTTGTACGATATATTTGTTCTGATGTATGAGATAATAGAGTGAAATTATGGAAAGGAGTCAGTATGAAAATAAGAATGTCACTCTTGCTACTGCTGTTAATTTGTTTTGCTGGAATCTTGCAAGCTGCTGGAATGGTTTTAAGCACTCCGCAAGATAACTCAAATACTAGTTATAGTTGCTTAGAAGTTAACGATGGCGATATTGTGATTGATGGAGTCTTAAATGAGAAGGTTTGGATGGATGCCCCAGTAATAAAATTTCTTAATCTAGTTGATGGCTCAGAACCTACCGTTCCTTCTTATGCAAAATTACTTTGGGATGAAAAATATATCTATGTAGGATATACGATTTATGACACCAATATAGTTGGTTATTATGGAGAACGCGTTAAAGGTGGAAGCCATGAACATCTAGATAAGAACAACTTGCATACTGGTGAACCTGAAATCATGTTTAGAGATTCTTTTCTTAAATTCTTAATTGACCCAGATGCTGATGGACGTAATTATATCGAAATTCACATTAATCCGCTCAACAATGTCTCTGACTTAACACTTAGCTTGCCGTATCCGCATTACCCACAGGGCAAAGAGTGCCGCAAGGAGCTTAACTTGCCGCTAACAGAAAAGACAGTTGCCGATTGGACTTGGAATTGCCAAGGGCTAAAGAGTGCGGTTGCGATAAATGGAACTCTAAACTATTCTTACGATAAAGATCTCTGTTGGAGTGTTGAATTAGCTGTTCCTTGGGAAGCATTAAAGAAATTTACTAAGGGGCCATATTCTCCTGTTGTAGGTGAGAATGTATGGAAGGCTTATCTTGGGCATGTATACAACGGTGAATTTGACTATGCTAAGAGGCGTATGAGCCCACATGAGTATGCAACTTGGCCAGTAGTTGGAGTCTTGAATTGTCATATGCCTAATAAGTGGGGCGAGATAAAGTTCATTAAGAAACAATAAATAGTAGGGGCGACCCTTGTGGTCGCCCATGCGTTCCTTTGCATTAAAACAGTTAGGGTGTCAGTGGTTAGGTGTTAATGGTTAGTGGTTAGCGTCTCCAAGCGTTACTCATGCTACTTACAATTTCAAACACCACCGGTACCTCTTCAAGCCCTTCATGCTCTTCGAATATGTTTAATCAGTGCTATTGCGCAGTTATAATGGCAATGGTTATATCTGAATTGCTATCTAGGGCGGCTCTTCCAGTAACCCAGTCTCCACCGCTACCTGCACCCCAATAGTATATGTCTAGATATGGATTTTGATGTATCGTTTTCTTAAGCGAATCTGTCACTAATTTTGCTCTAAGTGATGAGATAGCTAAATTCTTATTTAAGTTGTTGTAGTCTTTGCAGAAGCCCACTATGTATATGATTGTTCTGCTCTCAGACAGAGATGCGGCTAGATCTATCGAAAAGTTTTTAAGTTTTTGATGCATCTGCGGTGATAATTCAGCAGTTCCTGTGTTGAATTTTAAGCCAATAGTTTCAAATATTGGCTCAGTTCCAACAATCTGAGACGGAGAAACTGTAACAAGAGACTCAAGTCGAAATATCGTATCTCGTAGGGTTTGGTACTGGTCTTTTGTTTCTACGTTTTCTTTTTGATCTTCTTCCATATCGACAGAATATTTTATTGGTGCGTATTTAGTAGGTGTATCTTCTCTTTTACTAGGCAAGAAACCAGCGAGTCCCATAGTTGCAATAGCTCTTTTTATTGAAGCCTGTCCCTTATGGAATTTAGCATCATCTTGTGTATTTGCCATACTCAAAAGCAATACAAAGAATGTCAACAAAAGTGTTACCATGTCTGAGAAGGTAACGATATAACCGGGTACTTTTGGCCCGTCATCTTCAACCTTTTTCTTACTCATTCGTATAGGCTCCTCTCTAATCGTGTTATCTCGACAGTACGGTCTCCTTCGATATTTCCTCCGAGTTGTGAAATTGAGATGTTTAGAGAGTCTTTATCAACTCCTTTTTTTATCAAGTAATTAACTATGGCATTTGCTCTTCTTATGCTCAAGTTATCTCCGCCGTTCTTACCAAATTCACTTATGACAAGTCTAGCCGGTTTGTGTCTGTTTAGGACGTAAACAGCCCTCAAAATTTCTTTGCCGGTAGGGGTCAGTTGTACTCCAGAGCCAAAGAAAACTTTTTTGGATGCAACGGTAAAGACCTTTAAGTTTCTAAAGTTAATCGGTTTCTTCCTAGGCGAAATATTGGCGTTTTTAACCTGTGTTGTGTCTGGTGTTATACTTTCGTTTAGCGTTGGCTGAGTTTTATCTTTGCTGCGAGAACTAACCACAGGGTCAAGTCTCATCGCATTTGCCTTTTGGACAATTGGCTCTTCTCTACCAAGTGAGTCGCTAAGATCTCTTAGCTTTGCTTCATCAAATGATGAATAGCTCAATAACAAAACGAAAAATGTCAGTAGAAGAGTCATACAGTCACTAAAGGTGACCATCCACTCGGGCGCTCCACCCGGATCTTCTTCTGGTATTTGTTTCTTTTCTTTTGCCATTATACGGTAGCTTTAATCTCTTCTCTAGAATTTGGAGAAATGAACGCTTGCATCTTTTCACGAACCGATGTTGGGTTTTCTCCCCTTGAGATTGCGCAGATACCTTCGCAAATCATTTCCATTGAGAGACTCTCTGCTTTTGAGTAAAGCCCCAACTTACCTGCGAGAGGAATGAAAACCAAGTTGGCTAATACAGCACCGTAGAACGTTGTGATAAGAGCTGTCGCCATACCAACACCAATACCAGACGGGTCGCTGAGGTTTTGAAGCATCTGTACAAGACCGATGAGCGTACCAATCATACCGAATGCCGGAGCGGAGGCCCCCATAAATTCTAGAATCTTTTTACCAGTGGAGTGTCTCTCTTGGAGGTAGTCAATTTCGAGTGTTAAAGATTCTCTAACAGCGTCATCTTCTAAGCCATCGACGAGCATTTGAAGACCTTTTGCCATGAATGGATTGTTTGTCTTTCTAATTTCTTGCTCTAGTGCAAGAGCTCCATCGCGTCTGTTAATGGCGGCATAGTTTACTATCTCTTGAATTATATCTGCGGGCTTGGTTGTCTTATTTAAGAAGGCTTGCTTCATAACACTGAAGATGCCAAGAAACTGCGCAAGTGAAAAGTGTATCAATACCGAAGCTATTGTACCACCAACAACTACAAACATTGATGGAACATTCACGAAGGCCATTGCTCCGCCACCTGCAAATATTGAAACGGCAAGAAGCAAGAAACCCAAGACAATACCTATTATGGTTGCAATATCCATTATATACTTTGCTCCTTAATTCGTTTTAGTTTAGCGTTAATTGCCGTTGCCATATTAGGGTCGGTATTGGCGATTTCGGCGAGTAATTTTGCGGCGTTTCTTTCGTTCATATAGTGGATTATCTTTGCTGCATCATCTAATTGTTTATTTTTTACCATATCTATGAAAATAGTGGCAGCTGAAGCCGCATCCATTTTATCGTACACAGAAGCTCGCCAGATTAGGTTGTCTTTTTCAATCTGTTGGATTTCCAATATGCTATCGTCTAGTTGTTTTTTGCTAATTTTAAAGTCTGCCATTGTTGAAACTAATTTGAGCCTCAAGTCTTCGAGTCTTTGGCAATCTTTGTCGAGAGTTGCCTGTGCTGTTTTAAGATGGGCTTCCCACATCTCAAGTTCTTTTTCTTTTTGGTCGTACTCTTTTCTTCTCTCTTTTAAATCTATAATCAGAGATTTCATTTGTTTTTCTGTTAGTATATCAGCTCTAGTTTTACTTACTTGGTTCTCTGATGGAGCTGAAGGGTCTACATAATCTTGCTGTTCTTTTGCATCCGTTAGCGTTAGGGGGTCTACTCCATTTGTATCTTCTGGGTTCTTTTTAAGTAAGAAGAAAAACACCCCAAAGGCTAGAGCGAAACTAACTAGACCAGCTATTATTAATTTTATTATCATTTTTTTATCCACAATCATCTCCGTTTGATGCAATAACTTATTGATTCATGTATGAGAATTTGTGCACAATGCTACGTGCATTAGCTACTATTGAAACTTCATCAATTTCGTTCTGTTCTTTCTTGTGATACTCTTTTTCAAATTTTTCTAGTGCCTTTTCTCTTAGTTTCTCAAGACCTTTTCTTGCCTTTCTAACAGCAAGAATCTGAGCCTTCTTTTCACTCGTTTTTTCTTTTAATGATTCTATTTCTTTAAGTAAGCTTTCTATTTTAATCCTAGTTGCGCTATCAGCACTCATCACAAATTGCTGATGAGAGAGTCTCTCTTGTAGAGATTCTCTTTTAAGCGAGAGTAGCATCGTCTTGGTATTTGCTTTTATCAACATTATTTGGCTCTGAAGCGACATCTTTTGCTGAATAATAGCTGCAAGTTCACCTCGCAAGATATCTTCTTGCAGTCTCTTGATTTCTAATATTCTGTCTAGCCTCCAATTAAACTTCAAAACACACTCTCGCATTAACTATTCGTGGATATTGTATCTTCTAGGATTTCTTTCCAGCGTCTAGAGATTTGTGTCATCATAGAAATTGTATCTTCATAGCTAGAGCTTTGACCAATATCCTGACGAAGGAAGCTGTGAATGCTATCTATAAGTGCGATTGCGCCGTCTATTTTCTTGTTGCTTCCAGGCGCGAATGCACCGATGCTTATTAAATCTTCAGCGTCTGTGTATGTAGCGTAGATCTCACGCAAATCACCTGCGGCCTTTTTGTGTTCTTCACTTGCTACGTTATTCATTAGTCGGCTTACGCTTGTAAGAATATCAATAGCAGGGAAGTGGCTCTTAGCTGCAAGTTTTCTAGATAAAACTATGTGGCCATCAAGAAGAGATCTCGCACTATCTGCGACAGGGTCGTTAAGGTCGTCTCCCTCGGCTAGAACTGTAAAAATACCTGTTATAGTGCCAGTATCTGAGTTTCCAAGCCTTTCTATTAATTTAGGCATCTTTGCAAATACGCTAGGGCAATATCCCTTACTTGTAGGTGGTTCACCAGCGGCAAGGCCAATTTCTCGCTGAGCCTGCGCAAAGCGAGTTAGCGAGTCCATCATGAATAGAACATCTAGTCCTTGGTCTCTGAAAAATTCGGCTATAGTTGCGCCAACAGAGCCGGCTTTAACTCGCTGAATAGCGGTAGAGTCTGACGTTGCAACTACAACAACGCTTTTAGCTAAACCCTGCGGGCCCAAGTTTTCTTCGAGAAATTCTCTTACTTCTCGGCCACGTTCACCAACCAAGACAACAACATTAACCTGTGCACTTGAGCTCTTTGCAATATCGCCCAATAGAACGCTTTTTCCAACACCACTACCTGCAAATATTCCGATACGTTGACCTTTTCCAAGTGTTAGTAGCGAGTCAATAGCCCTTATGCCAAGCGGTAGGGGCTTATCTATTTTGGCTCTATCTAGTGGTTTGGGGCTATCAGCTTCTATTGGTCTCGTAGATGTAGCAGCTAAGGGGCCTTTAGAGTCAATCGGTCTGCCAAGACCATCAATCACTCTTCCAAGAATGCTATTGTCTAGCGGAAGAAGTCGTCTTCTCTGGGTTGCGCTAACTGTATCTCCTGGGCTAACTCCATCCATATCTTCTAATGGCAGTAGTATGATGTGACCACCTCTAAAACCGATTACTTCAGCCATTATATTTTTGCCGCCACGAACAGAGACATTGCACATTTCTCCGAGTCCAACCTGAGGCCCATTACTCTCAAGAGTTAAACCCGTAACTCGTACAACAGCTCCGTTAGGACGCAATAAATCCACGTTAGATAGGAGAGTATCTAGTTCGTTAAAATCTATATTGAATTGTTCAGCCAATAATTCCACTACAAACTAGCCCCTAAGACATCCGATATTCGTGATAGATGCTCATCAATGAAGTATTCAATTACGCCTTTTGATGTGTCAACTTTACATTGACCGTTTGGTACATCAGGCGACGAATTAATATTTAATCTTGCAATTGGATGATCTTTGTTCTCTTTGATAAAATTAGAGCAAAACTCGTAATCCTCTGGACTGACAAAAATCAAAATATTTTGTCTGTCTGGCGAACGCTCTAGTGTTTTTTCTATAATGTCTGCAATGTTATAGTCTTTTAGCTCTATTTGTTTTAGCATTATCTTTCTTGCAATCTCAATGCTTAGCCGGACAATCTCTTGCTTGTGCTGCGCTATAGCGTATTGATGCAACTTATCCATATCTGTTAGCGCATTAGATATAGCAGAGCTGAGACTTTTGAGTTTTTCTTTTTCTTCTTCTAACTCTTGAGAGAGTCTTTGGTATTTAACTTGCGCATCCTCTCTCTTTTCTTCAAGAGAAACTCGTCTTTGTTGCATTTGATCGAGTTCCTCTTTGAGTGACGATGGATCAATCACGTCAATTTTCTGAAACTTTTTATTTATTTTTACAGTTAAAGCATGTGCCATCTGTTAGCCTTCAATAAATCTGAGTTGTCCCGTCTCATTTGCTTCACGTAATGGATTTATCACATCTTCTCTTGCGTCTAGAATTTCCTTCTTGAGAGGATCTTGCATCAGAGCCATTTCTTCATCCATAGCCTGTACAGCTCTTTCAGAAATATTTGCTCTAATCTTATCGATAATAGCTTGAGATGCGCCGTAAATAGCTTTCGCAAGAGTACCAGGTTCGACAGAGCGAAGAACTTCTTGTAGAGATCTGTCGTAGATACGAGGAATATCGTCCCATGTTACCATCAAAGCCTTCACAGTGTTGGCGGTGTCTTTGTCTCTTTTTGAGATTTCATCTAATAGAGTGTCTCGAGCATCTTGTTCGAGCCCCGACAATACCATCGCTACTTTTCTAAGGTTTTCTGTCGGTTCCATATCTGTACTTGAGGAATCCTCTACAGAACCTAGCTCTGCAATCCTGCGCAAGACCATTTCCCCAATACGGTGTCGTGTTTTCGGGGCAATATCTTTTGGCATTGCCATCTTACAAGCAACAGACTTTGCAACATCAGGGTCGAGAGTTGCCATAACCTCCGTTGCTGTTTTAGCTGGCAAGGATGAGACGATTAACGCAATAATCTGAGGTCTCTCATACATGATAGCCTTCGAAATTATATCAGCACTACAAGAAGAAATAGCAAAGAAAGGGTCTTTTTGTTTGAATGCGTCAATCTCCTTTGGATCAGCATGCTCTTGTTTCTCTATGTCTTCTAGGATTTCATTCAAGAAGGTCTTTACATGCATTCCGCCATTTTTCTGTTTTTCTAGACCAACGCAGAATTCCTCCATAACCTTTACGAACTCATCGCCACCTCTCTTGCCAGTGGCATCAAGTCTAGCCATTTCCATGACAATCTCCTGAACGGTATCAGGTGGATAGTCACTGAGTAGCTCTTTTGCAGTATCTGCATCAAGAGATATAAGTAGCATTGCTATTTTTCTTTTTCCACTAATCGCCACCGTTAAACCTCCTCAGCAATCCAAGATGCAAATAGCTGTTTGACCTCTTCAGGGTTTTGACGAAGTGTGCGTGAAACATGCTTGCGGTATGCTATTTCTGGGGTTTCAGTATCTAGCTCAGGCAAGATACCTTTTAGAGGCGACTCTTCAAGAAGTTCATCCTGATCTTCAGCATTAGAAGATGATTTCTTTTGTTTCTTTGAAGATCTGCCAAATATCAACAATGTTAAAAATGCAAAGAAGGCCACGATGGCAGTTGACGAATCTTTCAGTAGGCCGATATATTT
The DNA here is from genome assembly GCA_027078365.1 of Phycisphaerae bacterium. GTDB lineage: Bacteria > Planctomycetota > Phycisphaerae > Sedimentisphaerales > Sedimentisphaeraceae > S145-28. The sequence goes on from JALWYQ010000028.1 coordinate 12,622, forward strand.
TTCAATACCGACAGGTCCGGCAGTCTCTACTGTAGGCATCTCAAGCATCCTAGTTTGCACAAAAGGAGCATCAACAACAGTCAATGCATCCTCTTTTGTAAGTAATTCACGACCCAATGCGTTTTTGATTATTTCTTTAACCTGCTCGACAGTCATAATCTTTTGATTTGGCGATGCTTGCTTGGTAGGTTGATTTGTCTTTGTCGCATCGGTTGGTGCTGCCGAATCTGCTACAAGTGGTTTTGGCATGCTTAAATCGACAACAACAGCAACAGAGAGGGCATTAATCTTTCCAGGAGCGACAACCTTATTTGTTACAACTTTACCAACGAGCATCTCGGTTTCATTCTTTTCTTCTTTCTCTGTTGTAGTTTCTTGCTGAGTTGCTCCTTCTTTTGCTGCCACCTTCTTAGGAGTATTTTTGGTTTTGGTTGTTGTATTGATTGACTCTTTCGTTGGCACACCTTTTTTGTCGTACGATATAGTTTGAGTTGTGACGGTTGTCATATCGATATCAGCACTAACCTTAACGGATGCACGTCCTGGACCTAGCACTGCTTCAAGCATATTTAGAGCCTTTGTGGCCAAGCCTTGTTCAACTCTTTGTTTGTAGTCTTGATATGTATTTGAGCTTTGAGCAAAATCATCTTCGTCTCTTTTTGTTAATAATTTACCATCGCTGTTTACGATAGTGACATTTGCTGGAGTTAAACCCTCGATAGCACTTGATGCAAGATTGATGATTGCCGCGATATTCCCCTGACTTAGCGTCCAGCCAGGTTTTAGCTTAACAGTAATAGAGGCCTTTGCTTCAACTTTTGATTGAGTAAATAGAGCTTGTTCGGGTGTTACAATTAAAACTCTTGCATGTTCGATGCAGTTAATCATCTGTATCGATTTTGCAAGCTCTTCTTCCATTGCTTGTTTGTGATTCATCTGTTGCACGAGAGGACTTGCACTGATTTTGGTGTTTTCAAAGATTTTATAACCGCCTTGTTGAGTTTCTGGCAGTCCAACCTTTGCCATTTCAAGTCTAGCTGACGCAACATTCTCACGAGCAACATAAATGCTTGTTCCGTTGCCTCTAAGTTCGTAGGCAATGCCACGTTCGGTTAATTGGTCGGTAACTTTACCGGCATCTTCTAAGCTAAGGCCTATATATAAGGGCCGCATATCAGCCTTGCTTGCCCAACTTGTCAAAAGAACAGACATAATGCAACATGCCATTAAAGTAGCAATGATAACGGCACGTTGCATTACGCTGATTTTATTCCAAATTGTACTTATAATGTTTAAAAAGTTCATTAACCTCATCCATCCGTGGCTATAGTTAAATGAATCACTTGGTGATTAGGGCATTCTATAGTTGCATTCTCATAGTTTCTTTGTAGGCGTCTATTAACTTATTTCTTACGCCAACAAGTAGATTAAAGCTAGAATCAGCCTTAGCAACCGAAGCTACCACAGAGTTTATGTCCTGATTTTTGCCTGTTAATAAATCTTGAATGGAGGCCTCTGAATTTAACTGATCGGAATTGACTTTCTTGATATAAGAATTGATATTCTTGGCAAAGTCGCTTTTATTCTCACCGTTATTCTTTTCTATGTTTGAGTTGTTTGAAATATTTTGCCCGTAAGCTCTATGTATATTTGGGTTGTAATTAACTTGCATTTTCTATTCCTTTTTATTTAAGAAGCTCGAGAGCAGTATTTACCATCGTTTGATATCTTTTCAAGACGGCAACGTTTGCTTGGTAGTTTCTACTTGCGTAGTTTAAACTAATTAATTCTTGTGGTAGAGATACGTTTGGTAATGTAATGTAGCCATCGGCATCGCTGCGGGGGTCACCTGGTCTAGCTAGTATTCTATGAAAATCGCTCATATCGCGAATGATATCCCCAACTTCTACACCACCAATGCCTTCGTCATTAGCGGCTGAAAACTGAGCTCTAAGTGCGCGATAAGGAGTTCCATCACCAACATCAGTGGTTCTTGCATTGGCGACATTTGAAGACACTACTTCTAAATTCTTCGCCTGCGCCATCATTCCGCTAGTAGCAATATCGATTGGGTTTAATGAATTAATCTCACTCATTTTAATTTCCTATCCAAGCATTACGCTTTAGTGTTTATTGCTTCTCTAATCTGAAAGTAGCGTTTTTTAAGAAGAAGAGTATATGTTTTATGACGCAATGTATTCTTGACCATTTCGCTGACTTCAACGTCAAGGTCAACGTCGTTGCCGTTGCTGTTAACCGCTGTCTTTCTTGGAGTGTAAAGCTCGCCTTTGAGTTCACTTATCTCTTTCTCTTTGCCTTGCTCTATGGCCTTTGCAAGGGCTTCTTCAAACTTTACACTCACGCTCTTGTAGTTGGGCGTTGCTATATTGGCAATATTGCCAGCTATAACGTTTTGACGCAGAGACTCTGCTCTGAGTCCTGCTTCGAGTAGCTTATTTGTGTCAATGTTCTTAATCATTGCAAACCTCTGAAAAAATATTTAGACAATCTATAAATGCAAAACATGTGCCATTCTTGCACTCTGTGGGTGCTTCTCGTTGTAACTTATGTAATGACAGTTGTTTACGTGATAAAAATGCAGTAGCTGTTAGAGGTTAAAGGGCAATGCGTTTCCTTTCTATACAGCCAGGTGTATTTTTTTTTGATATTAACTACTGGATTGTGAATGGGGGTGAGCACCTTAGAGTGAAACTTGTAGCCGTAGCGTTCGATATCAGTTTTTTGCTGTGGATTTATATTAGGAAGAAATTGTCTAAGGCGTAGGAAATATATGTAGCTGTGGCAATTTTTTGTACTGTTACGCGCAGTATATACGCCAGGCGGAAAAAACTTTAAATACTTGTACTAAATGTATTTACGGACTGTTGTGCTTGTGCGGTCAATGAGATGGCATAATATTTGCTCCAACTCTCCTGCTTGTAAATAGTGACAATTGGAGTTTTGTAATTATGCCGAATACGCTTGCCGGATTAGACAAGGTAATTTTAAAAAGTTTGTCCGCTAAAGATTCTACCAGAAGCTTCTCTAAAAGTGATGGAGCTAAAGTGGATTTCTCTGCGCAGAAGGGTAATAAAAAGGACGATACCGTTTCTTTTTCAGGTCAATTAGACAAGAAGATTCATTCTAAATCGCAAAAAACAAAAGACGGTAAACAAAAGGATGCAGAGCCAGTAGCTGTTCAAGAGGTGATTGCTCATATGCAAAAAATCTCTATTAGTCCCGATAAGCTAGAAACTATTGCAGCAAACGCTGAATCGCAAAATGTTGAGCCTGAGCTGTTAAGCAAGGTTGATGCTGTTGCGGGTAACCCAATAGCCTTATCTCAAGTGGCTGAGAAAGCTAATTCTGAATTTGGGGCAAGAGTAGATTTGGAGGTTGAGGGTTTTAAGGAGTCCGTTGATACCGTTAAGGCATCTAAGGAGAGTCTTGATAATATTATCCAAGAAAAAACTGTCGCTACCGGCGAAAAGTCTGTTGTCCAGAATGATACTAAAGCGTTGGAGCAGTTGCAGAAGCCAAATAAGTCTAAGGCAAATCAATTAAGTAAGGGTCTAAAAGAGCAACAGGTGGTTTCTTCTCAAGAGACTAAGCAGAGTGTGTCAAAAGTTGCGGATACGCCACATCATATCGAGAAGATAATTTCTGGTGGCAAGGTTCGTGAGTTAAAAAACGCTACTGTCTCGCCAGATTCAAGACTGAACGAGAATATAGCTTCAGGGCAGGCTAAAGTAGAGTCTTCTTTTGGACAAGTTGCAATCAAATCTATTAGTGAAAATGTCAAAATCAAGAGCGGCTCTGCTAAACATAAGGATTTGGAAGTATCCGAAGTTGTAGTTCCACAAAATCAAGAGATTTCTAATACATCCGTAGCTTCAAACGCCTCTGTTGATGAAACAATAGCCGTTAGAGATGTAGCTCGCCAGGTTATCGATGATATCAAGGTGAACTTTACTCCAGACACGAAGAGCATGACAATAGCATTAGATCCTCCAGAACTTGGCAAGATTAACATCCGAATGGTTCAGGACAATGAAGGTCTCAGTGGTGTTATGCAAGTTCAGAGTAGTGAAGTTAGAGACCACATCCAAAGAGAGCTGCCCCAGGTAATTGCTACATTGCATAATTCTGGTATTGATGTGAAAAAAGTAGAGGTTGTTTTGGCTAATGATAATAACAACTCTGCATTTGAATCGGATTTTACTTCTGGTTCAATGGAACAAGATAGTGGTAACACTCAAACTCAAGAAGGACAATCTTTTGAATCAAATGCTACTGATTTGGTTGCTGCGCAAGCAGAATTGGAGTTTGTTAATGACGATTCTATTAATGTGTATGTTTAGGTTAGGCAATAAATATAAAAGTGCTTTCTCAAACTGATACAAAAGAAGAATATGGCTCTACTCAGGTAAGAGAGTCCGTTTTAAATAAAATGGATGTATCTTCAAGTGGCACTTCACATCTAGCTGCGCAGGCAGCTAGGGCATATAGCAGTTGCGCTAGAAAAAGCGTGGACGAGCTTGTAGTAGAGTACATTCCTCTAGTACATAGGATTGTCTCTCAAGTGGCTAGTTATATAAAACCTCCTCTAACCAGAGACGACCTTATCAGTGCAGGTTGCGTGGGTCTTGTCAAGG